>NZ_JANKJL010000012.1:0-112251 GCF_041414805.1 Sporosarcina sp. OR05 | reverse complement strand
GGAAAATATACATTCCTTTGCCAATCCTCTATTGTTTAGTGCTTTTGACACTGTAGCTGATACTACATAAAAATAGAATATTCTGAAACTGACAAATTTCTTTTTCACCAACAAATGCTCATATTGATTCCTTTGGATGATTAGTATCATTATTACTATTTGAAAGTTCTCGTTGTTGTACGTCTTTGATTTCTTCTTTTTCACTACCTGTCTTTATCATTTTCTTCCCCTCATTCAAACCCAATAAAATCATAGTTTTTGAATGTAACATATTGTTAAACTAACCTAACCTCACCCTTCTTCAAGTGAAAATCTCAAATAGAATCAATTAAACGAATGTAACATTTTATGTATTATGTTACATTCAGAATATCTTAAGAACTAGACATAACCGTAGATGTGTTGCAGAACCTGGACATTCTCATAGTCCAGGGAATTAAAGAGTTAGACATTTAATTACCAAACATACATTTAAATCGCGCTGATGAGTTAACTAAATTTATATGACGTTAACTCATTTATGGTATAATATTACTCATAATACTAAATAAGGTCCTTTGATAAATATAAGTATTACTTAAAAAAAGAGAGGAATAAATGAAAAACAAACTTTTTTCAACCTGTTTAGCTGTAGCTGTCATCACATTAATGTCTACTAATGTGAATGCTTTGGCACTTGAATCAACGTCTAACAATTTGAATAACGACTTCAATTATATTGAAGTATCAAAGCAAGATATTGACTATGCTTCAATAGTTGAAAAGCTAGATATTGATAGTTTGGAGAGGTATTCTCGGGAAAAGCAAAATGAAAACCCTGACTTTTCAGAAGATGAATTGAATAATTTGTTAAAGGCAGAAGTAATAATACGAGGGATTGAATTATATATTATCAACGCAGATGGAGAATTAATAAATGCAAGTCCAGATATTTCACCATTCTCTTATGGTGACTTGCCAATAATAAAAGACAAATTAGGTCCTAATGAAAAGAATGTGTTTAACGAGAGTTTAGTGAAAGGTATAGCTGTTTTATCTGCAGCTAAATTCGCTATGAATCATTATCAAAAGTATTATTCAGGTGGAGAAGATGATAATGCAGATGCATTTAGACATTCTTTGTGGATGGCTGTTTCTTCAGCTGGGGTTGCAGGTTCTGATTTTTCGAGGAGATTTGGAATAGCCCATGAAAATGACTTTCCAAGTCCTAATTATACTGCATTAGCAAGAAGTATGGACTCGAATAATAACGATGTTGGAATCAGCTATGGTCCTAAACTCGCACAATTTGCAGGTAATGCTGATTTGTTCGATAGAATGGCACTTCAGATGATAAATGAAGCTGTAAAAAAAGGTGAAATGAAAAGATTCCGTGGAACTGACATTGGTGTGAAAACATCTTTAGTAAATACAAATAGTACAGGAGCTAAAAAATGAGTTTAAAATCCCAAAAACTTTTTAAGTGTTTGTTTTTTTTCTTTAACTATAACAATAGCAGTGGTAGCGTATAATATTTATAAAATAAATGAAAACGATATGATTCGCTCAAAGATTGAAAAAGAAGTTCAACAGGATGAATATGTTAATTTTAGTAAAGCAGTAAATGGTGATTGGGAAAATATAATCTTAGTCACTCCATATACGGAAAAAACGAGGATAAAGAATAATTATGGCATTTCCGTGAATCGAATTAGTGATTTTTCTATAGCATATCGAGATGATCGTGTACTTATTCTATTTTGTAAAGGAGAAAGCATTCAAAACTATGTATATTGGTTTGGTAGTGTTTCACTAAGTGAAACTGAAAAAATGTATGGTCCTTTACAGATTAAAAGAGAGGATTCCAAATTTAAAATAGACAAATCATCCAGCAATACTGGGCCTATCAATTTAATTATTGTAAAAGAATAGTGTGTGGTAAAAATCAGAAGGGCGGCATGTGCTGCTCTTTTTTACTTTCCCCAAAATAAATGAGTTTCGCTGGGAGTGGTGCGTTATATTAAACAATGTAACAACTTTGTAAGTTATAACGGGCACACATGAGATATGACGTAATTTAGTGAACAATATTATGATTTTCCAAGTAGAAATAAGAAACTCTCGATTTTTAATAAATAAATAAACTTGCAAACAACTAGAGAAACGTTGTTTGCAGGTTTATTTTAGTCAAATCAACAACTCAAACAACGTACTATCTTTGTTCACTTCCGTAAAAGGGAAGCCGTTTTGTCGCATACGTTCCAACAAGCCGTCATAATCTTCTTTGCGTTTCACTTCGATGCCAACAAGTCCTGGCCCGTTTTCCTTATTATGCTTCTTTGTATATTCAAATGTCGTAATGTCATCATCCGGACCTAAAACGGAATCCAAGAATTGCCGAAGGGCACCAGCACGTTGTGGGAAATTGATGATGAAATAATAAAGGAGCCCTTCGTGCAATAACGACTTCTCTTTAATTTCCTGCATTCTGCCGATGTCATTATTCCCGCCGCTAATGACACAAACAACGGCTTTTCCTTTAATCTGCTCTTTATAATAATCAAGTGCTGCGATAGGTAGCGCGCCTGCAGGTTCAGCAATGATTGCATGCTCATTATACAATTCCAAAATGGACGTACACACTTTTCCTTCAGGGACACTGACGATTGCATCGACATATTGTCGACAAATATCATACGTTTTTTGACCAACGCATTTCACAGCAGCTCCGTCAATGAATTTATCAATTGTTTCCAGCGAAGTGACTTCTCCATTTTTAAATGAAGCGAGCATACTTTGAGCGCCCTCGGGTTCAACACCAATCATCTTCGTTGTAGGAGACAGGTTCTTAATATACGTACTCACTCCGGACATCAATCCGCCACCACCGATACTGCCAAATACAAAGTCGATCGGCTCTTCGACATCATTCATAATTTCAACAGCGACCGTCCCTTGACCTGCAATGATGTCTACATCGTCAAAAGGATGGATGAAAATTCGATTTTCACTCGTTGCACAATCCATGGCATGCGCAAAAGAATCATCGAATGTATCGCCGACTAAGATGATTTCGACATAATTCCTACCAAACATTCGTACTTGGTTGACTTTCTGTTTCGGTGTCGTTTGGGGCATAAAGATCTTGCCGCTAATCTCTAAGTGGGCACAGGCGTATGCGACACCCTGCGCATGGTTACCTGCACTAGCACAAACTACGCCATTCTCTCTCGCTTCGTGCTCCACTCGCTTCATTTTGTAGTAAGCTCCTCGTAGTTTGAACGAGCGCACATGTTGCAGATCTTCGCGTTTAATATAGACGTGGCAATCATATTTTTCAGAGAGTCGTTCATTTTTTTGCAGCGGTGTGTGGGACACAACATCTTTTAGCAATTGATTGGCAATCAAGATATCTTCCACATGTACCGTTTTAGGTTTACTATTCGCTAATTTCGTCATACGCTCATTCCTTCCGTTACTTCATAAAGATTTAATTATAATAACATGAAAGTGGAGGAATTAACATAAGATTGTTCTAAATTGAATATGAATTTTAAGGAATTGTTCAATACTGGGAATTCAATTAATTATGTAAGCGTTTTCTTTATGAAAAGATTATCCTTCTGATTGCCAGTAAGAAGTACTTGTAATGCTCCTTGTGCAATTGAGATCGCATATCGATCGGAATAATGAACTTCACCATCAATGACAATTGGGACGATTCGATTTGCGTCAATCGAAATCTGTCTGGCAGATTGATAAGACACTTCTTCCTGCACAATTTTCTTTCCTCGTAACAGGGCAGGGAAGAGAGATGTGATGATTTTTTGTCGTGTTGCTGAATGTAACATCGTCAATTGGAGAAAACCATCTGTAGGATCGGCATCCGGGCAAATGACCATACCGCCACCATATGTGCTGCAGTTACCTACAGCAAGCAGCCATAGTTTGGAAATAGTACGTTCTACGCCGTCGATTTTCATCGTTGCTGTAAATGGTTTATACAGAAAAAATTCAATGCATGCAGCGACTGTATACGCAAAAGCACCTTTATTCATATGGTTCAGCCACTTTTTATAGGTAGATGTTTCTGCACGTGCACCAATTTTCGCGTCTAAACCAATTCCGGCGACCGTGACACCATATCGATCATTTACTCGTAGCAAATCAACCGAAACAATCGAGCGTTCGAGTAACTTTTCAACGAAAGCATTCGGCTCGTTGGATAAAGCAAAATTACGGCAAATGTCATTACCGGATCCGCTCGGAAAGACGGCAAGCGGTATATCTAAGTATGCCAATACTTGTACGACACCGTTGATGGTTCCGTCGCCTCCAATAACGACGACTGCATCGATAGGGAGCGTGTGTATGCGCTCTTCAATGGTGCGCTGTGTTGTTGCGATGTCTGTGCAAAGAACCATTTGGTAGTCAACGGTTTTCTGATCCAAAATGAGTTGGAGTTGTTTCCAGTGATTCAATGCACGACCGTTTCCAGAAGCAGGGTTCACGATAAATAATTTCATAGAATGGCCTCCGTTCTACCAATCAGTTTACCATAAGCTACCGATTGGTTAGCGGTATTGTTTAATCAAAAAGTTTGTCGGCAATAGTTTTACTAGCAGGTAATCAGAAAGGAGATGAAGCGTATGCAGAAATGGGATAGTCGGCCAGAAAATCCTGATGGTGGTCAATGGGCTGCATTAGGAGGTTCTTTCCTGCTTATTCTTATCGTCATCTTTCTGAATCTGTAAAAGGATCTCGAGGAGTGAAGTGGACTGTCGAAAGATGTGTCCATTTCATTTCCTCCAATCCTGCAATTGTCTCTTGTTCTAACTTTCATTATAATGAATAAAATGGAACAATTTAAAGAGGGGGATGAGACAAGTGGGGGATGTGTTGATAAAAGATAAAACTGTTAACGTTTTGGACGCAGATGCTGTCAGCATTAAAGAGTTAATCGAACAAAAACAGATGACAGTTACCGAGATTACAGAAACATACATACAACGGATTCAAGATACAAATCCGGCTGTTAACTTCCTGACTGAGGCTCGTTTTTCAGTAGCACTTCAAGAAGCGGAAGAGGCAGACCGTTTGCTTGCAACTGGAGAAGCGAAAGGGGCATTATTCGGCGTACCGATTAGTATGAAGGAATCTTTCGATGTAATGGGCATGCAAACAACGGGTGGATTACAACGGTTAAAAGGTTTCGTACCTGATGAAGATGCAGAAGTCGTAAATCGTTTGAAAGCGGAAGGGGCCATTATTTTAGGCAAAACGAATACACCCGAATTATGCTTTTGCCAAGAGACAGACAATAAATTATATGGTCGGACGAATAATCCTTGGAACCTCGATCGCACGGTAGGAGGTTCGAGTGGTGGTGAAGGGGCTGCAATTGCATTAGGATGTGCTGCCGTAGGACTCGGTTCGGACATCGGGGGCTCGATTCGATTTCCTAGTCATTTTAATGGCGTCATTGGCTTTAAATCTGGGAATGGAAGTGTATCACAAGACGGGAGCTTTCCTTACGTCGACAATGACTTACAACAACGCATGCTTGGAATTGGGCCAATCGCAAAGTCGGTTAGAGATGCGAAACTGCTCTATTCCATAATTAGTGATAAAAGCATCGTAGAACAATCTTTAGATTCATTCACACTTAATGTATTCCGTACAACAAATTATCCGCTTTCTGCTCGAACGAGTAAGCTGTTGAACGATGTGTATGTATTTTTAAAGGATAAATTTTCTACGGAGAGGGAAGCGGTTCCTTTACTAGATCAGTCAGCACTGCTTTGGCAGGAAATTATGTCGATTGATGGAGGAAAGGCTACGTCGAGTCATGCGTTCGGTTCTCGTTCACGCAGTCCGCATATTGCGTTTGTGAAAGAGCTGTGGAAAGGAAATGCCGACATTCACCGCTACTTATCTTGGGCACTCATTGGAGCTGCTCTATTTAAACCTTCTCATCGAAGAATCAGTGAAATGAGAAATGAGTTAGCAGAAGGAGATAAGCTGTTAGAAGCGTACTTGGAACACCGACTGCTGATCATGCCGGTTTATCATACAGCGGCGCCTCGGCATAATGTCGTATACAAAGAGATTTTTTCGATTCAAAAAACATTTTTGCAATACATGCCTTTTACAGCGTATGCCAACACATGGGGTTTGCCGGCATTGACGATACCAATTGGAATAGACGAAGACGGCATGCCAATCGGGCTACAAATCATAGGGAAGAACGGGAATGAAGACGCGATCTTTTCGTTAGGTGCGTTGCTGGAGAAACAATTCCTGGGGTATAAAAGAGCAGAATTGACATCATAAATGAACCGGCAGAAACGAGGTCTTTCCGCTCTCGATTCTGCCGGTTTTATTGTTGTAGTTTAGTTTAACGCATCATCTAGTTTTTTATATATGGTTAACATTGCAAGTCGTTCTTCTTCAGATAAATGGGAAAACAAGTCCTTCCGCACATTTTGTCCATTTTCATGTGCTTCATTTAAGATTTCTTTGCCCTTATCAGTAATCGCCCAGTAAGTCGTTCGGCGATCTGACTCATCTTGTCGTCTTGAAATCAGCTTTTGATTTGTCAGTTTTGTTGATAAATGCGTCAAGGAAGCAGGTGTGAAATTCAAATTTTTCGCTAAATCAGATGGTCTGCATTCACCGTGTGTTTTCAATTCATGAAGGACAAGGATGTGTGAAATCCCTAGGTCGATATTTGATGCTTGGCGCCAGCGTACTAGCATTTTATGTGTTACTTTTTCAATCGTATGTAATAACTCAAAAATTGTTTTCTCTGTCACAAAAAGCCCCCCTAAATTCAAACATCTGTTTTCCTCTCTCATTAATTTAACCATAAAGTTTCATGAAAAACAAAGATTTTTGAAATACTGAAAATAGAAGTTCTCTCAATTTCAACGGATACTGAGAATAATTGGTTGTTTACTATGTGGGTGGTAAATTATTCAATATTCTTTTTCTGGCTTAATACGGTGTCGATTAGCGAATGCTGTGATATAATGCAGGAGGAAAAATAATATTTATGTCGAGGAGTAATGGAAATGTTAAAAGATTTCTTTATCGGCCTATCTCAAAATCAATTTTTGAATAGCGCAGCGAAAAAATATGGTTTGAAAATGGGCGCACAACATGTTGTTGCTGGCACAAACATTGCAGAGACAATCGAGAGCATTAAAGAATTGAACAGACATGGCATTTCTTGTACTGTCGATAATTTAGGCGAGTTTGTTTTCGAAAAAGAAGAAGCGCTTGCTGCGAAAGAACAAATTCTTGCAGTAGTTGAAGCGATCCATGAAAACGAAGTAGATGCACATATTTCGTTGAAGCCTTCCCAATTAGGCTTAGATATCGATTATGATTTCTGTAAATCCAATATCCAAGAAATTGTCGCAGCTGCGCACAAGTATGGTATTTTTGTAAACTTCGATATGGAAGACTATGGACGTTTACAACCATCTTTTGATTTGTTGGATGAACTTTCGGCGGATTATGATAACATTGGTACCGTTATTCAAGCATACTTTTTCCGCGCGGAAGAAGATTTGCATAAACATAAAAATTACCGTCTTCGCATTGTTAAAGGTGCATACAAAGAGCCTGCAGAATATGCGTATCAAGATAAGGCAACAATTGATGAAAACTACATTAAGTTGATTGAATGGCATTTATTGAATGGTAAATTCACGTCCATCGCTACGCATGACCATAATGTTATTAATCATGTGAAACGTTTTGTGAAAGAGCATAACATTTCAAATGACAAGTTTGAATTCCAAATGTTATATGGCTTCAGAAAAGATATGCAACTCGAATTAGCGAAAGAAGGCTACAATTTCTGTACGTACGTTCCTTTTGGACAAGATTGGTACGGCTACTTCATGCGTAGACTTGCTGAACGTCCACAAAATATGAATTTGATTGTCAAACAAGTATTTAACAAAAAGACAAACACGATGATCGGCTTAGCGGCAGGCGCGTTTGCACTTGGACGTTTGACGAAAAAGAAATAACAGCATTTAGAAAACCTGGTCCTTATGTAAAGGGCCAGGTTTTTTTACGATAGTAGCTAGGTCAAACGAATAGAATGATACCGATAAAATACAAAATCATCGTCACAAGTCCAACTGGAATCCCAAACTTTGCCCACTCGCCACTTGTAATTTGTAGTTTATTCGCTGTAATGATGTTGGGGATATTTCCGGGGATCAACATTCCGCCGCTAATTAACAGCCCTAACAAAATGGATTGAATCGTTGCTTCTTCCATTTCAGGACTAATTTCTGCAGCGGCCAGTGTTGCATTGTCTAAAACAGCTGAAATCATATTGAGCCAGTACAGTGTTGTAGGGGGAATGTCGAGTAACAAGGTACGGATGAAAGGTTCAAATCCAGCCCCAAGAAAAGTCAACGCCATAACAAATACATATACTTTAACGCCTCGAGTGAAAATGTCCAAAGGTTTGTCGTGCTTTGGCTTCTCTTTTATGTGCATTGGACGTTCGGGAGGGCGGACGATACAAGCTGCCAATAGACCGAACGCGAGCACGCCGGGTATGACGGCAGGGCCAATCAACCGAAACAAATAAAAGAAGTCAGCGTCCAATTTACTTGTTGCAATTGTTGACAACGGTTCGCCGATTGGTGTCAACACTGCGCCTAATCCGATTGAATAGCAGGCAAGTATGACAAAACGGATGGCATCTTTGCGTGGTAATCCAAGAACGGTTACGATTGCTACTAAAACAAGCGCTGCAATAATTGCTGTGATCACGCTTGAAAGCAAACCAAGTATGATGATAATCAATGCAACGAACAAACGAAACGGAATAATCGTCCCTAACTTTCTAACAGATTTACTAAATGGACGATGAAGAAGTCTGAATAAGATGCCTGCGACAATGACTGCGAGTGAAATGTGGAGCGGTTCGGCAAGTGCTTTACGAAGCAACTCACCCGTTAGCACGTCTGCAACAATTACCGCTACGACACCCATTACTAATAGAAATAACTCCAAGTTATGTTCAATCGAACGGCTTATAAACGGCAAAAATAGCACCATCAGTAGAATAATCGTTAAGCCAATAATCAATACAGAACCTCTTTTCAGATGAAGTGAATACCGATGCTACTCTAATGTATTGACGGCCACGACGAAATAGAAGGGACGCTGTATTGTCTCTGTAGAATGGCTGTTATGTCAGATTCATTGATGTAAGGGAGGATAAACCGTGTTATTAGCTGTATGGTTTTTTAGGCTAATTTCCCGTTGGATCCGTATTCCAGTGCTCACGGTCAAATAGAGCAAGTCTAAATGCCCGTTATCTTCATTCTCTAGAGCTCGCGGGTAAATAGGATACTTCTAAGTGACCGTTACCTTCATTTTCCGGCGCTCACGGTCAAATAGAACACTTCTAAATGCCCGTTAGCTCCATATTCCAGTGCTCGCGGTCAAATAGAACACTTCTAAATGACCGTTATCTCCATATTGCAGTGCTCGCGGGTAAATAGAATACTTCTAAGTGACCGTTACCTCCATATTCCAGTGCTCGCGGGTAAATAGAATACTTCTAAGTGACCGTTATCTCCATATTCCAGTGCTCGCGGGTAAATAGAATACTTCTAAGTGACCGTTATCTCCATATTTCAGTGCTCGCGGGTAAATAGAATACTTTTAAGTGACCGTTATCTTCATTTTCCGGCGCTCACGGTCAAATAGAACACTTCTAAATGTCCGTCATCTCCATATTGCAGTGCTCGCGGGTAAATAGAATACTTCTAAGTGACCGTTATCTCCATATTCCAGCGCTCGCGGGTAAAAAGAATACTTCTAAGTGACCGTTATCTCCATATTTCAGTGCTCGCGGGTAAATAGAATACTTTTAAGTGACCGTTACCTTCATTTTCCGGTGCTCACGGTCAAATAGAACACTTCTAAATGCCCGTCATCTCCATATTCCGGTGGTCGCGGTCAAATAGAACACGTCTAAATGCCCGTTACCTCCACATTCAAGTGCTCACGGTCAAATAAAACATTCAAAATGCCGGTCAGCTCTATCATAACTCGACTCTTTTAAACCAAAAAAAATTGCATGAAGGGCAAATTGTCCTTCATGCAATCTTAATCAAAACAAGCTTATTTATTTAATACCTTTCATGTATTTAAGAATAATAGGGGAGATGGCGAATAAAAGAATACTTAAACCGATCGCAATTCCGCCGATTACACCAAAATACATCATTTCATTTTTGGGTGAGTAAAACTGTACAATTTGAGCATTCAATGCTTGAGCGGCAGCATTTGATAGGAACCATAAACTCATCGTTTGTGCAGAGAAAGCTACAGGCGCTAATTTTGTTGTAGCAGAAAGTCCTACTGGTGATAAACAGAGTTCACCTAGCACAGCGATGAAGATACTAAGTACGAGCCAAATCGGATTGACAAGTGTGTCGGATCCGCCTAAAAATGCTGGTACTAAAATGACGATGAATGAAAGACCTGCAAACAAGATTCCGAATGCAAATTTTTGTGGGATCGTCGGTTGACGTTTGCCCATTTTAATCCATAGCCATGCAAAAACAGGTGCGAGCGTGAAGATGAACAATGGATTCAATGATTGGAACCAAGCAGGTTCAATATGGAATCCTAGCGCATCCAAGTTTGTTCGCTTGTCCGCATAAAGTGCAAGAATCGTAGAACCTTGTTCAGCGATCGCCCAAAACATAACGGATGCAAGGAACAGTGGGATATAAGCAAGAATTCTGGATTTTTCATCCGCAGTCGTCTTCTTACTCCGGTACATGACAAAGAAGTACGTGAATGGAATTAAGAAACCTAATACACCTACGAGTGCAATGAATGACGTAAATGTTAGCCAACCTTGTTGTGCGGATACAAAAATGAGGATGGAGAGCACAACAATAGCACTTAGGAAAATCTTTAAATATTTACTTCGTTCTACCGGCGATAAAGGATTGGCAATTTGCGTGCCGGCTAAACCTAAATTTTTCTTCTTCGTTAAAACAAAAAGTACGAGACCTGCGAACATCCCTACTGCCGCAAGACCGAATCCGAGATGGAAGTTGTACTTTAAGCCGAGTGTACCAACTGTTAACGGTGCGATGAAGCTCCCCATGTTGATACCCATATAAAATATACTGAAACCGGAGTCAATCCGTACATCGTCTTCGCTATAAATATCTCCGACAATCGTTGACACGTTTGGTTTGAGAAGACCTGTCCCTAGAACAATTAACCCCATGGAAATAAAGAACAGCGTCAAACTACCAGGTAACGCAAGGACGATATGCCCAAGCATGATTAAAATTCCGCCATAAAAAACAGCTCTTGACGTTCCGAAAACCCGGTCAGCGAGCCAGCCACCAATAATTCCGGACATATACACTAATGAGCCGTAAATCGAAACAATCGCTAAAGCTGTCGACTCACTTAATCCTAACCCGCCTTTTGAAACTTCGTAATACATATAAAAAACGAGGATAGCTCTCATTCCATAATATGAAAAACGTTCCCAAAATTCTGTGAAAAACAACGTAAACAATCCTTTTGGTTGCCCAAAGAAACCAGATTGCGGAACGCTTTCTACGATCTCTTTTTTTGTAAATTGCGACATTGAGAATTTGCCTCCTTTTCGTATTGCATTATTATATAAATAATGATTTTGTAATGTCAAAATAAATATTTCCAAATTTAAATTTCATTTAATGCTGAAATTAATGCCTTTTTAGTCATTTGATTTATTTTAAAAATAAGATTTGTAAATATTTTCATTTCTTGTTGTATGTATGAAAAATAATCGGCTGACAGAAGTATCTTCCCCGAGAAAAACCACTTCATGCACATGAATAATGGGGAACTGATATTTCAAAGTACCAAGCGCTATACATTCAAAAAGTTGTAGAGATACGTTATGATGAAGAGAGTTGTTAGTAGAAATGGATGTGTTCAAATGAGTCAATTGATTATTGAAGGTTTAACGAAGACTGTTGGAGAAAAAACATTATTTAAAAACATCGAATTCACCATTGGTAAAGGGGAAAAAGTAGGACTAATTGGAGTGAATGGAACAGGGAAGTCAACTCTACTCTCAATCATAGCCGGTGTCGAAGAAGCTGATACGATAACGAAAGAACATCCGAATAAATATACAATCACCTATTTAGCGCAAGACCCAGAAGTCGATGCAGAGAAAACGGTGATGGAAACCGTTTTTACATCTGATGCACCGATTCTTCAACTAAATTTAGAATACGAACATGCATTAACGGAATTGACGAACAATCCTGCTTCGATCGCATACCAAGAGAATTTTTCGCGTTTGCAAAATGAAATGGATGCGAAGTCTGCTTGGGATGTCAATACAAAAGCGAGGATGATTTTGACGAAGCTTGGTATTGACACCTTTGATAAAAAGATGGGTGAGTTATCGGGTGGACAGCAAAAGCGTGTTTTATTAGCAAAAGTACTCATTGAGCCTTCTGACCTGTTGTTATTGGATGAACCGACGAACCATCTTGACGTGCAATCCATTAAATGGCTGCAGGAATACATGAAAAACGAAAAAAGTGCAGTTATTTTCATCACACATGATCGGTACTTCTTGGACGCTGTTTCGACACACATATACGAATTGGCTGATCGTACACTCTATGCCCACACTGGAAATTTCGGTGATTATTTGGAAGCAAAAGCAATACGAGAAGAGATGAAACAAGCGACGGATGCAAAATTGCGTAACCGTTACCGTTCCGAATTAAAATGGATACGAAGAGGAGCGAAAGCGAGGTCGACGAAACAGAAAGCGCGGATTGATCGATTTACGGATTTAGAAGAAGCAGTGAAAAAAGGTGACGCTTCTTTAGAAATGGATGTTTCCCTACAAACCTCTAGACTCGGTAAAAAGGTCATTGAAGGAACTGCCATTTCAAAATCCTATGACGATCGGACTGTTATCAAGTCTTTTAGCTTTTTATTGCAATCAGGAGAGCGAATTGCGGTTGTCGGTCCGAATGGAGCAGGAAAGTCCACGCTATTGAAAATGATTGCAGGTGAACTGCTGCCAGATAGTGGAACGATTGAAAAAGGTTCTACGGTTAAAATCGCCCATTTCCATCAACAAGTACCTGCAATGGAACCAGACAAAAGAATCATTGAGTATATTCGTGAAGTATCCAATGATATTGAGGACAGTAGTGGGAATCGGATTTCTGCTACGCAAATGCTTGAGAGGTTTTTATTCCCTACATCGTCACACGGCACGCCGATTGGAAAACTTTCAGGTGGCGAGCGAAAAAGATTGTATTTGCTGAAATTATTAATGGAACAACCCAATGTCCTTCTACTCGACGAGCCGACGAATGATTTAGATATTGAAACGCTATCTGTGCTTGAAGGGTTCATTGAATCGTTTCCTGGCGTTGTACTAACCATTTCTCATGATCGATTCTTTTTGGATCGCACGTCTACAAAATTGTGGGTACTAGATGGAGCAGGAGAAGTGGAAACGGTTTTTGACGTCTATTCAGATTACATCGATCGACAAAGCGACGTAAAAGTGCAACCAGCGAGTCAAGCTGCTGATCGTGTCAATCATACACCAGCACCGCAAAAACCGGTTAAAAAGCGGATGACGTACTCGGAAAAGCGTGAATGGGAAACAATCGATGCTTCCATTGCACAACTTGAAGCAACGATTGAAACAACGGAAGCTGAGATGCTTCAAGCGGGTTCAGATTATGACAAGATCAGAGAATTGAATGAAAAGTTAACAACTTTGAACGAAGAGTATGAACAGTTAATTGAACGTTGGTCTTATTTACAGGAACTAGCAGAAACAGATTAAAAGGAGTGATCTATCATGCAAATTGTCACAATCGAACCAACACCAAGTCCGAATTCGATGAAAATTGTGTTGAATGAAGAGTTGCCTACAGGGGTAGGGCATAATTACAAAAAGGAAGATGCTGAGCGAGCTCCATTCCCGGTTTCATCCTTACTGGCGATTAAAGGCGTGAAAGGAATTTACCACGTTATGAACTTCATGGCGGTGGAACGGATTGGAAATGTTGCTTGGGAAGAGATTTTGGCAGAAGTGCAAGCTGTTTTCAATGAAGAATCAAAATCCGGTGAAGTACTGGATGAAAAGGAAGATTTAGCTGATGAACACTTTGGTGAAGTGTATGTGCACGTCCAAACGTATAAAGACATACCGCTTCAAGTAAAAGTGTTTGATAGTGACTCGGAACTGCGATTCGGTTTGAGTGATCGTTTCAAGCGAGCGATGGAACAAGTGCACAGTACAGAAGTGGAGAATTATATTCTGCTTCGTAAATGGGCGGACTACGGCATCAGATATGGGGACAAACAAGAAATCGGTGAAACTGTCGTCAAGGAAGTTGAAGCGGCATATCCGCAAGAGCGTTTGGAGTTAATCGTCCGGAACGCCGAAGAAGGAATTGAGGAAACTTCGAGCAACAAACGAAAAATCACCGTAGCGGAGTTTGATGTCGCAGAGTGGGAAAAACGCTTCCAGCTCATCGAACAACTGCCTGATCCAGACCTTTCCGATTTACCTTTATTGGACAAAGCATTGGAAGATGAAAAAATGTCAATTCGTCGCCTAGCAGTCGTGTATCTAGGCATGATTGAAGATGAAAAGGTTATACCTTATATTGAAAAAGCTTTGAACGATAAAAGTTGGGCGGTCAGACGTACGGCAGGTGATTGCATGAGTGATTTAGGTTTTACTGGTTTTGAACCTGCCGCTATTAAAGCTTTACAAGATAAAAATAAACTTGTCAGGTGGCGTGCGGCTATGTTCCTCTATGAAACAGGAACAGAAACGTCTTTGCCTGCACTAAAGGCGGCAATGGATGATTCGGAGTTTGAAGTAAAACTTCAAGTGAAAATGGCGATTGCTCGGATTGAAGATGGGGAAGATGCAAAAGGATCCATTTGGAAGCAGATGACAAATGCAAGAGAATAAAGATGGTAGGCAAGTAGATAGAGGTTAATTGTATACAAAACAAACCAACCGACTAACAAGCGATAAAATTGTTAGTCGGTTTTTATTTATTTTTAAAGAAATTAAGGATCGTTTGATTGGAAAAAACCTTATCTGTTTAGCGAAAAAGATTAATAAAGATAGCGTTTTCATTCAGAATTATCATTTGGCTATAAACTATTCTAAATTTATTTAGCGATTTTAAAGCGTTGATATGACAGCTTCAATCCGTCTTAATGACTATGTTTAGACATAAAAACAACCGACAATCGTTTGATGTTTGAAATTCCCTATGGTAACCTGTTAACTATCAAACTAGCACGTTTGATAAAAAAATAAAGGGGAGAAATTTGTGAAGAAATTTAAGAGTAGTATTTTAGCCATGGTTTTAGTAGGAATTCTTGCAGCATGTGGAAATGATTCAAGTGCTGATGGGGAAGATCTTCTACAATCCTTACAAGACAAAGGTGTTGTGAAAGTAGGATTTGCAAATGAAAAGCCGTATGCATTTGAAGATGATAACGGTGAGTTACAAGGTGGGGCAGTCGCAATTGCTAAAGAGGTTTTTAAAAACCTTGGAATAGAAGAAGTTGATGGGCATTTATCTGATTTCGGTCAATTGATACCTGGTCTTGGTGCAGGAAAATTCGATGTCATTACTGCGGGAATGGCCATCACACCAGACCGATGTAAAAGTGTTGCGTTTGGAGAACCTGAAATGCAATACGGCGAAGGGTTAATCGTTGCTACAGGCAATCCTGAGAACTTGCGTAGCTACAAAGATATCGCTGCGAACCCAGACATTAAAGTCGCTGTTATGAGTGGGGCGACAGAAAAGGACTTCATGATGCGTGAAGGCGTTGATGAAAGTCAAATCATGATGGTGCCGGATATCCCTGCGTCTTTTGCAGCTGTTGAGTCAGGCCGTGCACATGCAACGACTGGTACAGAGATGACAATTAAGATGGCATTAGAATCCGCTAACAAAGACAAGTTGGAGTTCGTAACAGACTTTAAGCAACCGGACATTGAAGGTGTTCCGAGCTTTGGGGCAGCTGCTTTCCGAATTGACGATGATGAATTGCGTGAAGCGTATAACGCTGAACTGAAAAAGTTGAAGGAAAGTGGGAAAATTGCTGAGTTGATTGAACCATTTGGATTCACGGAGGAAATGAACGTTGTAGACCCTGCGATTACGACTGAAAGTGTTTGCAGCGGTGAAAATTACTAAATTGTAAACGACAGATCTTCGTTGTTCATGTGCTACTATGTAACGTTTTGAAATTGGAACAGCAATGACATTGCAAACTCTGCAGGAACTTTTGCAAAACCGTTCCTGCAGAGTAGCCATGTTCTTGAGTTTTTTGCATGAAGTAGAATTTGTTGATTCAGATTCAAAAGAAAAAATTGGAGTTGTTTGTATGAGTTCCATACCCGATATAACCCTTATGCTCATGAGGGGAATCAAAATCACCTTAATCGTGCTAGTCCTATCGATTATTTTATCATCCATCATTGCGCTCATCGCAGGCTTATCAAGAGTTTCGCAAAACAAGCTGTTGACAACGTTCACTGGATTTTACGTAGAGATCTTCAGAGGAACGTCTTTAATCGTCCAGCTTTTTTGGTTTTCATATGCGTTGCCGGGTTTGTTCAATATCCATCTCGGAAGTGATGTATGGGTAGCAGTCCTTGCGATTTCACTTAATTATGGGGCATATATGTCTGAGATTGTAAGAGGGGCTATTTTATCCGTACCCCCTGGGCAAACGGAGGCTTCGATTGCGCTAAATTTATCGAAGTTCCAAAAAATGCGGCACGTCATTATTCCACAAGCTATACGGATGATGTTACCTGAGTACGGAAATTATTTAATACAAATCTTAAAAGCGACTTCACTTGTATCGCTAATTGGTTTGACGGATTTATTGTATTACGGAAATATCTACAGAAGTACACATTTAACTGAAGCTCCGACAGTGTACATCATCATTTTACTTCTTTACTTTCTTCTTGCATTGCCACTTATTGGATTTACACGGAAGATGGAAAAGGTCGCTAAGAAAGGAGTGGTTCACGGATGACTTGGAGTTGGGAAGTGTTCTTTGAAGTGATTCCCTTAATCTTTAAAGGTTTGTGGATTACACTTGGCTTAACGATTGCCTGTTACGTATTTGCGATGATTTTCGGTTTCTTTTGGGTATTTATGAGCCGCATTCCTGTGAAATCAATCAATTGGCTCTTCAGGTGGATTGCAGAGTTTATCCGATCTACACCACCGCTTGTACAATTGTTTTTCATCTACTTTGCATGGCCGGTCATTCCTGTAATCGGCGTGACATTGCATCCTTTTATCGCTGCCATTTTAGGACTCGGTATTCACTTTAGTACGTATACATCTGAAGTGTATCGATCAGGGATTGAAAGTGTGGAAAAAGGTCAATGGGAGGCTTCGACGGCTCTTAATCTATCAACCGCACAAAAATGGCGCTATATCATTTTACCCCAAGCAATACCACCGACAATTCCTATGCTGGGGAACTATTTAATCATTATGTTTAAAGAGGTTCCACTTGCATCCACTATCGGTGTAGTTGCCATGTTGCACTTGGCGAATGATTACGGTGCCCAATATTATAAATATGTTGAACCATTGACCGTCGTTGCATTGTTTTTCCTCTTGCTAAGCTATCCTTCAGCATTGCTCATTAATAAGTTAGAGAAAAAATACAATCGACGTTTTGATAAAAAGACGGCTACGTTATAAAGTGAGGAGATTACCATGGTAGAACCAATTGTACAATATAAAGACATTCATAAAGCATTCGGTGACATTGAAGTACTAAAAGGCATCAATCTAGACATTCAGCCGGGTGAAAAAGTGGCATTGATCGGTCCGAGTGGTTCAGGCAAGACGACAATCATTCGACTGCTCATGACACTGGAACAACCGACTTCAGGCGTTATCGAAGTCAATGGCCATAACTTATGGCAAATGAAAAATACTAAAGGTGAGCTTGTGGAAGCTGATGACAAACATCTCCGTTCTATACGCGGAGACATCGGCATGGTGTTTCAACATTTTAACTTATTCCCGCACATGACCATTTTAGAAAATTGCATGTTAGCACCAACAATTGTGAAAAAGCAAGAGAAGAGCGAAGTCCGCAAAACGGCTCTGGAAATGTTAGAGAAAGTCGGGCTAGCTGACAAGGTCGATCTGTATCCAAACCAATTGTCTGGTGGGCAGAAACAACGTGTCGCCATGGCGCGAGCCCTCATGATGAAACCAAAAGTTATGCTGTTTGATGAAGTGACATCTGCACTCGATCCTGAACTGGTCGGAGAGGTGTTGGAAGTTATTCGCGACTTGGCAAAATCAGGAGATATGGCAATGATCCTTGTCACACATGAAATGGATTTCGCCTTAGATATCGCCGATCGCGTTTTGTTTCTCAACGAAGGTGTTATCGAAGAAGAAGGCAATCCAAAAGACATCCTCGTGAATCCACAAAGTGAACGTCTACAAGACTTCCTCGTTCGATTCACGTCGAGTCGATAAACTGATCGTACGGAAATGACGGGGAAGATGGCGTAATCGTCATTTCCCCTTCTTTTTTGCTAATTAATAACACATAATATTATTATGTAAACAAGTTAAATGAGTTGTACAATTATGAGATTAAACGCGAAAACTGTCTACAAGCACGAACTAAAAGTATTTTCAATCTCCAATGCATGAAATTACAACGATTCCATAGTAAAATGAAGCGAATGAACTTAAAGGGAGACTTGATAAGCATGAATGCATACGAAGAATACATGAAAGGTATCGTAAAGCCGATGCGTGAAGAACTGGTACGAGCAGGTTTTACAGAATTGACTACTGCTGAAGAAGTGAAAGAAACAATGGATGCTTTAGAAGGTACGGCGCTAATCGTCATCAATTCAGTTTGTGGTTGTGCAGCAGGATTAGCCAGACCCGCTGTGCGCGAAGCATTAAACGGAGCTAGTGAAAAACCTGATCACTTATTAACGGTGTTCGCAGGTCAAGATAAAGAAGCGACTGCTCAAATGAGAGACTACTTCCCAGAAGTACCGCCAAGTTCACCTTCAATCGCTCTTTGGAAAGACGGTCAATTGGCCTATTTCATACCTAGGGAACAAATCGAGAGTTCGGAAATGGAACAAATTCAAGTACACTTGTCAGGCGCTTTGGAGCAAGTTTGCACGAACGAATGACAATCATCACTACGGCGGGCCGACCTGATGAGTTATCGGACGAGTTGGCCCAAAAAGCGCATCGAGCACTTGGTTTCCCAATCGTCCCACGGAATAAACGGTCCGTCCAACGACTGCAAAAAGAATATGGAAAAGACGTTCTCGTTGCAGGGAAAGAACGATATGAGTTGTTTCGAATCGGAATGGAAAAACCGTTCTTCTTCCACCCGAACTCTGCAGCATTCCGATTGAAAAGAGTGCAGCAAGGAGAAACAGATCCATTAATAGAAGCGAGTGGATTGAAAATAGGGGATCATTTCTTGGATTGTACGCTTGGTCTTGCTTCTGACAGTATCATTGCGGCTAACCATATTGGGAAATCAGGGAGATGCATGGGATTAGAAGCGGACGCGACTGTTGCATTTTTGACGCAAGTCGGCTTACAAACATTTGCGACCGATTCTTCTATGCTTTCTGAAGCAATGGCAGCAATTGAAGTAATGCATATGGAGGCAGTCGAATTTTTAAAAACACAAAAAACGGCTTCGTGGGATGTTGTTTATATCGATCCAATGTTCAGTTCGCCTATCGAAGAATCTTCAAATTTCAGCGCGCTTCGCCAAGCTGGTGTTCACAAGACATTGACGGAAGAATGGGTGAGAGAAGCATTACGGGTGTGCAAGCGCAGTGTCGTTGTAAAGGAACGGTATGATTCAGTCGTTTTTGATCAGTTTGCATTCAAACGCACCATTCGACCGAGTAGTAAAATTCACTTCGGTACAATTACTAAATGAAAAACCGTCTTGTCCAATTTGGATGAGACGGTTTTTTCATTAATTCGTAAAGTTCAATGAGCTTAAATAAAGGACGAGTGCAAGCAATCCGATTCCCATAAACAATTCTACGTTCATTTATATAACCTCCTTCATAAAACCTCACAATTATCTTCCGTTTTATTGTACAATGAAAGTAAGAAATATGAAACCTTTTCAAGTTTTAAACGTAATAATTCATAGAACGTACATAAATTCACTGACTTCATAGAAATTTATGCATTTAATTACAATATGAACTTCCTACATATACAAGATAAGTCGAGGTGCTAACGATGAAACAATACATGCAAAAAATAGTCATTGCTTTAGTTGCCGTCCTAACACTTGGTGTCATTTCACCAAGTCATGAAATTTGGACGACGCTCCAACCGAAAAATGATTCCCGAGAGACAGACATACCAACTGCCTCGAATAATGAATATCATATCGGTTTGTCCGATGTTGTACCGTTAACCGAAGAACTACCTTCCATACAAGAGGCTTTGCTGAATCCTGCTCATGAATTGGCATATGTGAAGTTTGGTACGAAAATCGGTCCAGTCATTGAACGAGAATTTGACACAGTTATTTTTCCTAAAATCGAAGAAGTTATCCAACAAACAGTTATTTCGGTTGGCGGACTTGAAAATCGCAGTCTTTCTATTACACAATCACCTTCAGGACAATATGCTGAAAAAATCTTTCATGTAACCGACACATTATCCAATGAAGATTTAATCCGTTTTCACGTTCGGACAGAAAAAAGACCGCAAGACGGCTATTTTTATAATTTCCATTACCACATTGCTAACGATGGATTTACAGGCCATCACTCATTAGGTGATATCTTCTGGTCCAAAAACACACCGCCTAAATGGTTATCTTAATAACATATAGTTAGTGTCAGAGTGTAGCCAAAGTCGATTTATAACTTTGGCTACACTCTTTTTAACGAAATTAATAATGCATAGGAAATTCTTCAGCCTGATTGAAAACGCTTGTCAGCCTAGGCGCGAAGTCGAGCGAAGACGCGAATAGAACTAAAGTTCATGAGCGGACGAGCGAGACGAGCAACAACGGATGCGAGCGTTTGCCAACAGGCTGACACCGCCTAAATGGTTATCATAAAACCATATAGGCGGTGTTTTTTCGTCGTTTTTGCTATACTGACATGTAAGCAGTAAGGAGGACATAAATATGAAACAATACTTGGAATTATGTACACACATTCTTGAAAATGGAACGGTTAAGGAAGATCGTACGGGTACAGGCACGATTAGTGTGTTTGGCTATCAAATGCGATTTGACTTGCAAAAAGGATTTCCATTAATGACGACAAAGAAAACAGCATTCCGTCTCATTGCAACGGAATTGTTATGGTTTTTAAAAGGGGATACAAATTTACGCACCCTTATTCTAGAAAGGAACCCGATTTGGGATGAATGGGGTTTTGAACGGTGGGTGACGAGTGAGGAATATACAGGTCCTGACATGACGGATTTCGGTAGACGGAGTGTTAAGGACGAACAATTTGCAGAAGTTTATGCACAAGAGATGGACGCTTATAAACGTCGCGTTGTGGAAGACGATGTTTTTGCGGAGAAGTATGGAAATCTTGGACCGATATATGGGAAACAGTGGCGTTCATGGTCCACAGCTGACGGAAGTATCGATCAAATCAAACTGTTAATTGAAGGATTAAAAAATAATCCTGATTCAAGACGCCATATTGTGTCCGCGTGGAATCCGTCAGAAGTAGCTGACATGGCATTGCCGCCATGTCACACAATGTTCCAGTTTTACGTAGCGGAAGGAAAGCTTTCTTGTCAACTTTACCAACGTAGTGCTGATGTATTTCTTGGTGTGCCGTTCAATATCGCGTCGTACGCGTTACTCGTTCACTTAATCGCTGAAGAATGCGGTTTGGAAGTTGGAGAATTCGTCCATACATTAGGGGATGCTCATATTTACTTGAATCATATGGAACAAGTGAAAGAACAACTGTCCAGAGAACCTAGAGCATTGCCTACATTGAAGTTGAATAAAGAAGGAAAATCCATTTTTGACATGACATTTGAAGATATAAGCATCGAGGGCTATGATCCTCACCCGAAAATAAAAGCGCCGATCGCGGTTTGACGAGGAGGAAAAACGGATGATCTCATTACTAGTAGCGCATGACGTCAATCGTGTCATTGGTGTCAATAATGAAATGCCTTGGCATATACCAGAAGAATTGGCCTATTTTAAAAAAGTCACAATGGGAAAAGCAATTGTGATGGGGCGGAAAACGTTTGAATCGATAGGACGTCCTTTGCCAGGTCGTTTAAATATTGTTTTGACAAGAAATGATGGCTATGCAGCAGATGGTGTGGAAGTTTTTCGTGAGTTAAACGAAGCGATTGAACGAGGAAAGCAGTTTGCAGAAGAAGTTGTCATTATTGGTGGAGCGGAAATTTTCAACCTTGCGATGGACATTGCAGACCGTCTTTACATTACGGTAATCGAGCATGCGTATGAAGGGGACACGTTCTTCCCGAATTATGGGGATGAATGGAATCTTCAATCAACATCAGAGCAGCAAATGACGAAAGATGGCATCACGTACACGTATTTAGTGTATGAAAGAAGTGCATAAATCCAACTAGGCAAGTACTAGAAAAATGAACGAAATTCTTACTTGCAGCACATGAACTGTTGTACAAAAAACAGCGTCCTCATACATATAAGAGGACGCTGAAATACATGGCAGTACTGCCGGCAAGTACGAAAACATGCCAAATTGCATGGTTGTAAGGAATCTTTCTCCACGCGTAGAATACCGAGCCGAATGTGTATAGAACACCGCCTGCAACTAAGAGGATTAACCCTTCAGTTGGCAGAAGCATGTAAAGTGGTTTAATGGCAAAGATGATTAGCCAGCCCATTACAATATAAAATAGTAGGGAAACGACCTCGTACTTGTGGATGAAAAACACTTTGAACAGGATGCCGATGATTGCAAGCCCCCATATAATTCCGAACAGTGTCCATCCAAGTGCACCTTTGATTGTGACCAACAAAAACGGGGTATATGTACCTGCAATCAATAGATAAATTGCTGAGTGATCAAATATCGAAAACAATTTTTTCAGTTTGATTGGCATGCTATGTAGAAGTGTACTCATTAGAAACAGCAACAGCATGGACACACCGAATAATGTGAAACTGACGATCGCAATCGCGGTTCCATGTCGAATACCTGCTAACACTAAAAGAACGAGAGCGGGGATGCTTAATACAAAACCTATGCCATGTGTAATGGCATTCCAAAGTTCTTCATTTTTTGTCTTATAGTCAAATGCTTCGGGCATCATCCATCCTCCTTCCAACCTATTAGTCTTAATTATAATGATTGTCGCCAAAATGAAAAGGGAAGTGCTATTCATGAAAAAGATTCATATCGTCACGGATTCAACAGCAGATTTAATTGAAAATTACACAGAACAGTATGCAATCCATGTTGTTCCATTAACAATTCACATTGATGGGCAGACGTATATTGATGGAATTGATATACAACCTGAATCGTTCCTAGAAAAAATGAAGGACAGCAAAGAATTGCCTAAAAGTTCGCAACCTGCAACTGGCGTATTTAAAGAATTGTACGATAAGCTCGGTGCAGATGGAAGTGAAATCATTTCGATTCATATGACCGGTGGTATGAGCGGAACGGTCAAATCAGCAGAAGCCGCAGCGGCTATGACCGATGCAAAAGTAACGGTTATCGATTCGATGTATATTTCACATGCTTTGACTTTCCAAGTTGTAGAAGCTGCTCAAATGGCGAGTGAAGGCAAAAGTGTGCAGGAAATTGTTGAACGCTTGTCGGTTGTAAGACAAAATACGAAATTATACGTTGTCGTTGATATGCTCGATAACCTCGTAAAAGGTGGTCGCATTGGTAAAGGGAAAGCAATGATCGGGTCTTTGTTAAACATTAAGCCAATTGCCACATTACAAGACGGCGTCTATACACCCGTTGCAAAAGCACGCAGTCATAAACAAGTAGCAAGCCATTTATTTAAGGCGTTTACAGAGGAAACGAAAGGCAAAATCGTCCGTTCTATTGGCCTTTCACATGCGAATGGCCTTGCAATGGCTGAACCACTACTGAAAAAAATTGAAGAGACTGGCTGGAAAGATGTGAAATTCTCGTTCACTTCACCAATCATTAGTACACATACTGGAGAAGGTGCGATTGGGTTCATGTATTACGCTGAATGATACACCAGTAAGAGAATTCACTAAATAAAAAAGGGGAATTGTGTTCATGAGAAGAGTTTTATTCTTACTCGTCTTCTCATTCGTTGTTGCAGGTTGTCAAGCAGAGGAACGAGTTGTCCATCCGTCTTTTTCGGAGCGTAACTCTCTAGCGCTCACTGACTTTTTCGTTCATGATTACTTCGTCCCTGAGAAGATCACTGTTATTGGATTAGGAGACTCTCTTACGCAAGGTGTAGGAGATGAGTATAAAAGAGATGGCTATTTTGGCCGTGTTACCCTTGCCATGCAAAATTGGAAAGGGGTAAGTGACTTGGACGCTTCCAACTTAGCGAAGAGAGGACGACGGAGTGATCAATTGATTGAACAACTTGAAGACCCGGAAATCCAAGATTCCATTAAGGAAGCTGATGTCATTTATTTGACAATTGGTGGGAATGATATTATGAAAGTGGTAAAAAAACATCTCTTCAATTTACAAGCGGAACCCTTTTATAAGGAGCTGGGGAAATTTGAAAATCGTCTAGATGAGATTTTCAAAACGATCAGAGGGCTAAACGGTGATGTCGTAATTGTTGTTGCAGGTTTATACAATCCGTTGTCACTCGTGACAGATGAATCGAACGAATTCGATACGATTATCGAGGATTGGAATGAAGCAATTGAAATTCAGACCATCATGGACGGAAAAGCTTGTTTTGCACCTGTAAATGACCTGTTTGTTGGCAATGATAATATGGTGTACCATTCTGATTTCTTTCATCCTAATGCGAAAGGATATGAGTCAATGGCAAACCGCTTAATTGAAAAAATCGATGCATGTGGTTTGACAGAATTATCGGATGGGAAATTGGATATGTAGAGGTGACCGTTTGTGAATCGATGGAAAATTGCTTTTTTTACGTTGATCGGCCTGCTTTGTGCCGGTGTAATTGCGTTAATCTTGTTTTTAGATACGTCTGGGAAGTCAGAACCGCTTCCTACTGATGATCGTTCTGCGAGTAAAGGAAGTGTGTTACTTGTAAAAGCTTCTCGAGATGATGTGGAAGTTCTTGCGAATAACTATTTGCGAAAAGCGATGAAAGGAAAGCCGCTTCCTGTCACGATTGAAGTGAAAGACGAACTGGTTCTTTATTCGGAGTTGACGGTTTTTGGTGTAACCGCTCCTATCTATATGAATTTTGATCCGGTTGTGTTAGAAGACGGTAACTTGATACTTAAACAATCATCTATGGAAATCGCGAATTTAAATATTCCACCCGCTACTGTACTAAAAGTATTACGCGATTCAATTGATTTGCCGGAATGGATGATTGTTCGTCCTAAAGAGGAAGAGATTTTCATCGACTTATCTGAACTTCCGGTATCCGGTAATTTACAAGTGCGAGCTAAAACGTTTAACCTTGCGGAAGATGAGATCGAGTTGGAAGTAACCATTCCTAACAATTAAGGAGGAAAATGCATGGCGATTCAACGAGCGACATTCGCAGGAGGATGTTTTTGGTGTATGGTGAAGCCGTTTGACAAGTATGATGGTGTACTATCTGTTGTGTCCGGCTATACAGGTGGAGAAGTGCCAAATCCGTCCTACGAACAAGTATGTACGAATACGACAGGTCATCGTGAAGCAGTTCAAGTGACTTTCGATGACACAATCATAACTTACGAAGAGCTGCTAAACATCTTTTGGCGACAAATCGACCCAACGGATGCTGGTGGTCAGTTTTTTGACCGTGGAGAATCGTACCAAACCGCGATTTTCACGCATACCAATGAACAAGAGGTGCTTGCAAAAGCTTCAAAACAACAGTTACAAGATTCAGGAAAGTTCACGAAGTCCATTCAAACGGAGATTCTTCCTGCAAAACCGTTTTATGCAGCTGAAGAGGAGCACCAAAACTATTACATGAAAAATCCAAGTCACTATGAGCGTTATGCAATTGGTTCAGGAAGAGAGCGCTTTAAAAAAGAACATTGGGGTGATCAAGCATGAAAGATGAACTAAAAAAGACGTTAACACCCATGCAATACTATGTCACACAAGAAAATGGAACAGAGCCGCCTTACCAAAATGAATTTGACCAACATTTTGAGGAAGGGATTTATGTTGATATCGTGTCTGGAAAACCATTGTTCAGTTCAAAAGATAAATTTGACGCAGGTTGTGGATGGCCGAGTTTTTCAAAACCGATTGTTGAAACGGAAGTGACGGAACATTTTGATGCGAGCCATGGTATGCGTCGGACAGAAGTGAGAAGCAAAACAGCTGATTCTCATCTTGGACATGTTTTCCCTGATGGACCAGGGCCTGCAGGTCTTCGGTATTGCATTAATTCAGCAGCATTGCGCTTCATTCCGCTGAGCGAGCTCGACAAAGAAGGATACGAGGAATACAAAAGCTTATTTAATAAGTGAAGGGATGTGCTGTGATGGACCGATCTTTTTACCAGTTTGCTTTATCCTATCGAGGTGGAGGTAAAAACGATGTCAATGCCATTTTTGCTGAGGCAATGTTTAACGACCTAAGTTTCCCTAAAGATGAGAAGCATTTTGATAGTCTTTCTCGATATGTAGAAGACAAAGCGGATCCAAATATGCCAAGTATTGTTTTCGACGAATTGTATGCGCATTATGAAGACCAGTTTCTTTAGATGTATTTACCATCTTCATTGCATAATAAGCTGATAAACTGTATGATTAGGACAGAAATTTGAAAGGTAGGCGTGATAATTGAGCATACATATTAATGCGAAAAAAGGCGATATTGCCGACACAATTCTATTACCAGGAGATCCATTACGAGCAAAGTATATTGCAGAAACATTTTTAGAGGACGTAACGCAATATAACGAAGTGCGAAATATGTTCGGTTATACAGGGACATATAAAGGGAAACGTATTTCTGTTCAAGGGACTGGAATGGGTGTACCATCCATTTCCATCTACATTAACGAACTAATGCAAGAATTCGATGTACAAAAATTAATTCGTGTTGGTACTTGTGGCGCGATCCAAAAAGACGTTAAAGTAAGAGACGTGATTTTGGCACAAAGCGCGACAACAAACTCTCCGATTAACCGTACATTCTTTAACGGTGTCGATTATGCACCAACAGCTAACTTTGATTTGTTACTGAAAGCGTACCATGCAGGTGTTGAAAAAGGTTTACACTTACAAGTCGGAAACGTATTTACAGAAGACTTCTTCTATAACGAGCACGCTGAGCATGAAAAATTAGCTCAATACGGAGTGCTTGCTGTTGAAATGGAGACAGCTGCCTTGTATACATTAGCTGCGAAATATGGCAGACAAGCTTTGGCTGTCTTGACAGTAAGTGATCATATTCTTACAGGTGAAGTAACGACTTCTGAAGAGCGCCAAACAACTTTCAATGACATGATTGTCGTTGCATTGGACGCTGCAATTCAATAAGAGTGCACCTTAGGACCGCTCGCAACATGAAAAGCGGTCTTTTTTTGAATAAACTCACATAATGAGGAAGAAAGTTGGGAATGGGATGGACGAAAAAGAGAACAACAGGCCTCAAGAAGAACAAGCAAACTATGAACCGCCTGCTAAACGTTATATTCAGTTAAAACCGTTCTCCTTAGTAATGCTCATATTCGGACTTGTCCTTGCGACTGCAGGTGTAACGTTTTTTGCATTAACAACTGGCGACGATAAAGTAGTTGAAGTAGTCAGCCCGCAAAATCCGTCCACTGACCGCAAAGAATTTAAGAAGCTGTATGATGCGTACGATGAATTGAAATCGAATTATTACAATGACATTGATGAAACCGCCGTCATTGACGGGGCCATTAATGGAATGATCGAAGCATTAGGAGATCCGTTTTCAGACTACTTGAATGCACAAGAGTCAAAACAGTTGAATGAAAGCATTTCATCGAGTTTCGAAGGAATTGGTGCGGAAATCCGGGAATTGAACGGCTATATTAGTGTCGTTTCACCTATCAAGAACTCCCCAGCTGAACGTGCGGGACTCTTACCGAATGATTTAATCGTCGCGGTGGATGGAGAAAGCATTCAAGGGATGTCCTCTTCAGAAGCAGTGTTATTAATTCGCGGTGAAAAAGGAACAACTGTCACATTATCCGTGAGAAGAGGAGAAATGGCTGAACCTTTTGATGTGAAAATTGAAAGAGATATCATTCCGATTGAAACCGTATACGCTGAAATGTTAGCGGATAAAATCGCGCACATTCGCATTACAAGTTTTTCTGAACATACGTATGAAGAGCTAGAAGCTGCTTTGGATGAAATGGAAGCGCAAGGGATGGAAGGTCTAATTATGGACGTCAGACAAAATCCTGGCGGCAGATTGGATACGGCCATTGACATTTCAGACCTCTTTGTAGAAGAAGGAAAAAATCTCTTCCAATATGAAGGAAAAGGAAACAAACCAGAAGTTTACGTCGCCTCAGGCGGTAGAAAGGTGACCGTTCCTGTTACACTCGTCATTGACGACGGCAGTGCGTCGGCTTCAGAAATACTTGCTGGGGCGTTGAAAGAGTCTGCAAACGTTAAGCTGATCGGGATGAAGACATATGGCAAAGGGACTGTCCAAACGCCGAAAGACTTGCCAGATGGATCGAACTTGAAGCTTACAACTGCGAAATGGTTAACACCTGACGGTAACTGGATTCACGAAAAAGGAATTGCGCCGGATATCGAAGTGCAATACCCTTCCTATGCAATGTTACCTTTCCTTGATCCTACGATGGAGATGAAGGAAGGGACCGTCTCACCAGCTGTGAAAACTGCTGAGGAAATGTTGGATGCAGTTGGATATGATACAGGTGAAATCGACGGCTTGTATGACGAACAGACAACCGAAGCAGTAAAAGCACTTCAAGAAAAGCTATCAATCGAAACAAACGGTATTTTAGCTGGTGAAACAACTTACGGTCTCATGAATGCTTTAAGAGATAAAATCCGTAACGAAGATCCACAATTGCTAAAAGCGAAAGAAGTCGTAATGGAACAGCTTCAAAACTGATAAAAAGCGTCCAATCCTTTTGGTTGGGCGCTTTTCCAATAGAAATTAGGGAGGTATTCAAATGACAGATGTGTATTTGTTAAGTGGTTTTCTAGGAAGTGGTAAAACATCATTGCTCGTGAACTTGATACAGCAAATTAAAGAACAAGGGCTGAAGCCAGCCGTTCTCATGAATGAATTTGGTGCCATTTCCATTGATTCGGACACGGTAGGAGATTCAAAGGATGTGCCACTTAAAGAATTGTTGAATGGGTGCATCTGCTGTACGGGATCTGAGAAAACGGAGGCACAGTTACAAGGCCTTTTAGAAGAATATGAGGTTGACGTCATCCTTATTGAAACGACGGGTGCTGCTCATCCTGTTGAAGCGCTGGATGCCGTCTATTCCCCGCTATTTGCGGACCGCTTGGATGTGAAAGGCATTGTAACGGTTGCTGACGCCAAACGATGGATTGAGCGTCATACCATGTCTCCGCAGATCCGTGCGTTATTCATGGAACAGATTAAACATGCACATCTACTTGTCTTGAATAAAACGGATTTATTGACAGAAAGCCAATTAGCTACCGTATCGATGGAACTTGCTAATTTCAATGAAAATGCACCGATCATCCAAACAAGTAATGCACAAGTTTCGTTTGCTTATATAGAAGAAACGCTACAAAAGCTGCAACAATTACCGACAAAACCGATCATTTCAGGTAAAAATTTGCCGTTGTCATCTAAATTGATTGTTTTAGAGAAACCTGTACAAAAAGAACATTTTGAGCAATGGGTCAAAGCATTGCCGGATACTGTCTACCGTATGAAAGGATATGTCCCCGTTGAAGGCGCAAGTCATCCGTTTTTATTTCAATATGCATACGGAATGGTCAACTGGCTTCCTGAGTATGTAAAAATGGATCCTTCACTTGTTGTAATTGGTGAAGGCATCAAGGGCCTTGAATATGTATATCCTTCTAGCAAACAATCTTAATATGTCAACCCTACTTGAGATGAAATAATAAACTAGCACTCCTTAATTATCCAAAAACGCCTTTGCGAAACTACTTAAACAAAGGGAAACTTAAATTCTTTGGTTATGCTGGATAATCTTGTCGATTCTCAACTTCAACTTTGCGATATGATAGTTTGCGAAGGGAGGAGTTAAGAGATGAAAAAATCGATGGCTGTCATCTTACTCGGTTCGGCGCTCTTGCTGCCGAACAACAATAGTGTAGAAGCATCAACTCAATTAAACGATGCAAAGGTTCAAAAAACAATAGAGGACGTACAATATTATGTATATGAGGGGAAATTCAATTCTCTCAACGAAGTAAACAACTACTTTACTTCCTATCTTGATAAACTGAAAGAACAATTTGGTGAAAATATATTTGTAAACGTAGAAAAACCGGTTAAGCCTGAACAACAAAAACCAGTTACTCCAAACAAACCGGGTAACGAACAAAAACCTGAAACACCAAGCAAGCCGGTAGTGCCACAAAAACCGGTTACACCAAATAAACCGGTGGAGAAACCATCTACACCACCGACACAACAACCAAGCAAGCCAGCACCACAACAACCATCAACAAACCCAGGTCAAAACGCATCCATTTCTGCTATTGAGCAAGCTGTTTTGAACTTGACGAATGCTGAAAGACAAAAAGCGGGACTTCAACCATTGCAAATCGATGCGAAACTAATGAATTCTGCTCGTCAAAAATCAACAGATATGGCGAAAAACAATTATTTCTCTCATACAAGTCCAACTTACGGTTCTCCGTTCGATCAAATGAAAGCTAACGGTATCTCTTACCGTGCTGCAGCTGAAAACATTGCAATGGGCCAACGTAGTGCAGAAGAAGTTGTCAAAGCTTGGATGGATTCACCTGGTCACAGACAAAATATCCTAACACCAAGTTTCACACACATCGGTATCGGATATGATGCAAATGGCCACTACTGGACACAACAATTCATCCAGAAGTAAGCTTCACAGTATTAGGAAGTAGTATCTTAACAATAGAAACGCATGGAACCAGTTTACCATCTGGTTCCATGCGTTTTTTCTAAGCAAATTTTTATTGGTTGGAAATGATTTTCATGCATTCAACAATTAAGGCATATGGATAAGGGGGCTTGCAAAAACGTTTTCTAGAAAGTGAAGTGACAATACGTTTGTTTGAATAAACACTTATTAACAAGTAGACTTCTTCGAAACCGTTGACTTGCGTTTCGGCACACGCTTTCCGCGGGGCAAGGACATCCTTGCTCCCAACGCTCGTCTTTTGTACACAAAAGCCGTTCTGCGTGACGGCTTTAGCTGCAGGGTCTCACCAATCGTGTTATCCCCCGCAGGACATTGAAAAGGCTCCCCCGAATACTCACCTCACGAAGGAAATGCGTAGCATTTTCGAGGATCGGCGCATGAACTCCAGCTAACTATTTTGTGACGACAACTTTTTTGCCTCTCACTGTAGAAAACGCTCATCAGGATTGGAGCAGAAGGCGGCGACTCCAGCGGGAACAGCGCGAGCTGAAGACCCTGGACTGAGCGAAGCGAGGGAAGCGGCTGAAGCCGTGCCCGCGGAACGCGTCCGCCTGGAGCGGAAATCCGCTGTTTATCGAGAGTACAAGGGAAATTATATACTCTTATATCCCGTAAATTTGTTAATCAACATACCTGAAGTGACAATTGTTAATCGATTTTGCTAGTAAGACATCAAGCTGTTTCTTGGAGTTCATGTCTCTTTTGAATCACACGTAAACGTAAGCTTAACGTAATCGCACCAATTGTCAATCCAACGATGAGGCCAACCCAATATCCAAATGGACCAAGTTCCGTATACATAGCTGTGATATAACCGACTGGAAGCCCAATGCCCCAGAAAGAGATAATCGCCATTATGAACGTCATATTCACATCTTTATAGCCTCGAAGTGATCCTTGTATTGGTGCTTGAATCGCATCAGACAATTGGAAAAACGCAGCAAACACAAAGAAATGAACGGCTAGTTCGATGATCGTCTGATCTGTCGTATACAACGATGCAATGGGTTGTCTAAAAACTAATAAAATGACGATTGAAATGAAACTAAATAGAACTGCTAGACCGACTGCAAGAAAACTATATTGTTTAGCCGTCTTCATTTTTCGTGCACCGACTGCTTGACCAATTAAAATTGTTGCACCCATCGAGATGCTGAGCGGTATCATATAGAGGAGAGACGTAAAATTCAAAGCGATTTGGTGTGCTGAGATTGTTTCTGTCGTATAGCCGCTCATTAGCAATGTAACGACAGAGAAAATGCTGATTTCGACAAATATTGAAAGGCCGATTGGAACACCGATTTTTATAATTTCGAGGCATTTTGCAAAGGAAACACGTTGCCAACCTTTAAATAACTGATACGATTGAAAAGGTTTGCGTTTCCAAGCAATTAAGGCTGCAATACTTAACACAATCCAGTAGGTGATACCGGAAGCATATCCAGCACCTGCTCCACCCAATTCAGGGAAGCCGAAATTCCCAAAGATGAGTAAATAATTGAGCGCAATGTTGATAGGTGCAGAAAGTAAAATGATAAACATTGACACTCGTGTTGCACCAAGCGCATCAAAGAACGAACGCAACACTGTGTAGGCGAAGAGTGGAATTAATCCAATACTCATCCCTTGTAAATAATGACCCGCAACTACTTTTACCGGGGCTTCTAACGGCATGTTTTGGATTGCAGGAATAATGGCAACCAATACAAGTGTGAACACTACTATAGAGAGGACGAGGGAAACGTAAAGCCCTTGTTGGACAGATGGTCGCGTTTCGTGTTTTTTACCTGCACCAATATAGTGTGCAATCATTGGGGTTAAGCCCATGAGAATGCCGGATAAGCCAGTATATACAGGCACCCAAAAAGAGGAGCCGATCGTTACACCTGCTAAATCTTCGGTGTTGTATCTTCCAGTCATGAGAATATCAAAAAACGTCATCATGTATAAGGCTACTTGCGTAATGAGAATGGGTATGACGATTTTTGCAAATGTTGTGGACTTTGCTTTTAGTGATGTAACTTCTTCCATAGCACGAACTCCTAACTTTATTGACCGTTGACAGTAAGAAACATAAATTTTGATCGAAATAAATCAATCAACATTGTACCATGATTTCTCTGCTATAATAGCAAAGAAGCATTTTAGATATGCTTATATTCAATTGAAGAGGTGAATGGCCAGATGAAACGGCCGGTTATAGTACTAACAGGCGGCGGAACTGCAGGGCATGTTTCCGTCAATGAAGCGCTTATTCCAGAATTTTTGGAGAAGGGCTATGAAATTCATTATATTGGTTCCCATGATGGAATTGAAAAAGAGTTAATTGAAGGTAGACATAAGGAAGTTACGTATCATGCGATACAAAGTGGTAAACTTCGCCGTTATTTTTCCATGAAAAACTTTACGGATCCTGTACGTGTTGGAGCAGGCGCCCTACAAGCGTTCGCGATTCTGCGAAAATTAAAGCCTGAAATCGTCTTTTCAAAAGGTGGTTTTGTATCAGTCCCAGTCGTGCTAGCAGCTAAACTGGCGAAAGTTCCGGTAGTTGTACATGAGTCAGATGTGACACCTGGATTGGCAAACAAGCTCGCTTTGCCATTTTCAAATCATATTTTCACGGTTTTTGAACAGACGTTGGAGTATGTACCAGCCGGAAAAGCGACGTGCACAGGTGCTGTCATCCGTCCAGAAATTTTTACAGGAGATAGAAATGAAGGGCTACGCATTGCAAGATTGACTGGTACGAAACCTGTCGTTATTGTGATGGGGGGAAGTCAAGGGTCAGCAATCTTGAATGAGGCAGTCAGAAAAGATTTGGATGAACTCCTGGAGATGTTTGAAATCATCCACCTTTGCGGTAAAGGAAATATTGACGACTCATTGGAGCATTTGACAGGCTACACACAATTTGAATATGTAACAGAAGGATTGCCTCATTTGTTGGCAGCTGCTGACTTTGCCGTATCGCGAGCGGGTTCAAATGCGATCTTTGAATTGCTCTCCTTATTGAAACCAATGCTACTCATTCCATTGTCTGCCGCAAAAAGTAGGGGAGATCAACTAGTGAATGCATCACTCTTCCAATCTCTTGGTATTGCAAATGTCGTGAAGGAAGAGGAACTTGAGCGTGAACGGCTAGTAGTTTGTTTGGAGAAACTTCTACAAGATCAGCAACAATTACATACAAATATGGTCAAAGTTGCAAATACGAAATCTCCTGCGAAAATGGCTGAATTAATCCTAACGTACAAAAATTAGCTGGAAGAGACATTTTGCCGTAAAAAAATTGTCGATAAACTGTTGCATTCAAATGCAATGAGGTGTATCGTTGTTGTCGGCGCAAAAGTCAATAAAATAGTTCTAAACCCTTTTAGTTAGACTGTTTGCGTGGTACTATGGATACGGATAAAAAATATAAACACAACAGGCCAATAGGCAAATGTGGAGGTCATTTTACATGTCGAACAATGTTGGTGCCCAACGTTCCCCTTATTCGGTTTTCAAAGGTCCGAACCTCGGGTATGTAATGGAAATGTATGAACTGTTCAAAACTTCACCAGAATCAGTAGATCCAGAGCTTGCAGAAATGTTCAGAAGCTACGGAGCACCTTCTGTGGATGGTGTTGAGCAGGCAACAACAGCAGCTGCCGTCCCAACGGGCGATTTCGGAAAGATTTTAGCTGCGTATACGTTAATTGATGCGATTCGTGCATATGGTCATCTTGCAGCGGATATTTATCCCCTCAATGATCGTCCTAAAGACTCGACACGACTCGAGCTCTCTTACTACGGGTTAACAGAAAACGATTTGCAGACAATGCCGGCCTCCTTATTTATGAAAAATGCTCCATCTACTGTAGAAACCGGGTTGGATGCAGTAAATTATTTGAAATCATTGTACACTGGCAAAATCGCTTATGAATTTGCACATGTCATTGATGAAGAAGAACGCAATTGGATTCAAGGTAAAATTGAAAATGGGGAAATCTCAGTTAGTCTTTCAGCTGAAGATAAAAAAGAACTATTACACCGATTGACAAAAGTTGAAGGGTTTGAGAAATTCATACACCGCACTTTTGTCGGGGCGAAACGTTTCTCCATTGAAGGTTTGGATTCTCTAGTCGTACTTTTAGACGAACTCGTTCGTAAATCAGAAGCAGAAAAGATGAAGAAAGTGTTAATCGGCATGGCTCACCGTGGACGATTAAACGTACTGACACACATTTTAAACAAACCATATGAAATGATGTTTGCAGAGTTTGCAGGTGTTCCATCTTCGCCGTTCCTACCTGAAGACGGCTCACTTGTCACGACGCGTGGCTGGTTCGGAGACGTGAAATACCATATGGGCGGTTTGTACAAAGGACCATCGGGGATGGAACGTTTCTTAGCGTACAATCCATCTCATTTGGAAGTTGTCAATCCGGTCGTAGCAGGACAAACACGCGCTGCACAGGAAACAACTGACCATGAAGGGATTCCTGTACAAGATACAAATGCAGCATACGCAATTATGATTCATGGAGATGCCGCTTTCCCTGGACAAGGAATTGTACCGGAAACGTTTAACTATAGTCGAGTGCGTGGTTACCGTACGGGCGGATCCATCCACGTTATCGCGAACAATACAATTGGCTTTACAACCGAATATTACGATTCAAGATCAACACATTATTCATCAGATCCTGCAAAAGGTTTTGAAGTACCGATCATGCATGTGAATGCAGACAGTCCTGAATCAGTGATTGCAGCTGCGGCATTCGCTTTTGAATACCGTCAAAAATTCGGTAAGGATATTTTAATAGACTTAGTTGGATATAGAAGATACGGACATAACGAAATGGATGAACCACTCGTTACGAACCCAATGATGTATCATTTAATTCATAAACACCCTACGGCAAGACAACTGTATGGCGAGGAACTTGTGAATGCGAATATTCTCAGCAAAGAAGAAGTTGAAAAAATGGATTCAGATGTATTCGCAGTTATGCAATCCGCTTATGATCGCGTAAAAGAACATTCTTCAGATGCAAAACGTAGCTCGAATGCGACACCGGAAATCGTCTTGAACGGTTATCCAAGAGACCTTGAAACAGGCGTGTCTGAAGAGCAGTTAACGCGTATGAATGAAGAATTGCTTACTTATCCGGAAAACTTTACAGTGTTCAGCAAATTGAACCGTATTTTGAAACGCCGTGAGGAACCATTTAAAGGTAAAGGTAAAGTGGATTGGGCACATGCAGAACAGTTAGCATTCGGTTCAATTTTGCAAGATGGAAAACCTATCCGATTAACTGGGCAAGATGTCCAACGTGGTACATTTGCACATCGTCATTTGGTGTTGCATGATGAAAAGACTGGCGAAGAATACGTTCCTTTACATCATATTAGTGGATCGAATGCATCGTTCGTAGCGTACAATAGCCCATTAACAGAATTCGCTGTTGTCGGTTATGAGTTTGGGTATAACTTAGAGAAAGACCAAGCGTTGTCCATTTGGGAAGCACAATATGGAGATTTTGCGAATATGGCTCAAGCGATGTTTGACCAATTCATTTCGGCAAGTCACGCAAAATGGGGACAACAATCAGGAATGGTTATGTTGTTACCGCATGCGTACGAAGGTCAAGGCCCAGAACACTCCAGTGCACGTCTTGAAAGATATTTACAGCTTTGTGCTGAAAATAACTGGACAGTTGCCAACCTATCAAGTGCGGCAAACTATTTCCACATTTTACGTAGACAGGCGAAAATGCTTGGTACGGAAGTGGAACGTCCACTTGTTATCGTTTCACCAAAATCATTGTTGCGTCATCCTTTAGTAGGAGCAGATGTCAGTGATTTGTCAGACGGCCATTTCCAAACTGTTCTTGAACAACCTGGAACAGGTCAAAAACCTGAAAAAGTGAAAAAGATCCTCTTCGCAAGTGGTAAAATGGCAATTGACCTCGCTGAGAAGGTGAAAGATGGAGAAGGGTTCGATCACTTACACATCGTTCGTGTAGAACAACTGTATCCATTCCCTTCCGATAAGATTGCTGAAATTCTTACACGTTATCCGAAAGCGAAGGAACTTGTATGGGTACAGGAAGAACCGAAAAACATGGGTTCTTGGTCATTTGCTTATTCATATTTACGTGAACTTGCAGACGGCAAAGATATTTCTTATGTTGGCCGTATTCATCGAGCGAGTCCTTCAGAAGGAAACGGGGAAGACCATAAAGTCGAACAACAGCGCATTATTGATGAAGCTTTAAAAAAATAAGTCTATATCCTGAATCAATTTCAACACTAAAAAGTCCATTTAATAATACTAACATTTCTTAACGCTCTATATTGAGCTGTTCATATTATTGAAGTGCTACTCTCGTTGATTGAAGCGTAAGGCGGCGACTCCGGCGGGAAAAGCGCGAGCTGAAGACCCCGCAGGAACGTAGTGACGAGGAGGCTGAAGCCGTGCCCGCGGAACGCGTCCGCCTGAAGCGCAAATCAACATTGTCCGGATTTTATAGTGATACCAATTCTATTATGAAATTGACTCACCTACATGAAATTGCAATGTTAGTTACCGTTTAAACGGTTAGAACAGAGGAGGAATTTATTGTGGCAGAGATTAGAGTACCTGAACTTGCAGAATCGATTACAGAAGGAACAATTGCAAAATGGTTGAAACAACCTGGTGAAAGCGTAGAAAAAGGTGAATTCATCGTTGAATTGGAAACAGATAAAGTAAACGTTGAAGTCATTTCTGAAGAAGCTGGAGTCATCCAAGAACTACTTGCTGGTGAAGGCGATACGGTTGAAGTCGGTCAAGTAATTGCGGTTGTTGGAGAAGGTGCAGGTGCCCCTGCAGCTCAACCAACTGCGTCTGCACCAAAAACGGAAGAAGCACCTGCTTCTACACCTGAAGCAGCGACAGCGCAACCAGCAGAAGAAGCATCATCTACTGATCGTACGATTGCAAGTCCTGCAGCTCGGAAACTAGCGCGTGAAAAAGGAATCGATTTGGCTGCTGTATCTACCGTGGATCCAATGGGTCGTGTACGCGTGCAAGATGTTGAAGCACACGGAACAGCTCCTAAAGCTCCTGCTGCACAAGCAGCACCAGCTCCTAAAGCGACTGCACCAGCAGTTGAAGACGGACGCGAAACACGCGAAAAGATGACACGTCGTCGTCAAACGATTGCGAAACGTCTATTGGAAGTGAAGCAATCTACAGCAATGTTGACGACTTTCAACGAAGTAGATATGACTGCAGTCATGGAACTACGTTCTCGCAAGAAAGACGAGTTTTTCGACAAAAATGATGTGCGCCTTGGCTTCATGTCATTCTTTACGAAAGCTGTCGTTGCAGCATTGAAAAAATACCCATACGTCAACTCTGAAATCGATGGCGATGAAATCATCTTGAAACATTATTTTGACGTAGGAATTGCTGTGTCAACTGAAGGTGGTCTTGTTGTACCAATCGTTCGTGATGCGGACCGTAAAAACTTCGCAGAAATCGAGGCGAACATCGGTGAACTTGCAGCGAAAGCACGCGACAATAAATTAACGCTTGCGGACATGAGCGGCGGTTCATTCACGATTACAAATGGTGGGGTATTTGGATCACTCCTTTCTACACCAATCCTTAATGGTACGCAAGTAGGTATTCTCGGTATGCATACTATCCAAAAGCGTCCAATCGCTGTTGGCGATAAAGTTGAAATTCGTCCGATGATGTACATTGCATTATCATACGATCACCGTGTAATTGACGGAAAAGATTCTGTTGGTTTCTTGAAAATGGTGAAAGAATTAATTGAAAACCCTGAAGACCTTCTTCTCGGTTCGTAATAAAAACAGCTTAACGAGGACCCGATCTATTCGGGTCTTTTTTCAAATGAACGCAAAGGAGAGTGTATGAAATGACTTTTACAGAATGGACAACTGCTCCGACAATTCGTAGAGTAGTTTGTAAGCATGCTGATGCAGAGAAATACGTGGTGACGAATGTATTAACCCCTGGCAAAGAATACGAAGTGAAAAATGAAACGGATGAATTCGTCTTTATCGTAGACAATACAGGTAAAGTCGGCGGCTATTATAAAACCTATTTTGAATAAAATGTTACCCAATGTCGCTTCGCTCGGCATTGGGCTTTTTACGAATGAAAAGGATTGATTACGAATGAATAAACTTGTGCTTGATACCCAAAAACGTCGTGTAGATCGGCAATATACGCAAAATGATCACACATTGATCCAACAAGGTGGCTACATTTCTCCAATTCCTTCATTATGGGAAGATATTCTAATTGGAGTCGTGTTGCAAAAACCGATTCTATTAAAAGGTCCTTCCGGTTCGGGGAAAACTAAACTTGCACAAAGTATTTCAGCCTATTTTCAGCAACCGATGCAAAGCATTAATTGCTCTGTCGATTTAGATGCCGAGTCGATGTTAGGGTTTAAGACAATTATTGCGAAAGAAGGAAATACGCATATTGAATTTGTGGAAGGTCCCGTCGTCCAGGCAATGAAAAATGGTCATATTTTGTATATCGATGAAATTAATATGGCGAAGCCGGAAACACTTCCGATCCTCCATAGTGTGCTAGACCATCGTAGAATGTTGACAAATCCATTTACCGGTGAAGTAATCCATGCACATGAAGACTTTACGGTCATTGCAGCAATCAATGAAGGGTATGTCGGTACTTCACCTATGAACGAAGCTTTGAAAAACAGATTTGTCACGTTCTCCATCCCTTACTTAACGGGCGATCAACTCGAAAAGGTCATGACAGCATTGTATCCATCTGCGACTCTGCAAATGGTTGAGACATTTCTTCACATTCACGAAGACCTAAAGAAACAAGTGTTAAACGGGCTGTTGGCTGAGGAAGCTGCCTCCGTCAGAAGTTTGTTGGATGCACTTGCATTAGCGGAACATATGCCTCTTGAGCGGGCTATCACATACGCGATTGCTGAAAAATTGGAAGATAAAATAGAGCGTGATTTAGTCATGGAGCTAGTCGTTACATGGGTGAAATGAGGCGAGCCAATTGGTGAAATTGAATCGATTCATTCAATTCAATGACGAATCTGTCGACGTCAACAAACTCCTATTATACGAACGGGTAGGCATGGCGCTAGCGGACGCTCCGTATATAAAATTGACGGAGCGGAAGTTAGTGGAGTTTCAACCTAAAGAGGGGATCATTTCACTGAGCGTTTTTTGGAGACATCGAAATGAAGTCGTGACACATGCGGGTAGATTGTCTGATGTCTATTTACTAACAGCAGGTTTTTGGAAGTACTTTTCTGTGAATGATTGGTTGCAGTTTCGCCAAAACTATGAGTCGCATCCATTAAAGAAACTTGCTGAACAAATGCTCTTGTTATTTGAAGAATTTAGATTAATCGACAAGATTGAAAGGAATCGTCCCGGGACGAAGAGAGCATTTTCAATTCGACGAGACGTCATGCTGGATTATCATCACGATCAATTAACAGCAAATCGGCAGCAAGGATTTCTTGCGGATGCCTTTCTGAATTACCTCTTTCAAACAATACATGCAGGTTCACTTTCGCTCCAACCGTTAAGCTGGTCATTTCCAATGGAACAAGTTCAAATGCTCGCAATGCACGCAACGGATGCGAGAAACACTTATGATATGGTTCAACTCGTACATCGCATCATGTTCATCGTGGAAGGTCATATTGAAAAAGATCTCATTCGTCAATATTATGCGGTAGGCGAAGCAATTACGGAACAGAATGACGTTTTTCATTACCATGACGGAATGCGGGACGCACAACTAGGAGATGAGGAAACGAAAGACACCATTGAAGAGCTGTTTCGGACGTGGCACCGTGAAAGTGAACGGGAAACAGGTGTTCACTTGCAGTATGAGTTGGAGCATGGTCGAGCTGGAAAAGGGAATGGGACAGACGCAGTGGAAGGAAATGACGATGCCGAAATACATGAAATCGGCTCTGGTACATCGACAGGGAACGACAAGGAATCCCAAGCGAAACCTATGAAAGAAGAGGTTCTAAGCCAGAGACCGTCGGATTTTAAAAAGGCAGGTCACGATTTTGGTAAAGAGCATCTTCATGTCATTTATAAAGAACATGTATTGGAAGCGAAAACCGATTCAGTGACAATTGAAAAGCTGTTAAAGTGGCGAGAACAACAGAAACCTTTTGTACGCTCATTTATAGAAGAGATGAAAAAGCGGATTGAACAAAAGGAAGAGTACAAACGAACAAAATTGAGCAAGGGTAGGCTTTCAGCTGATCTACTGACAATGGTTGTAGATGAAAGACCGAAACCGTTCTATCGGAAGAATAAACCTTCTGAGCGATTGGATGCAGTTTTTGGTTTACTCGTGGACGGGTCAGCTTCGATGATGGATAAATTGGGTGAAACAAAAAAAGCCGTATTATTGTTTCATGATGTATTACGGCAACTTGCTGTACATCATGAAATATCCTCTTATTATGAAGATGCAAACCATGCATCCAAAGAAATGCAACCAAATGTATTTGACATTTTGCATTCATTTGAAAAGACGACAAGAGATGACGGTGCAACCATCCTCTCTCTAGAGGCGAACGAAGATAACCGTGATGGTTTTGCAATCAGATGGATGATGAAACGCTTGCTCAATCGAAATGAGAAACATAAATTTCTACTTGTTTTTTCAGACGGTGAACCTTCAGCATTTGGCTATGATCGGAATGGAATAATGGATACACGTGCAGCAGTAATGGAAGCAGAGAAAAATGGTGTATCGGTCATTCATTTGTTTTTAGCGACAGATGAGCCGACGGAAGAACAACGTGCTTTGTTTGCAATGATGTTTGGCAATAAGTCAGCAGCATCCACATCAGTCGAGGAGTTTTCTGATCAGACACTACGAATTTTGCGTAAATTGTTATCGATCGTTATTAGTCAATGATATACCTTCATGAAAAAAGCAACTTACCTATAGGCTAGGTGAGTTGCTTTTTGCGAATTCAGGAAGGGCGAGGGGTTTGGGTTTTCTCGTGAACCGCTAACAATCGCTGTTTTAACTCCTCTTCCATACGGGCTATTTCCACTTCAGCAGCTTTTCGTTTTGCACGCCCATCCGCTTGAATGACAAGCGTTTCTTCAATCGTTTGGATAAGATTTTCTTGTGTTTTCTTCAATGTATCAATTTCAATAATTCCACGTTCGTTTTCCTTTGCAGTCTCAATTGAATTGACCTTCAACATTTCGGAGTTTTTCAAAAGAAGGTCATTTGTCGTTTTTGTCACTAATCGCTGTGACTCAACTGCTTTCCGTTGACGATTTAACGTAAGCGCAATCGCAATCTGGTTTTTCCATAATGGAATGGAGGTCATGATGGATGATTGAATTTTCTCTGCTAACGTCTGGTTTGTCTGTTGAATCATCCGTATTTGCGGAGCACTTTGAATTGTAATCTGGCGTGATAGCTGAAGATCATACAACCTTTTTTCCAGTCGATCAAGGAATTGGCCCATATCATTCACTTCTTGAAAGGCCATTTGGTCATTTGAAAGTTCAGCTTTCCGTTGCATTTCAGGAATAATGACATTGGCAATCTCATCTCGCTTCAATTCAGCTGCTGCGATGTATACATTTAATGCTTGGAAGTACGTTTTGTTTTGCTCATACAAACTGTCTAGCATTTGAACATCTTCAAGTAACCCGCGTTTTGAATGTTCAAGTTGGACGCCGATTCGATCGATTTGTGTGCTGAGCTTTTGGTATTTCGTCATCATCTCTTGAATGGAACGAGTTGCTTTTTTAAATAAACGACTAAGACCTGATTTCTTCTTTTCGGACAAATCTTCAGGATCGATTTCAGATAATTTCCCCATTAAATCGCTTAACACGTCACCGACAGGACCGATATCTTTGCTTTGGACATGATCAAGCATTTTATGAGAGAAGCGTGATAATTCATTTTGCGCATTTGCTCCATAGGTAATAATCGCTTCATAGTTTCCAACTGGAATCTGTTCAGCTAATTGCTTCGCTTTATCCTGTTCTTCCGGCGTTAAACGATCCAGTAGTTTAACAGCGACACCGTTATTTTGTTGTTCAGTTTGCATCTCTTTTGGTAGTAAGGCGTCATCCATTGTAAAAGGATTATCTAATAGGTCATCCATTGTTTTCACATTGTTCGTCGAATTATTTTCTGTCATTGCGGAAATCCCCTTTCATATCGAGCAACGGTTTGTTGTTTTTCATCGTTACATCTACATAATCGAGCTCAAGTTGAAGCTGTTCGATGTCTGTAGCTAATGCCCCTCTTAAATCTTGTTCAAGTTGCTTGTTTACATCAGTAAGTGTTTCCCTTGTATGTTGGAGGGCAATCCTGATTTCTTGATCTTTTAATGGTTGATTGACAAGCATAGCGTATTTTGACGTCAACTCGACCGCAGAATCCAAGTGCGAATAGAAAAATTTTTCTACGTGGTAAAATTTCGCAGGATTTTTGCGTACAATGGTAAGAATCCTTCTAGCCAAGTTGTTCATTTCATACACTTGTTTAAACGCTTGTACAGATCGCACTTGGCCATATAGGCTGTTCAATTGTTTTATTTTCCCTTTTGCTTCAGTAATTTGATGTTGAATATGCTTATATTCGGATCTAGACATGCCGAGTTGTTTTACATTTGAAGAAAGTTGGACTTGTTTTATTGTGAAATTACCTCCTAGATAGATGGCAATCATTAGGCCTGTTGCAGCAAATGGGTTGATGCCTGCAGCAAAAATCATCGTGAACCAACTTGCTGCGCTGAAGGGCGCAATGATAAAGTGTCTTAGGAAAAATTGTTTAACTTCTTGCATCGAATGCAGGCCTCCTTCAAGTCTCTTTACTTTATTACGTTTTAATGGCCGAAAAGTTTCAGTCTATACGTTCAAGTATAACGTATTTGAAGGCGAAATACATTTTATTGGACACACGAAACCATTTACTTGGAACTGGAGAAAGGATTTGTTAAAATAAATCCACTCACGGTCTTTATGGATAGGAGGAGCTATCAACTATGTATGAAGTGATTTATATGAAAGCAGACTATGAACCGTGGTGGTTGTTTGAAGATTGGAAGGAAAAAATTCAAACACGAAAAGTTTTTACTTGTAAAGCGGAAGCAAAACAATATATGGATACAGTTACAATGCAATTTTCGGGACAATTCGACCATCATGAAGTGCGTAAGGAATGTTTCTTTGCATTTTGGTCTGATGAAGAAAAAGTCTATTGTGAAGGTTGTGATGATGAGTTGCAAATTTTTCACGGCATTATCTCTTTTGTCAATGGGGAGCCCGCTCCAATTATCCTGAAGAATAATTCGAATATTTGATATTGTTATATTGACAATTAAATTGGGTATGGTATAGTAACAGTAACAATATCAGTTTTACCGAAACAGACGGATTCACGTATTACAAAAGGTGATCGGCGTTGTCGGTGCCTTTTGTAATATGTGAATTTTTTTCATGTATTAGAAAGTACAATTATTTGGAGGTAGTCACACATGAAACAAGGTACTGTAAAATGGTTCAACTCTGAAAAAGGCTTCGGATTCATCGAAGTTGAAGGAGAAGACGATGTATTCGTACACTTCTCTGCTATTCAGGGAGACGGATTCAAAACTTTGGATGAAGGTCAACACGTTGAGTTCGAAGTTGTAGAAGGCAACCGTGGTCTTCAAGCTGCTAACGTAGTGAAACAATAATTCGTCAAATAAAAGAGGCACCTTTTACGAGGTAGCCTCTTTTTTACTTGTGATTTTTTTAAAAGAAGTGGGCGCGCCTTTTATGGTTTTGATACGGATGACAAGGTCGATGTCACTTTGTATTCTTCTCCGTTCGTCATGGTCATGACGGATTCCCGTTTAACTTCCCCAAAACCTTTAGCGAAATATTTACGATTCACCGCATCATCAGATGTCGATTCAATGACGAAAACGTGGTCAAATGTCTGATAAGGTGTTTCTAATGTAATGTCCGTCTCAACAATTTTCCATTCATCAAATGTCGTACCAACTTCAAATGGTTTTTCCAAATAAATTCCATTCGGTTCCATTGCTTGTAATTCATCAAGAGAAGGGAAGTCTTCTTTTAACTCAATCACTCGCTGATCCAATCTTAAAATTTGATCCGATTCGATTTTGTAAATGTATCGGATTAACGTACCACCATTATTTTCGTGCACGATGACATAGTTCTTAAACGGATGCGCATAATCAATATCCAAGTCAGCGTATTCGTTCCCTTCACCAATAAACATTGCTTTTGAAGTGTCAGGCAGAAAATAATCAACGAGCTCACTCTCTTTTGCTGCATCTGTAATTTCTTTATCCGTCTTTTCATTTGGCTGGGCACTTTCGCCGCTATTTCCGCTGTTATTAAGGTCTGTAGTGGCAGGGGAGCACCCAACTACGAAAAGACTACAGATACTCATAATAATCAATAGGTTTTGTATCGTACGCATCTATTTTCCACTCCTTTTTGATTATTATTGACGAGATACACAAAGCTATGCTTCAGAAGATCATGTGTAATGCTGACACAACGGAAAAAGCCGTTTTCTGCGAGTACAGAAAACGGCCATTTTTACGATCTATTATGAAATTGCTTGTTGCTCTTTCCACTCCAAGTACTCATCATATTGCATCATTTTATCAAATATCGTACCGTCTTCGCGGATCTCAATGATTCGATTTGCAACTGTTTGAATGAACTGTTGGTCATGCGATGTGAACAACATTGCCCCTTTAAATGCAATCAATCCGTTATTAAGTGCTTGAATCGATTCCAAGTCCAAGTGGTTCATCGGTTCATCTAACAACAAGACGTTGGCAGAAGAAAGCATCATTTTAGACAGCATACAACGCACTTTCTCGCCACCTGATAATACTGATGGCTTCTTTTTCACTTCTTCTCCGGAGAAAAGCATACGTCCTAGGAATCCACGTAAAAATGTTTCCGTTTGATCCTCAGGTGAATATTGACGTAACCACTCAACTAATGACGACTCTGAGCCTTCGAAGAATTCACTGTTATCAAGAGGGAAGTACGCACGTGAAGTTGTTACACCCCATTTAAATGTACCCTCGTCCGGTTGAGCTTCTTCAGCGAGAATTTCCAATAATGCCGTTTTGGCAAGTGGATTTCCAAGAAGAATAATTTTGTCTTCTTTATTCATAGTAAAGGTCGCATCTTTAAACATAACTTTACCGTCTTGTGTTTTGGATAGACCTTGAACACTTAACACGTCATTCCCAATTTCACGTCCAATTTGGAAGTTAACGAACGGGTAACGGCGGGATGATGGTTTAATGTCATCCAACTCGATTTTCTCGAGTGCTTTTTTACGAGACGTCGCTTGCTTGGATTTGGATGCATTCGCACTGAATCGAGCAACGAACGCTTGTAATTCTTTAATCTTCTCTTCTTTTTTCTTGTTTTGATCTTGAGCCATACGCAATGCGAGTTGGCTGGATTCATACCAGAAATCATAGTTTCCTGGATACAATTGAATTTTAGAGAAGTCCAAATCGGCAATTTGTGTACATACTTTATTTAAGAAATGACGGTCATGCGATACAACAATTACCGTATTCTCAAAGTTGATTAGAAACTCTTCAAGCCATTGGATTGCTTTTAAGTCTAAATGGTTCGTCGGCTCATCGAGTAGAAGTACATCAGGTTTACCGAATAAAGCTTGAGCAAGTAGCACTTTCACTTTTTCAGAACCGCTCAATTCAGCCATTTTAACATGGTGTAGAGATTCTGGAATACCTAAACCTTGTAAAAGAATCGCTGCTTCTGAATCAGCTTCCCAACCGTTCAGTTCACCGAATTCACCTTCAAGTTCTGCAGCACGCATCCCATCTTCGTCTGAGAAATCCTCTTTCATATAAATTGCATTTTTCTCAGTCATTATGTCATAAAGGCGTTTGTGCCCCATGATGACTGTATTTAACACTTCGTTTTCCTCATACTCAAAGTGATTTTGTTTAAGTACCGCTAAACGCTCATCTTTGTTCATGATGACATTTCCAGTTTGCGGCTCAAGTTCACCTGATAAGATTTTAAGGAAAGTCGATTTACCCGCACCGTTTGCACCGATTAAACCGTAGCAATGACCTGGATTAAACTGTATATTTACATCTTCAAACAGTTTGCGGTCACCGAATTGAAGACTTACATTACTGACTGCTATCATAGAAAAATCCTCCTAAATTCACAATGCTCCCATTATAACATGAAATCTTTTCAAAGTGGTGTGTCATCAATGTGTATTTGCGCGTTTTTCTTTTCAATATGAAAATCTGTTTGGTTTTGAAGAGAGGTCCGAAAAACTTGTCGATTTCGATACGCAGGAAGCGTTCCTAGTTCCTTATTTAGCAGATATTCCATTTGCACATATTGTTTTCTCGTTGGAAGCGATGTATCGTCAATTGCCGACATTGTATAAATAAAATAATAATCCTTGATCTGACGAAAGATGACGACGGTTGAAGGAAACTCGTTAAAGATTCCTTTCACTTGATATTTTCTACCGTATTCCCAATGAATAAGCTCCATCATTCTTCATCCTTTCTATCTTTCTATTATACTACAGCGCGATGCGAACACAAGTTCTTTAGTGTGTAAGGAGTGGCCGTTTGAATAGGGGGAAGTTGGATGAGAGGTTAGTGGATAATGTGAAAGCAATGAGAAGTTATTAAGAGAGGGCTTCTAATTGAGCGTCAGCATGAAAAATTGGCGTCCACGGTCAATGAGAGGACTTCTAAATGACCGTTAGCATGAAAATCCAGTATCCACGGTCAATAAGAGCACTTCTAAATGACCGTTAACCTCAAAAATCAGCATGCACGGTCAATGAGAACACTTCTAAATGACCGATAGCATCAAAAATTGGCGTCCACGGTCAATGAGAACACTTCTAATTGACCGTTAGCATGAAAATCCAGCGTCCACGGTCAATGAGATCATTTCTAAATGACCGATAGCATGAAAAATCAGTGTCCACGGTCAATGAGAACACTTCAAATTGACCGTCAGCATGAAAAATCAGCATCCACGGTCAATGAGAGCACTTTTAAATGACCGTCAGCATCAAAAATCAGCATCCACGATCAATGAGAGCACTAATACGCTTACAGTACGAAAGAAAAAAGTGAACCTGAGCGAACTCAGTTTCACTTTTTACGAGAAGAAACAACCCCTACAATTTCACTTCGACCAATTCTCTTGAATGAACTCGTCTCTTCCTGATTTTGCGCGGTCCTCTTTATAATGCTGTTCTTCTTTTACATAATAATCTTGATGGTAATCTTCGGCAGGATAGAACGTTTCTGCAGGTCTGATAACTGTAACGATAGGCTTATTGAATTTACCGCTTTCTTCTAATGCAGTTTTAGAAGTCTGTGCCGCATGCTGTTGTTCTTCCGTATAATAGAAAATTGCAGTACTGTACGAATGTCCTCGATCTTGGAATTGTCCACCAGCATCGGTCGGGTCGATTTGTTGCCAATAGACTTCCAACAATTGTTCGTATGTGAAAATTGAAGGGTCAAACGTAATCTCAACAACTTCCAAATGGCCAGAATCACCTTTTTTTACATCTTCATATGTAGGATTGTCGACATGTCCGCCCATATAGCCCGATACGACATCATGAATGCCGTCCCATTCTTTGAACGGTTTCACCATACACCAAAAACACCCACCTGCAAATGCCGCTTTTTCAATAGTCGTTTTGGACATTTTCAATCACTCCTTTTTTCTCTACCGATTGTACCATAAGAGTGACGAACGTTTTACAATTGATTTGTCGCTTGAATTCTGTAAAATAAATAGAAAGGTTGCCTACGTTTTGTAAACGTGCGTACAACCTTTCCGAGGTGCTAATGAGTGGGTATGTGTATTTTGACGATTAATTAATACAAGTAGCTTGCACCGATGATGATCAATAGTATGAAAAGCACTACTAACAACGCGAAAGAAAAACCGGTTTTATGACCATGTTCATTTCCCATAAAATCCACCACCTTCATTATAGACTATGCGTAGGAAGGGAACGGACATAGGTAAAGAGCCGGTTGCACATGAGAAACTTACAAGATTGAACGATGGCGATCTTGTCATGCAACCCGCATTACTACCATTCGTCCTATTGACGACATCATTTTTTGGAGGAATTTACTTTGACAGAAGACCAATACGAAGGTCCCGTTCCGAGAAGAAGACGGAGAAGAAGGAGATTAAGGGTAGGAAGGTTGTTCTTCACACTGCTTTTTCTCATGTTCATCATAGGCGGGCTCTATTCATACATTCAATATCAGAAAGGTAAATCGTTAGCAGAAGGGAATGCGATTGATCCGGGTCCTTTTAAAGGGGATGTCATTGATCCGAAAAATCCTTCTGTTGAGAATTATTTATTACTAGGTGTAGACGATGATGGAAGCGGTAAGTCTCGTACGGATACAATGATGGTGCTTTCTTGGAACAAGAAAGAAGGGTCTCTTCGACTTGTGTCATTTATGCGGGACATATACGCTGATATTCCTGGCTACCAATCCTATAAATTGAACACTGCCTATTATTTAAATGGTGTTCAAACCGCGAAAGACACCATTACTGGGATGTTCGGTATTCCGATCCATCATTATGCAATCATTGACTTTGATAATTTTGAATCGGTTGTTGATATCGCGTTTCCAAATGGTGTGGAAATGAACGTTAAAAAAGAAATGTCCGAAAAAATCGGCGTTACGTTAATGCCTGGCAAGCAGCATTTGAATGGCAAAGAACTTCTAGGCTATGCGCGTTTCCGTGCAGATGCAGAAGGGGATTTTGGGCGAGTTGGCCGGCAGCAGGAAGTTCTGGCGGCGATAAAAGAGGAAGCGTTACGTCCCGGTATGTTGTTGCATGTGCCTAAGTTGTCTGGTGCATTGACTGGGTATATTGAGACAGACTTAACAGCGAAAGAAGAGATTTCAAAAGCATTGACGCTTTTAATGAATGGAAAACCTGAACTTGAAACATTAACAATTCCTATAGAAGGAACCTATCGCTTTACAAGATATGAACATGCAGGGTCTGTGATCGAATTGGACCTCGAAAAAAATAAAGAAGCGTTAGCCGCTTTCTTAGAACCAACCAATGACTAAAGAGAGAGAAGGGGATTAGCAATGGGTACGCATCATACTTCTGAAAAAGGACAGGCGACCAATCGCATGGACAATGGCTCGTCAAGAACCATTCGTTTTCTTGGAGGCCGTACGACAATGTTCGTCCTTCTCTCAATTTTACTGATTGGCATTATTATTTTAGTCTTCAGTAAAGTGGCGTTTATCTTTTATCCGATTAAAGTGTTTTTCTCGACTGTTGTTTTACCAGTTATTTTAGCGACAATCGCGTATTATTTACTGCGACCGCTTTTACGCTTATTGGAGAAGTGGAAGATTCCTAGGATATGGGGTATTTTAATCCTCTTCATTGCATTAATAGGTTTAATCACTTTACTCGTATTTCTCGTTTTTCCTTTTTTAAAGACTCAATTTATGAATTTAATAGATGAGTTTCCTACATATTTCAATCAGATGCTCATTAATATTGACTCGTTTTTACGCACTTCGATCTTTTCATCTTATTACAAAGAATTAGATATTGACGTCAACAAGTTCTTGGATGAACGGTTAGGGTCTATTGGACAACTATTTACGGATGCAATTGGCGGACTTGCTTCTGGTGTCACATCATTCATCTCTGCCTTAACCGGATTTGTTCTGGCGATTGTGACTGTACCTTTCATCTTGTTTTATTTATTGCTAGAAGGTGAAAAATTTCCGAAAATGCTATTGAAAATGTTGCCTCCGCGTCTCCGTGACGATGCCCAAGAAATTTTCGAAGACGCTGACCATCAAATCAGCGCTTACATTCAGGGACAAATACTCGTCGCAATTTGCATTGGCATAATGGTTTCCATCGGCTTTCGAATCATCGGTATGGATTATGCTTGGCTATTAGGTGTACTCGCCATGTTTACAAGTGTCGTTCCATATTTAGGCCCAATCATCGCAATTACACCTGCAGTCATTATTGCAATTGTCACTTCACCTTTCATGCTCGTGAAGCTTGCCATTGTGTGGACGATTGTACAATTAGTCGAAGGGAAGTTCATTTCCCCGCAAATTATGGGGAAATCGCTGCATATCCATCCGATCACAATCATTTTCGTATTGTTAACAGGTGGTTCTTTGTTTGGGGTAGTAGGGGTCGTATTCGGTATCCCCGGCTATGCGTTGCTAAAAGTAGTGTTCACGCATTTGTTTAAACTGTTACGTCTTCGGTATAATAAATTCGAAACGGATGAACAGTATCATTATGAAAAACCTTCAAGGTAACAATATGCATAAAAAAAGACGATGAGGTGTAAAGCCTTCTCGTCTTTTTTCATGTGCATCGGAGGTACAATTATTAACATAATATTATTATGTAAACCTGTCGCTGTACTCCATTAGCATCCTATTATTTTATTCAGATCGAGCACGTTAAGGTGTTTCATACAGTATTGTGCCTGTCATCGAAAGGTCATACCCGCTCATTGCACGCATTTCATTTTTGAAATCTTCTCCTTGTAGGGTCCTCAAAATGCTATCGCGCAAGTGCTTGTTGTCAGGTCTTTTAAACATTACAAGGTCATATTGCTCTTGGATGAGGGGGATGAAGTCCACGTCTACTAACGCGGCGGCTTTCTCGATTCCGATTCCAACGTCAGCTAGCCCATTTGAAACCTTACTCGCAACAGCAATATGGTTCATTTCAATTTGTTCGTATCCTTCAATACGATTGCCTTTTATTCCTGCCATACGCAATTGTTCATCCAACAATACTCTAGCCCCTGAGCCGATTTCCCGATTGATCATTTTTATAGACGGTCTTTGCAAGTCACTCCAGTGTCGGATGTTTTTCGGATTGTCTTTTTGCACATACAGACCTGCCTTCCTTGCTAATAAATTCATCACAATAAAAGAATGTCCATTTAATATACGCTTAATGTAAGGAATGTTGTACTCTCCTGTATCCCCGTCAAACAGGTGAGTACTCACAATATCCGCTTTGCTATTGTACATAGCAATGAGGCTGTTTAAACTACCTTGATAAGAACGTAATGGTCGGTAGCCAATGTTCTCTTTTTCGATTGCACTCGCTAGTAAATCGAGGCTCATGTCTTGACCACTAATGATCACTTGACGGGTTGCAAAGGTAGGGAAGTGAGGTGGAGGTTCTTCAGTGAATGCTTCGTTAACCTCATTCGTACTATCCATTGGTTGCTCTTTTGTGTGCGGGATAGGAGATGCAGATACACCTCCACTTTTTGTACTTTCCTTATAGGCTTCTAAGTCAATCGCATCGACACGCATTTGACGCCCAACACGATACGCACGAAGCTCACCTTTTTTTATCAAATCATAGATCGTCAATTTTGATACTTTCAATTGCTCAGCAAGTTCTTCAGTTGTAAACGATGTCGTAGATTGGTTATTCATAGTAGCCTCCTAGTAGGATTCTTCTATTCATTGTCCCTTATTAAAAAATAATTTGCAAGATTAGAACATGTATAATAGGAATAAATAATGATTGGTATATTCGATTATGAACGAGAACTATTTAAATCTATTAAATTATAATTAGTATGCTATAGTTATTTTATGTTATGTTTAGATATATCTAAATACAGTAAAGGATAAGGGGATGGAAGTAGCGTGATTCGGTTAAAGAACATATGGATTGCTCTTTGTGTTGTCGGATTATTGGCTGGTTGTTCATCGAAAAGTGGTAGTAACGATGGCGAAGAGGAAGTAGAATTAGTAGTCGCTGCGGCTGCAAGTTTAACAGATGCATTGACAGCGTTAAAAGATTCGTTTGAAAATGAACATGAAAACGTAACGGTTACCTTCAATTTTGGCAGTTCGGGTAAATTGGCGACCCAAATTACGCAAGGTGCGCCTGTAGATGTGTTTTTATCCGCAAGTCCTAAGGATATGGATGTTCTAGAAGGTGAAGAACTCCTGATCGATTCGACGCGTAGTAATTTTACGGAAAACGCGCTCGTGTTGATTAGCCACAGCGATGCACATTTCCAAGTACCTTCATTTGAGGACATTGACAATGCAGCAATCACGAACATTGCAATTGGGGAGCCGGAAAGCGTGCCTGTCGGGCGTTATACTAAAGAGGTGTTAGAGCACCTTGACTTGTGGGATACATTGCAGAACAAACTTGTTAGGGGTTCTGATGTACGGCAAGTATTAACGCATGTAGAATTAGGGAATGCAGATCTTGGTGTGGTGTACTCGAGTGATGCATTCATTTCTGACAAGGTGAAGGTGTTAGCGGAAGCGGATCCAAATTGGCATGCGCCGATCGTTTATCCAGGTGCGGTCGTAAAAAGTACGAAGCATGAAGCGGAAGCTCATGCATTTCTTGCGTATCTAGGTAGCGAGGAAGGAAAAAAAGCATTAGAGGCATATGGTTTCAAGTAATTCGCAAAGGAGTGTGCACGGATGATGGACATGAGTTATTCACCGTTACTGTTGTCATTAAAAGTGGCGGTCATTTCCACTGCAATCGTTTTTCTACTCGGCCTCATTTTTGCACACCGATTTTCTAGGAAAGAATTTTTCGGGAAAAGTATTTTGGAAGCGTTGTTTTTACTACCACTTGTATTACCCCCAACGGTTGTCGGATTTGGACTGCTGATCCTGTTCGGTAAAAAAGGATGGATCGGTAAATGGCTGCTGGAATGGTTTGATTATCAAGTTGTGTTCACTTGGGTTGGTGCAGTCATTGCGGCTGTTGTGGTCTCTTTTCCACTCATGTATCAAAGTGCATCTGCCGCCTTTACGAGTGTAGACGTGAAATTGGAGAACGCCGCGCGGACGATGGGTGCTTCTGAGTGGCGTGTATTTTGGACAATTGCGTTTCCCATCGCTTGGCCAGGATTACTTGCAGGATTCGTGCTGTCATTTGCTAGAGGGCTCGGAGAATTTGGCGCGACCCTTATGCTGGCAGGTTACATTCCGGGGAAGACAGACACCATTCCGATGGCCATCTATTTTGCTGTAGAAGCCGGGCAAATGGAAAAGGCAACGTTTTGGGTGGTCATTATTGTTGCGCTTGGATTTAGTACGATTTTGTGGTTGAACTGGTGGAGTAGACGGAATATGAGGCGATATTCAAATGAAAAGTAAAGTAGGTGTGCCCATGCTTGAAGTGACGATACAAAAACAACTTGCGCACTTTCCATTGGATGTTTCGTTTACGATGAGAGATGAAATTCTTGTGCTATTTGGACCTTCAGGAGCAGGCAAGACGACCATTCTGAATTGTATCGCAGGGCTAGCCAATCCAGATGGCGGAAAGATCGTGTTAAATGATCAACCGTTTTTCCACTCACCGAACAATTCACTACCCACTCAAAGAAGAAATATTGGCTATCTTTTTCAGGATTACGCCTTGTTTCCACATATGACGGTCGAGAAGAATATCTATTATGGTGTAAAAAAAACAACGGTCAAGGTAAATACCATCATTGAGCAACTTATGAATGTGCTTGGAATTGAACATTTACTGGACAAGTATCCGCACCAAATTTCCGGCGGTGAAAAACAACGTGTAGCATTAGCAAGAGCGTTAGCGACGGAACCATCCATTCTTTTATTGGATGAACCGTTATCCGCACTGGATAAGCAAACGCGTATCGAGTGTCAGAATGAGCTCATTCGCATCCATGAAATGTGGAAAATCCCGTTCATTATTGTGACACACGATCAAGAAGAAGCTGAAAAATTGGGGCATCGGATGTTATTGATGGAGCAAGGAAAAATCATTGAAGAAAGAAGATGTAGAATAAGTACATGAATTCATACTACACAGTGCCTTCTGAACATCATACGGATGGTGCTTTTTCATTGTAAACCCTTGAATAACTAGACGATCAAGCGCATACTTAATAAGTTACTTATCTAATTTAGGAGTTTTGATCATATGACAACTTACAGTATTGAAAACCGTCCGATGACTGTTGAAAACGATCCGTGGGAAGCGTATATGGATGTCAAACAACACGGTCAATTGACGTTATCGAGTATCGAATTTACTACGACTTATTTATGTAATATGCGTTGTGAGCATTGTGCAGTCGGATACATGTTACAACCGAAAGATCCGGACGCTTTGCCGATCGAACTATTGACCGCTCGATTGGATGAAATTCCACATTTGCGGACAATCAGCATTACGGGTGGCGAGCCGATGTTCTCAAAAAAATCGGTTGAACAAGTCGTGTTACCCCTTTTGAAATATGCACACGGACGTGGCGTCAAAACGCAGATGAATTCTAATTTGACAATGCCACTCGAACGTTATGAGCAAGTAGCCCCTTATTTAGATGTATTGCACATCTCACACAATTGGGGGACGGTAGATGATTTTGTGGAAGGCGGATTTGCCAACATGGAAAAGCAGCCGCCACGTGAACGAAGAGCAGCGCAGTTCCAACGCATGATCGATAACAGTAAAGCTCTAGCTGATATGGGTGTGATGGTTTCAGCAGAAACGATGCTGAATAAACGGACATTGCCACATTTACAATCTATTCATAAACAAGTAGTCGAAGAGATGAAGTGTGCACGTCATGAAATCCACCCGATGTATCCGAGTGATTTTGCAAGTTCTCTAGAAGTATTGTCGCTTGCAGAAACGAGAAAAGCATTGCATGATTTGCTCGATGTCCGTGATGAAGATACGTGGATGCTATTCGGCACGTTACCATTTTATCCTTGCAGCCCACTCGAAGAAGACCTTCAACTGTTAAAGCGGATTTACAACAGCAAAAATGTTTCCGTTCGAAATGATCCGGATGGACGCTCTAGATTGAACGTCAATATCTTCACAGGAGATGTCATTGTCACAGATTTTGGTGACACACCGCCGATGGGGAACATTACATCGGATTCGTTACCACACATGCTCGATCGTTGGTTAGAACGTCCACTCGCCAAGTCGATTAGTTGCCATTGCCCAGCTGTTCAATGCCTAGGGCCCAATTTACTTGTCAAGGATGCCTATTACAAGGACGTCGATTTTACTACGCGAAACGCAAAGATTACACGCTAATCAGATGGAACCATTCTCTAACAATTTCGTTTAATGAGTAGAAAGAAGTTTGTCGGAGGAGGTGTTCCATTGTCCGCGCCATTTGTCATGTTTTCGACCGTCCACATCGCTACATTATGCGTCATTTTAGCGTTGATGATCAGTTTGTTTGCATTCCGGAAGAAATTCCAATTTGACATGCAAACAACGAGACGTATAGAGCGGGGAATTGCACTTTCATTAATTGGGATGGAAATCCTTTATCATGTATGGATGGTACAATCGGAGCGTTGGCGATTAGTCGATTCATTGCCATTGGAGCTATGCAGCTTGTCGCTACTCGTTACAGCTTTTCTGTTATGGACGGGAAATAAGCATGTCGTCGATTTTGTTGTTTTTGCGGGGATTGGAGGCGCGCTCCAAGCAATTGTAACACCCGTGTTGGATATGGATTTCCCACATTTCCGTTATTTTCATTTCTTTTTTACCCATGCAATGATTATCCTAACGGGTTTATATTTCATCTGGATAAAAGGATATCGACCGACTTTTAAAGGTGTTGTTAAAACGATGGTCGTCTTAAATATTCTATTGCCAGTGATCTTGCTTGTGAACAAGTTAGTTGACGGGAATTACATGTTTTTACGAAACAAGCCCGATAATGGTAGTTTATTAGACGTGCTAGGACCGTATCCATGGTATATTCTTTCACTTGAGGCGGTTGCGTTTCTCATTTTTACACTTTTGTGGCTAGGATTACGAAAATCTACTCGTCAATCTCGATCTGTGAGCGGAGACTGACGAAACTCTAAAGCGACGTATATAGGTACGTTCCATCCTCGAATTTATGTAGACAATGCTATAAGGGAAATGGTACGATTTAGGAACTACGATGAAGAAAACCAAGGAGGACATGCGATGACTGAACAAAAAACGAAAATCAGTTTAAAAGACGCAGTCAAACAACAGCTTGAAGCAAAGAAGAACAAAGCTTCCGTTAACAAACGAACTGGCAACCCTATTCAACAAGGCCCTAAAATGAAAAGCCAGCAAGCAAAACCGGTCACACAGTCAAGTAGAAAAATGGGGATTTAATGATAATTAGGTAGAGGGGAAGAATTCCCTCTACCTTTTTAATGAAATTTGTTATGCAAAGTAATCTCTTCAGCCTGATTGAAAACGCTTGTCGGGTGGAAGGCAGTCTAAATTCGGGACTTCCTGTCCCAACGACTGCATGACCTGCATCCTGCAGTCCCCCGCGAAGGTGAGAGAAGACGCGAATAGAACTAAAGTTCATGAGCGGACGAGCGAGACGAGCAACAACGGATGCGAGCGTTTGTCAACAGGCTGCGTAGAGGGGAAGATCCCCCTCTACTTTTTTTATGCCATCGCTTTGATCAAGTTTGCCATTTCAATGGCAGCCATTCCAACATCCCAACCTTTGTTACCCGCCTTCGTGCCTGCACGCTCGACAGCTTGTTCAATCGTCTCTGTCGTCAACACACCAAAAAGCACGGGAATCTCTTCTGTCATATTCAAAGAGGCGATCCCTTTTGCCACTTCATTACATACATAGTCAAAATGAGGAGTTGCTCCTCTAATGACCGTACCGAGTGCGATAACGGCGTCATATTTCTTTGAGGCAGCCATACGCTTGGCTATCAAGGGAATCTCAAATGCACCTGGCACCCAACAGATTTCGATATCTTCCGGTGCGACACGATGTCTGACTAAAGCGTCTTGTGCTCCGCTTAGTAGTTTGCCGGTAATAAACTCATTAAATCTTGAAACGACGATGCCTATTTTTAAGCCATCACCTATTAAATGTCCTTCATATTTTGTATACATCGCTCATTTCGCTCCTTCGTATAAAAGATGTCCAAGTTTCTCTTTCTTCGTTTTCATATACTGTTCATTCGCTTCGTGTGTCGGTATTTCAATTGGAACTCTGCGCGTGATTTGAATGCCATGCGCTTCAATACTGTCCATTTTTCGTGGGTTATTCGTTAACAACTGGATTTGTGTACAACCGAGCTCTTTCAAGATTTGTGCACTGACGTCATACGTACGGCAGTCATCGTCAAAACCTAAAAGGGCATTCGCTTCGACCGTATCATAGCCTTGTTCTTGCAACTGATACGCTTTCATTTTATTGACAAGCCCAATCCCACGCCCTTCTTGCCGCATATAAAGAAGGACACCGACTCCAGCTTGTTGGATAGTCGCAAGTGCGGCATGTAGCTGGGGGCCACAATCACATCGACAAGAACCGAAGACATCTCCTGTTAAACATTCGGAGTGAATTCTGACGAAAGGGGCTTCGACAGTAGCCAAATCACCCATTACAATGGCAATATGCTCTTGACCCGTCCATTTCTCTACATAGGTATACGCTGTAAATTCTCCATATGTCGTCGGTAAATGAGTTGACACAATGTGTTCGATAAGTTTTTCGTTCTTTTTCCGATAGGCAATTAATTGCTCAATTGAAAGGATGACTAGGCCTAAACGTTCAGCAAGTTCTTCAAGTTGACGTCCTCTCGCCATCGTTCCATCTGCATTCATAATTTCACATATAACACCTACTGGCTCAGCGCCTGCAAGTTTCGCCAAGTCGACCGCCGCTTCCGTGTGGCCAGGTCGTGTCAAGACGCCACCTTGTTTGGCAACTAAAGGGAATATGTGGCCAGGTCGTCTAAAATCGGTTGCCACAGAAGTATGATTCAACATTTTCATAATCGTTTCCGATCTTTCGAATGCAGATATGCCAGTATGTGCATCCGCGTGGTCGATACTGACCGTAAAAGCGGTACCATGCGCATCTGTATTCGTTCCGGTCATCGGGGAAAGCCCTAACTGTTCACTCTTTTCCTCTTCAATCGGCACGCAAATGAGTCCTCGACCTTCCATCGCCATGAAATTGATCATTTCAGGTGTGGCAAATTCCGCAAGTGCTACGAAATCACCCTCGTTTTCTCGCTTCTCGTCATCGACAACAATAATGGCTTTTCCTTGTTTAAGTTGTTCGAGTGCTGTTTCTACCGATGCAAACACGTTCTCAGCTCCTTATGCGTAAAATCCGTTTTTGACGAGTGTATCCATTGTCAGTACGTCTTTTTGATGTTGTTTTTGAGTCGCTGGGCGGCATAGTTGCTCTACATATTTCGCAAGTATGTCACATTCAACATTTACATAATGGCCAACTACCTTCATGCCAATAATGGACTGTTGTTGCGTCGTTGGAATTAATGAAATTGTACAGCCAGTTGAAAACACATCAAAAATCGTCAATGAAGTTCCGTCAATTGTGATGGACCCTTTCGGAATCATGTATTTCAACAACGATTCTTCTAGTTGAATGTCCATATACAGTGCATTTTCGTGTTTGCGCATTGAAGTGATTTTTCCTATGCTGTCAACGTGACCTGATACGATATGTCCGCCAAAGCGGCTCGTCATGGCCATTGCTCGTTCTAAATTCACTTTGTCTCCCTTTTGGAGTTTGGATAACGTAGTCGACTGAAACGTTTCCGGCATGACATCTGCAGTAAAATACGTTGATGTAAAAGATGAAACCGTCAAACAGACGCCATTCACAGCTAGACTATCACCGAAATTGACATCCGCAAGAACAGTCGTACAGACGATCGTTAACGACATAGATCGGTTTCCTCTGTTTACTGCATGCACCGTTCCAATTTCTTCAACAATTCCAGTGAACAATTAGTCATCACCTCGCTTGTTGAAAAGGGCATGGATACGTACATCCTCATGAAGTGTTTTCATATCGAGGATGTCGAGCATTTTCCCTTCAGCGATACGGGTACAGCCGTGGTCCATGAAAAGGGAAGGACCGTTTCCAATCAGTTTCGGGGCTACATACAAATACAATTCATCCGCTAAACCTGCTGTGATGAAACTGGAGTGTACTTGACTGCCACCTTCAACGAGTAGTTTCATAATCCCACGTTTACCGAGACGTTTTAACACCTCGTGTAAATAGTCGACATCAGGAGGAATCGACTCAACGGTTACGAGGGGGTATTTTGCGAACTGGTTCGTCAGTGTGTCTTGTCCGACAGTAAAAATGATTGTTTCTGCAGCATTGTCCTGAATGACATTAGCTGTTTGTGGCGTCCGTAGATGCCTGTCTAAAATTATGCGAATAGGGTTCTTTCCACCATGGGGCAAACGGGTGGTGAGGAAAGGGTTATCTTGAAGAATCGTATTTACACCTACTAGTATCGCATCATGGGTATGGCGGAGGGTATGGACATCCGATCTTGCGTGTGACGAAGTTATCCATTTGCTGTCCCCAGTGTGCGTCGCTAGGCGGCCGTCCAATGATGTGGCGGCTTTTAAGGTGATATACGGTGTTCCGTGTTTTATAAAATGAAAATATGCCCGGTTACTAAAATCTGCCTCTTTTGTACAAATAGCTAAAATGACTTCAATGCCTGCAGCTCTAAGAAGCCTGATCCCTTTGCCATTGACGGCGGGATTAGGGTCCAATGACGCAATGAAAACGCGTCGTATACCGCTCTCAATAATGGTATCCGTGCACGGTGGCGTTTTCCCCGTATGTGCACATGGTTCCAGTGTCACATACAAATCGGCATTCTGTGCTTGCGCGCCGGCCATTGTTAAAGCGTGCACCTCAGCATGCGGTGTCCCTGCACGTACATGCATACCTGTTCCGACAATTTGGCCGTCTTTTACGCAAACAGCGCCGACAATCGGATTCGGAGAAGTGTGACCTTCAGCAGTCATTGCAAGATCTAAAGCGAGTTTCATATAAGTTTCATCTGTCATTTTGTTCCCCCTTTCAACATGAAAAGGGCAGACGTATAGTGGGCATGGCAAAAAAACGCCTGCAACTTCTCCCATCCAGACTTTCACTGTCGGTGCCGGAGTTACACCAGCTCCACCGTCTTCAAGTAGAGAAGAACGGGTCACGGACTGACGAGCGCGATTGCTCGATCACCGCCGGTAAGGAATTTCACCTTGCCCCGAAGTTGCAGTATTTTATTTACCGCAATCAATTTAGCACAAAAATAGCGACTTGCCAAACTCTTTTTATAAACAAGAAAGCGTCAATTGTTGATTAACCGTCGTTTTTAAGCGCTTAAAATGCTATCATGAAGTGTATTTAGAGTCATTTAGCTTATACAATCTGAACGGATTGAAAGAAAGATAGGTAAAATAGATTGAACTGAAAATGAATCGTTTGAAACATTCAAGAATGGAGGCGACGAATGGAAAATCGTACAATTGAAGAATTACAATCACGGCAAGAACTACTGGAAGGATTTCATGTCATGCGGTACCTACGACCTCAATTTACTGAGCAAAGTTATATCGCACTGGTGGAAGAAGCTCAAAAGAACGAGACCTACCGCCAATTCGCATTGCGAGTAGATGGACGTATCGTAGCTGTGATTGGTTTTCAACCAATGATTACGCTTTATTACGGAAAGTATATTTGGGTCTGTGATTTAGTGACTGACATAGCATTTCGATCAAAAGGATTTGGTGAACAGCTATTGACGTTTGTCCATTCGCTTGCAAAGAAAGAAGGATTTGACCGGATTGCACTATCTTCTGGTCTCCAACGAGAACATGCACACCGGTTTTATGAAGAAAAAATGGGGTATGAGCGTGCGAGTTTTGTTTTTACAAAAACGCTGTGATCCATTCATAAAGCCAAATAGCTGAAATAGGGCACTATGTACTTTATAATGAGGAAGAATTAGCAGGTTTACACCAGTGAATCGTTGAATTTTGTTGAAAAAGTGAGGAACACACGCATGTCAAGAGAAGCAGAAGGTAAAGCACACGGAAAAGTAATCCTCATCGGAGAACATTCCGTTGTTTATGATAAACCTGCAATTGCCTTGCCATTTCCGGTTGTGAACGTCGTTGCGACTGTAAGGGAAGGTATTGAAAATGATAATAAAACGTCAATTTGTGTAACAAGTCGATATTTTAGTGGTGAGCTTCAACAGGCACCTGTCGAGTTATCCGGTTTTAAAGCGAGTGTAGAAGAATCGCTGCAATTGTTACATGCCACGGATACGAATTTATCGATACAGATCGATTCATCCATACCGTCAGGAAGAGGATTAGGATCGAGTGCAGCAGTCGCTCATGCTGTCGTAAAAGGGATCTTTCATTACTTTGATGCACCTTTGCCACATGATGTGCAAATGCACCTCGTTCAAATTGCCGAAACGCATGCGCACGGCAATCCGAGTGGCATTGATATGGAAGCTACTTCAAATGAAGCGCCCATTTGGTTTCAAAAAGGAAAGAAGACAACAGCTCTTTCTTTCAAGAAACCTTTACATATCGTCATCGCGGATTCTGGACAATTCGGGGATACGCGAACGGCTGTGGAGAGTATACGCCATATGTATCGAAACCAACCGACGTCTGCTCGGGCATCGATTGACTTGCTAGGTGCGTACACGCATGCGTGTAAAGATGCATTGCTGGAAGGCAATAGCACAAAAGTTGGCGAGTTGTTGAGTCTTGCACAAACGGAATTAGTCACACTCGGTGTCAGTGATACAAAGCTGGATCATTTGATCACAATCGCTAGAGCGAACGGTGCACTTGGCGCTAAATTGACGGGCGGCGGTCGTGGCGGCTGTGTGTTATGTTTGGCGGAAGATGAACAACATACGCAAAAGTTGGCAAGTGCGTTAGAAAAAGCTGGAGCTTGTCAAACATGGACGAGTCGTATTAGCCATCCATAACAAGAGCAGAACAGATTATGAAGTGAGGGTTTTTGATGAAAGCAACTGCAAGAGCGCATACGAATATTGCGCTAATTAAATATTGGGGGAAACGAGACGAACAATTGTTCCTTCCGATGAATAATAGCATTTCCATTACACTCGACCAGTTTTATACTACAACTTCGGTTACTTTCCAAGACGACTTAGCATCTGATGTGTTCGTATTGGACGGAGTGGAACTTGGTGGTGCAGAACAAAACAAAATTTCAACTTTTCTAGACCTCGTCAGAAGAATGACGAAGCATCATGGGCATGCAGTTGTGGAGTCCTCTAACAATGTCCCGACTGCTGCAGGTTTCGCCTCATCCGCTTCAGGCTTTGCAGCATTGGCTGCAGCTTCTACGAAAGCGCTTGGGTATGAAATATCTGATGCAGGACTATCAACTCTTGCTCGACAAGGATCGGGTTCTGCGTGTCGGTCGATATACGGGGGATTCGTCGAATGGCATATGGGTGAAAAGATTGATGGAACCGATTCATTCGCCACGCAACTTCTTTCAGAAGAAGACTGGCAACTGAGCATAATATCCGTCATGGTCGAAGCGAAACAGAAAAAAGTGTTAAGTCGAGAAGGGATGAAAAGGACGGTTGCAACATCGCCTTTTTACGACGGTTGGTTAGCTTCGCTTGAACCGGATCTACTTGCAACGCGTGCAGCAATCGCCGACCGTACGTTTGAACAATTAGGAACGGTGCTTGAACGGAATGCGATGAAAATGCACGCCACAATGTTAGGTGCTAATCCTCCATTCATGTATTGGATGAGCTCCACGATTGAAGTGATGCAAGCAGTTCAGGAATTGCGAGAAGACGGCATACAGGCATATTTTACAATCGATGCAGGTCCGAATGTTAAAGTGATTTGCCAACCGGCAGATGAAAAGGCCGTAATGGACAGGTTAAAACAGCTGATGTGCGTGAAAGATCTATTCCTTTGCCATCCAGGACCTGGTATCCACTATTTAACTACATGAAGGAAGGAATCGATGTATGAAACCACCAACCTTAACCGTCAGGGTACCAGGTAAGTTGTTTATCGCAGGAGAATATGCTGTGTTGGAACCAGGAGGGCATAGTGTAGTTGTAGCTATCGACCGGTATGTGTATGCGCATCTGACAGACAGTCCGGAATTTGTCGTCAACTTACACCAAATCGGTTTTTCAAAAATATCTTGGTCCGAAACGGATGACGGATTACGCTTCTGTAAGTATGCGCCAAAACTAACCTTCATCCAAAATGCCATTACCGTTTGTCATCAATACATACGACATGTTGGTATTCAAGTGGAACCATTCAGCTTATCAATTGACAGTGAACTGGATGATTTCGCTACGGGCAAAAAATACGGTTTAGGGTCAAGTGCGGCGGTCGTTGTTGCAGTTATAAGCGCTATTTTACAAAAACATCATGCTCATGGAATTCCTTTGTCGCATGAAGTGATTTATAAGTTAGCAGCAATTGCACACTTCACGACGCAAGGAAGTGGTTCTTGTGCTGACATTGCAGCGTCAACTTACGGGGGATGGCTTCATTATCGTACATTTGATGCGAATTGGTTGATCGAACAACTTGAAGACGGGGTAGACGTCCATACACTTGTTGCCAAACAATGGCCTGGTTTACAGGTGAAAACTATTCAGCCACCAGCCGACTTGGAATTAGTCGTCGGATGGACAGGGAGCGAAATGTCGACAGTGAAGATGATCGACCGTATTCGTGCATTACAAACGCAGCGGCCACATCGCTATGCGGCTTTTATAGACCAGAGCACAGAGGCAGTTTTATCTATGGTTAAACATTTTTCAGCGAACAATTTAGCGGGTGCTCTACAGAGTCTAACCGCAAATCGTAAAGCATTAAAAGCGTTAAGTGAAGAAGTGGATGCCGTCATTGAAACACCTAGTTTGCAAGCTTTGATACAGATTGCGAATGAGTACGGAGCTGGTAAAACATCAGGTGCTGGCGGTGGTGATTGTGGTATTGCGCTCGTTTCAGAAAAATCGTTTGTTGATTCATTAAAGAGAGAGTGGCGACAAGCGGGCATCGAACCATTGAATTTGACTGTCTGCATGGAAGGCACAAAGAGGATAGAAAAGGGGGATTTAATCGTATGACGGATTCGATCCATACACGGAAAGCCGAACACATTGAGATTACGCTTAATGAAAAAGTAACGGGTACAAACATTTCGACTGGACTTGAAAAAGTTCAATTTATTCATAATGCACTACCTGAGATTGACTTTAATGAGATTTCCATTGAAAGCAAGTTCTTAAATGAGCAAAGACCGACACCGTTCGTTATTAGTTCGATGACAGGTGGAGCTGCATTTGCCGAAACAATCAATCGGAACTTGGCCATTGCTGCTGAAAAACGAGGATGGGTGCTTGCGTTAGGTTCGATGCGTGCATTAATCGAAAGTGAAGAACACCGTGCATCTTTTCAAGTGCGTAAATATGCACCGAATGTGCCAATCATCGCTAATTTAGGCGCTGTTCAATTAAACTATGGATTTGGCGTTGAACAATGTAAACAAATTATCGAAATGACAGATGCGAATGCATTAGTGCTTCACTTAAATACGATTCAAGAAGTCATCCAACCGAATGGAGACTTGAATTTCAAAGACTTACTCTTAAAAATCGAACAATTAACGAAAGAATTAGGCGTACCGATAGGCGTGAAGGAAGTCGGTTGGGGAATTGATGGGAACACTGCCAAGAAACTGTGTGACGCCGGCATTTCGTTTGTCGATGTAGCTGGTGCAGGTGGAACTTCTTGGAGCCAAGTCGAAAAATTCCGTTCAAACGACCCAGTAAAACGCGCTGCCGCAGAAACGTTTAGTGGTTGGGGCAATCCGACCGTCGACTGTGTTGTAGGTGTTCGTGAGCAGGTTGCAAATACATCGATCGTAGCAAGTGGCGGCATGTATACGGGGCTAGATGCTGCGAAAACAATTGCGTTAGGTGCTGATATGGTAGGCTTCGGCAGATCAATTTTAAAAGAAGCAACACTTTCTGTTGAAGACGTAATGACGGTCATGGAAACGAAAGAATTGGAATTGCGAATGGCTATGTTTGGAATTGGCGCTAAGGATATTCAAACTTTACAAGCAACCGATCGAGTTGTTTATCATCGATAAAATTACTCAACATGTCTTTTCTCATGAATCTTGAGAGAGGGCATGTTTTATTTATAGAGTTACTTGCATATAGGAACTAAAGTTCGTATGATGGAAATGAATAATGATTCAAATATGCGATGGGGTGGGATGAGATAAATGGCTAGGAAAAGGGGAATTACGGACGAACATATTATTGAAATGTATGTAAGTGGTATGTCCTATGTAGAGATGAGCTCAATTATCGGCATAACAAATCGTGCTATTCGTAATGTATTAGTCAAACATGGTATTGAAAGAAAGCCAATCGGTAGACCACGTATTTACCAAGTGAATGAACATTTTTTTAAGACGTGGACACATGACATGGCTTGGATACTTGGGTTAATTTATCACGGATGGAAATGTCCAAAAAGACCTTCACAGTATTAGCCTTGCACAAAAAGATGAAACTATTTTGTGGAAAGTTGCGGCAGTTATGGAAGCACATCCTGTTATCAGGGATCCAGTAGGGACACGAAAGACACCGTTGTTAATCATCAACTCAAAAATTATTAAAGAGGATTTAAAGCAATTAGGCATTACTTCAAACAAGTCTTATACTGTGCCATTTCCTGACGTCCCTGAACAATACTTGCCTGCATTTATACGGGGTGTGATTGATGGGGATGGATGGGTTGATCGGGAAGGATATAGCTTAAATATTACGACTGCGAGTTTTAAATTCGCTATGGGTATTATGAAAACTTTTGAACGCTGGAATATTAACCCTTTTCTACAGACGACCAAGAGTACTTCATCTCAAAAGAATATTTATCGAGTCTGGGTTAAAGGAAAACAACAAGTACTTACACTAGCCCAAATTATTTACTTGAATAGTGACTCTAATTATATTGCCTATAAAAAGAGTCGAATGTTTTTCCATAGTGATCCTAATAATCTAAAATTATTAGGGAAATTTCAAACTGCACAAGGACGCATTCGCTTTAGAACTACAATAAGCATAGAACGATTAGAGCCCGTTAAACAACTTGCGATAAAACAAAACGTTCCAATCAATCCGAAAGACCGTATTCATTTTAAAACAACTTATCAAAAATCGTTACTTGAAGAGTTGAGAGTACTTGCGAAATCCCGTGGATTGTATATAAATGATCTAATCGAATATAGTTTAAAATTTCTAGGGGATCGTGGTAAATAATCTCCTATTTCTTTGTTAAAAATTTAAGTTAACATAATATTTATTTTGGGTAGTTAAATATCATCATTAAGTATACTTGAAACAGTGAGACGAAACGCGATTTTTTACATAAAAACCCGCAGCAAATCATTTACACGATTTCTGCTGCGGGTTTTTCAATTTGTGGCTGTTCAAAAGTGATATTTTTCTTTTTCATCAATACATAAAATAACACCGTTAACGTTAAACTGATCATCCCAAATAGTATGACCATTGTTTGCAACCCAACGATATCTAAAAATGCGCCTGTGCTCACTAACACGACTTGAAACATGACCCGTTCTAACATATTACGGAATGAGAAAAACCGGCCGTGATATGCTTTTGGCATTTGTTTCTGAAAAATGACCATTGCTGTTGGGAAAAAACAACCTAACGCAAAACCTAACACAGCAAATGCGCTAAGCGTCATAACGACACTACTTGCAAAAAAGAGCATGAATTCTGCAACTGCAACCATCGTTGCAAAGAAAAATAAGATAACCGTCGTCTTCCATTTCTGTGCGATGTATTTGACCGCAAACGATCCAATCATGAACGCAATGCCTTCAAACGTATAAATGAGTCCTTTTATGGATGAAGAATTTTGGATTTCACTAATGTTAATGACGATCAAGTTAAAGGAGCCGATAAATAATAACGGGATTAACGTCATAACAAGCGTCATACCGACAGTAGGAAATGCTTTTAACACTGGGAATACGTCCATGAAACCACTATTCTCGCGTTGCTTTGCACTTTTCCCTTCGTCTCTCCCCTTCCCTTCATCAATTTTCAGCATAAGTGTAAACCCTAGTAACAAGCCGTATGCCAATAAGGAAACCCAGTACAACGATGCTAATGACCAGTACACAAGCATGACGCCAGCTAATGCAGTGCCTGCTACCCTTGCTATCGTTGCTACGTTCATATGCAAGCCGTTCATGGCTAACAGATCTTTATCCTTCACAACAAGCGGAATTGCAGCTTGTAGCGCCGGAAAGTAAAACGTTGCCGCTAATTGAATTGAGACGATGAATGCGACCATCCACCAAACAGAGCCCGTAGCAATGGCAAGCAGCATGAAAACGACACTGATCATTCTCCCAATACCTGCTATAAGTAATACAGTCTTTTTACGTGATTGGTCAATAATCCGTCCTGCCGTTGGACCTGCAATAATACCTGCTAGTAATCCAATCGATAAGATAATGGCTTTGACAAAATCAGAGGGTATTTTTGCTTGAAGAAACTCAAGATTACCGATGATTCCCGTCCATAATCCGAGACCTGCAATCATCTCACCACTCAGGATAATCCAAACATTACGATTGTTCCACATGGCACTTCCCCATTCTTCTATATATTTCGGTTGTCGAATTAGTATACGGCAAATCAAAGGAAAAGTCACTCTTTTTTTACGAAGCAATGAAAAATACGCCCGTCTCATCGTGAACTGATGAGACGAGCGTATTTATTAACTTTTTGGATCAGCTGTCACTGGTTTAATGACGGCTTGTACTTTACCGTCCCTTGTTTCATCCACGAGCGCACTACCATTGGATAAACGATCGACTAACCGTAAATTCCCTGTTTCAATTGGAATTTTATTATCTTTTGTCGTCGTCAAAATGACTGTATCTCCAGGTTTGACGAGTGCTGTTCCGACAATTCGATGCGGATTTGCCTTCAACTCTTTTAGCACGACCATCCCACGTTGTGCTCTTGAAGCTTGCTCAAATTCTTTCAAGGCAATGCGTTTAATGGATCCTCGTTGTGTTCCAATGACGATGGATTCCGCTTCATCACGCAGTACGAGCATGGAAACAAGCTTATCGCCAGACTTTAAGTTAATGCCTTTAACACCTGAAGTACGAACGCCAGTAATCGATAACTCCGTTAAAGAGAAGCGTAATGCATAAGCTTGTTCCGTGAAGAGAATAACATCTTCCTCGCCTGTTACAAGCTGTACATTCGTCATTTTGTCGCCTTTCTTCAAGTTCATCGCTTTGAAAGTCCTTGAATAGCGTTGTACTTGGAAGTCGGCTAACTTGGATAGTTTTATGTTTCCATTGTCTGCTACTGTGAGAACAGCTGTTTGCTCGTCGAAACTTTCGATGCCGATTGCTGCAATGATCTCTTCGTTCGGTTCTAAGGAAATGATACTTGAAATATGTTGGCCTAGATCTCTCCATCGAATATCCGGTAATTCATGTACAGGTTGATATAAATAATTACCGAGTGAAGTGAACAATAGCAAATGATGCTGTGTGTTCATGACTGCTTCAAGTAAACTATAATCAGAATCCTTCATTTCCTGGCCAGTGCCGTTTGACGCGCTGTACGAACGCATGCTCGTGCGCTTCACGTAACCATCTTTCGTTACAGACACGACAACTTCTTCACTAGGAACGAGGATATCAAGGTCTACTTTAATACTTTCAATCTTTTCTTCGATGACCGATCTACGTTGTTCAGAGAATTGCTTCCGAATTTCCATCAGTTCTTTCTTAATGACGGAAGCTAACTTCTTCTCACTTGTTAAGATGGCGTTCAACTTTTCGATCAGTTTCCGTAGCTCTTCATCTTCTTTACGAAGCTCAGTTATATCCGTATTCGTTAAGCGGTACAACTGTAGGGAAACAATTGCTTCCGCCTGTACTTCTGTAAACGAAAACTTTGTAATTAAGTTGTTTTTTGCATCCCGTTTATCTGCTGAAGCCCGAATCGTTTTAATGACTTCATCCAAAATGGACAAAGCTTTTATTAATCCTTCAACAATGTGTAAACGGTCTTTTGCTTTCTGGATATCATACGTCGATCTTCTCGTTACGACTTCTTTTTGATGATCAATATACGCATCTAGCAGCATCGGTAATGACATAAGTGTAGGTCGACGATTTGAAATGCCGACCATATTAAAATTATACGTAATTTGCAAATCTGTGTTTTTTAATAAATACTGTAAAATCGCATTGCCGTCCATATCTTTCTTCAACTCAACAACAATACGGAGACCAGAACGATCTGATTCATCACGTACATCGGCAATTCCATCAAGCTTACGATCGACTCGAAGTTCATCCATTTTCTTGACGAGGTTTGCTTTATTGACATCATACGGAATTTCAGTGATGACAATTTGTGACTTACCGGCTTTTAATTGCTCAATTTCTGATTTCGCACGAATGACAAAACGTCCTCGTCCCGTTTCATATGCGGTTTTGATACCATCCGTTCCTTGGATAATCGCACCTGTCGGGAAATCAGGACCTTTCAATACTGTCATTAATTCATCTACAGATACCGTAGGATCATCCATGCGCATCAATACAGCGTCGATCACTTCATGCAAAGCATGCGGTGGAATGTCTGTCGCATACCCTGCAGAAATCCCCGTAGAGCCGTTGACGAGCAAATTAGGAAAACGAGACGGTAAAACAGTCGGCTCCGGTTCTGTATCGTCAAAGTTCGGCACGAATTCAACCGTATCTTTGTTAATATCACGGAGCATTTCAGAAGCAATTGCGGATAGTCTTGCTTCTGTATACCGCATTGCAGCTGCCGAATCGCCGTCTACCGAACCATTGTTCCCATGCATATCAATCATCAGATGGCGAAGTTTCCATTCCTGACTCATCCGTACCATCGCATCGTAAACAGACGTATCACCGTGCGGATGGTAGTTACCGATTACATTCCCCACGGTTTTTGCAGATTTACGAAAGGCTTTATCGTGCGTATTTCCTTCATGGAACATTGCATATAAAATCCTTCTTTGTACGGGTTTCAAGCCATCTCGTGCATCTGGTAGTGCTCGATCTTGAATGATGTATTTACTATATCGACCAAAACGATCCCCGATTACTTCTTCTAGCGGCAGATCTTGGTACCGTTCAGTTGAAGTCATTCAAAGTCCCCCTCAACATGCAAAAATTCATTCTCAAGTATATTCTTTTCTTCTGTACCGAAGTCCACGTTACTTTCAATCCATTTTCTACGTGGCTCGACTTTATCTCCCATTAACGTCGTCACACGTCTTTCCGATTGTGCGCCGTCTTCAATCGTTACACGAATCAGCGTACGTGTATCAGGATTCATCGTCGTTTCCCATAGCTGATCGGCATTCATTTCACCAAGACCTTTATAGCGTTGGAGCATATACCCTCTACCAATTTTCTTGATTGCTTCGTCAAGGTCAGCTTCTGTCCACGCATAAGCGATTTGTTCTTTCTTGCCTGTCCCTTTGAAGACTTTATAAAGAGGTGGCAGTGCAATGTATACTTTTCCTGCTTCGATTAATGGTTTCATATAACGATAGAAAAACGTTAGCAAAAGGACTTGGATATGGGCACCATCTGTATCGGCATCCGTCATGATGATTACTTTGTCATACGCAATATCATCCAATTGAAAATCGGCTCCTACGCCGCCACCAATCGCGTGAATAATCGTATTGATTTCCTCGTTCTTCATGATGTCTTCAAGCTTCGCCTTTTCGGTATTAATGACTTTACCACGTAACGGCAAAATAGCTTGGAATGTCCGGTCTCTACCTTGTTTCGCAGAACCGCCTGCTGAATCACCCTCGACAAGATACAATTCGTTTTTCGAAGCGTTTCTTGACTGTGCAGGCGTCAGCTTACCTGTGAGAAGTGTATCTGACCGTTTACGTTTTTTCCCTGAACGAGCATCTTCACGGGCTTTACGTGCTGCCTCACGAGCTTGTTGTGCACGAATCGCTTTTCGGATCAGACTCGCGCTCAATTCCGCATTTTCTTCCAAGAAATAAAGAAGGTGCTGAGAAATGATGGCGTCTGTCGCCGTACGGGCTTCACTCGTACCAAGCTTCCCTTTCGTCTGTCCTTCAAACTGTAGAATTTCTTCAGGAATACGGACAGACACAATCGCAGATATCCCTTCACGAATATCCGAACCGTCCAAATTCTTATCCTTTTCCTTTAAGATGCCTGTCTTGCGCGCATATTCATTAAACACGCGCGTCATCGCACTTTTCGCTCCTGTTTCGTGCGTACCGCCATCTTTCGTCCTTACGTTATTGACGAACGATAAAATGGTTTCTGAGTAGCCATCACTGAATTGAAATGCATATTCAACTTCAATTCCGTCAGCCTCACCTTCAAGATAAGCGACTTCATGCAAGACATCTTTTTCTTCGTTCAAATATGCGATGAACGCTTGAATGCCCGTTTCATAATGAAATACGTCGTGTTTATCGGAACCTTCTTCTGTTAAGACGATCTTTAAGCCTTTTAGAAGAAAAGCTGATTCTCTTAACCGTTCTGCTAAAATTTCGTATTGGTATTTCACTGTAGAAAACATGGTTGGATCCGGTTTGAAATGAATCAACGTACCCGTTTCTTTCGTCGTTCCGATTTCTTCTAACGTCGTTACAGGCTTACCGCCACGTTCAAATCGTTGGCGGAACTTTTTTCCGTCACGGCAGATCGTCACTTCTAGCCATTCGGAAAGCGCATTTACTACTGATGCACCTACACCATGTAAACCGCCACTCGTTTTATAGCCACCTTGGCCAAATTTCCCGCCAGCATGCAAAACTGTCAAAATAACTTCCGTCGTCGGTTTTCCGGTTTTATGCATTCCGGTCGGCATCCCACGCCCGTAGTCACGTACGCCGATGCTGCCGTCCTCGTGTAATGTCACATGTACTTCTGATCCGTAGCCGGCAAGTGCTTCGTCAACCGCATTGTCGACGATTTCATACACGAGGTGGTGCAGTCCCCTCGAATCCGTCGAACCGATATACATACCAGGTCTCTTTCTAACTGCTTCGAGTCCTTCGAGTACCTGAATGGAATCATCATCATACGTATAAACTTCTTCTTTCTTCGTCAAATCGCAACCCCCATCAAACGAATGTTCTCTTTGTTAAATATCTGTTATCGTAACGCTTCCTCTAAATGTTGTCAAATCAACGTTTCAAGAAGCTCGCTCAATTAATTGTATAGAAGAAACCGCTTTATTGCAATTACATGAGGAAAATGTTAGCACAACGTTAAAAAGTTCACGTGATTTTTTACCGTGTAGGTGACCAAATTACGTGCATTGTCGGTTTCCCTAACTTCTGCTACACTTATTGTATTGAATTACGCTATAAAGGGGAGCATTATGGACATTTTTTTACTAATTTTGAGCGCATATTTGCTCGGATCCATTCCATCTGCATTATGGATTGGCAAAGTCTTTTACAATACGGATGTACGCGAACATGGAAGCGGAAATTTAGGCGCCACGAATACATTTCGCGTATTAGGGAAAACAGCTGGTCTTATCGTTACGATCATTGATATTTTAAAAGGAACTGCTGCAGTTCTTATCACATTTATCCCGTTTTTCAGCTCGACAGGCATCCATCCCCTTTTCATCGGCTTTTTTGCGGTCATCGGACATATCTTTCCGATCTTCGCGAAATTCAAAGGTGGAAAAGCGGTTGCAACATCAGGGGGTGTCTTACTCGGTTATAACTGGCCAATTTTCATCATTGTACTTCTGACGTTTCTGTTGGCACTCAAAATGACGAAAATGGTTTCTCTCTCATCAATGATCGTTGCGGTCGTCGGTTTCGTGTACTGTATTGCCTACTATGTGTGGACAGGAGATTTCTATTTAATGATTGTCGTTGGATTGATGGGCATTTTCATCTTTTACCGACACCGTGCAAATATCGGCCGCATTAAAGCCGGAACTGAACCGAAAGTAAAATGGTTGTAAGAATAAGCACGACACTTGAAAGGTGGATGCATGATGCAAATCGTAATTTCTGACGAGGCACTACGCTGGTTTAAACAGGATATGGATGCAGAACATGGGGATGCCATCAAGTTTTTTGCACGTTACGGTGGCTCAAGTCCGTTACATGAAGGTTTCTCATTAGGTGTTACAAAAGAACAACCAGATGACGTATATGTGCAAATTGAAAAAGAAGGCATTCTATTTTATGTTGAAAAGCGCGACCATTGGTTTTTTGATGAACATGATTTGCATGTACTTGTCGATTCTGCATTGAACGAACTTACGTATACATACAAAAAAGCGTGATAGCGATGAGCTACACGTTTTTTTGTTCCGTAATTTACCTATTTTTCGTTGTAATGTAATTGTAAAAAAGCTGGATGAACGTATAACTACCAGTTGTTTTCGAAAACCCTACCGAAGAATGGCGAATATTCCCTCCAAAAATGGATTGTAAATCATGCTACGATCGTTTTCGAAGCGAACAAATCTTTTTCTTGGAGGTCAGTATCAGATGAAAAGACAACTACTTTCTGCAGCACTTGTTACTTGTTTGAGTGTTAGTTCATTCGCAGTTCCAGCGTTAGACCAAACAACTACAGTATCAGCTGCTACGCTCACTACGCAAGCTAGTCAACAAACGGTCAATGCAAAAGCAGACCAGCTCATAAATACAGCTAAAAGCCTGATCGGCAAAGCGACTTACAGTACAGCGGTATATAAGCCTACATACCCTTACAAATTCTCTTGTGCAACATTCTTGATGTATGTATTTGAGGAAAATGGTGTCGATTTAGCAACTTATAATGAAAATTACATGATGCAACAAGGAACACCTGTCGCAAAAGGACAATGGCAAAAAGGAGATCTTCTTTTCTTTAAAAGCAAAACAACAGGTACAGATCCCGACCACGTTGCCATGTACATCGGAGATAACAAAGTCATTCATATGGCTGATTCCAAACAGAACATCGTTATTTCTGATATGGATAGCAAACCCTATTATACCGAAACATATATGGGTGCAAGAAGAGTGATTCCTAGTCTTCTACCTGCAAATCCAGCAACGACTGGTGACAAAGTTGTGAGCCTTGCCTATGATTTGAAAGATACAGCTACAATCGGATCGGTCAATAATGAAAGTGCAAAGAAATTCACGAGCACAGGATTTGTAAACTACGTATACAAGAAAAACGGTGTGAACTTGAATGCAACGAACCTTAAAACATTACAAGCAAAAGGAACTACAGTTTCCCGCTCGAATTTACAAAAAGGTGATCTTGTATTCTTTAACAGTGTAAAAGGGTCAACAAACCCTAGTTTAGTCGGTATTTACGCAGGCGAACATCGAGTCGTCATTCCGAATTCAGGTGGTGTCATCTCACGTGTATTGCTTGTGGACTACTACAACGACCACTACATTACAGCAAAAAGAGTCGTTACCAATCAGATGGACACAACACCAACTAAACCAACACCTCCAAGTACGAGCGCAACATCGGCAGATAAAGTCGTCAATTTTGCGACGAGTTTGACTGGAAAAGCGAAATTTGGCTATGTCTATGATGAAAAGTCCCTTACTTTCACTGGCGCTGGATTTACGTACTATGTCTATAAAAAACAAGGAATTGACTTAACGTATAAAATGGCCAGCCAACAAGCAAAAGTAGGTACAGCCGTCGCAAAATCCAATTTACAAAAAGGGGACGTCTTGTTCTTCTCCACAGACAACAAACGTACACGGATCACACAGACAGGCATTTACATGGGTGGTAACCAGTTTATCAGTCTTTCAACTTCAGGCACAGTCGTGAAGCAAAGTTTATCTTCCACTTGGGCGAAGTTAAATTATGTCCAAGCACGTCGTGTACTATCAAAATAAGTAAAAGAAGCTACTTAACGGATTTCGTTAGGTGCTTCTTTTTTTCACCTCATCGTTTTAAACTTTTCGCAAAATCGATCATCGCTCGACTTGACATCGGGCCTTTTAGCAATACAACAGAATCAGCATCAATTACATGATCTAGTTGGTGGCCAATCTCTTTTGCACTTTCATACATTTTTATCATTGCGTTGCTCCCGTCCTTTTTCGCCTGACGAGCAATTTCTTCTGCCTTTTTCCCGATTGTAACGAGTGTGTGAATCTCTCGCGAGGCGATGAGACTGCCGATTTCCTGATGGTATTTCTTTTCGAAGTTACCAAGACGGTTAATATCACCTAAAATGAGTACAATTTTTTTATCTTTCCCAATTGAATCGATGACATTGAGCGCCGCCTTCACAGACGTTGGATTATTTGTCCATGTATCGTCCACGATTGTACTCCCTTTGATTCCTGTAGACACTTCCAAGTGCCGCTCCATTTCTTTATAGGTGCGTAAACGTCTAATTGCCAGTTCGAGATCTACCCCTAATTCATGCATTGCTGCCAGTGCCGCTAACGCATTACTCACTTGATGTTCCCCTAAGCCAGGCACATAGGCTTTCAACGCTTTCCCCTCAAATTGCACAGTGAAATGCATGCCCTTATTTCCATACACGATTGAAGTTGCCGTAATCGTCGCCTTTTCGCGAATCCCAAAATAGATTATTTTCCCCTTAAACATATCTAAACGGACTTTCTTCGTATTTTCATCGTCCGCGTTCAGAATTAGTGTTCCACCTTCCCGAACTCCTTCAACAATTTCTCCTTTTGCTTTTATATACCCTTCCAGATTCTTGCAGCCATCTAAATGATGCACACCGATATTCGTCAAAATGCCAATTGTCGGTTGGTAGATCATGCACTGATGTTTAATATTCCCGGAGTTGCCAAGCCCATGTTCAAACACTGCAGCTTCGGTATCGTCGTCTATTTTCAATAAATAGGGGAAAGATCTTCGCGGTTCATTCTGGCTACTAATGGACGTTTCGATTTTTTTGTCAAAACTTAGCATATGCTTAAGCATTTCTTTTGTCGTCGTCTTGCCGCATGTCCCGGTAATTGTCACAACAGGAATGTCGAATAGATTCCTGTAATAGTTGATGAATTTCCAATACGATTGTACGAGGCTTTGTACTTTTAAAATCGTCGTCTGTGTAAGGGATGTCGGTAACGAATCGACGGGTAAATCGGTAATTACGAGTGAAGGGCCTTTTGCATTAATTGACGTCCAATCGACATGATCGACTCTGCTAACAAATAGTAACGTATGTCTTTTTGCATGTTCATGCCGTTTGTAATAGATGGCTTCGTGAACCGCCCAATCGACATGACCTGCTACGAGTTCACCTTTCACGAGTCTTTTAATATCCTTAACTTGTAATGGCTTCACATTTTCACTCCTTTCTACTCAATTTCGTTGCTCTTTTTCAATCGAATGAAATGATGAATGTTCTCATACATTTCGTTATTCCCTAGTCCATAAAACATGGACAGCGCAGGTGTATAATTCGCTTCCAATATCCATAGCTTGCCGTTAGCATCCATACCGACATCAAAGCCAATCATTCCTAACGGTGCAGTACGCTCTTCCAATATTTTGGATGCTTTTAGACAAAGTTTTTCAATGGCCTTCTTACTTCTATCTAATGAAAAATCGTGCAAAGTATCGATCGTTAAGAGCTTCTGTGCACGATTTGTCACAAAATATTCCGGCGCAGCCACTTTTATGAGCATGCCTGTCACTAACCATTTGCCTCTATCCAGTTGTGTAATGACCCGGATGTCATATGGACATTGATCGACCGTCCGTAAGTGGATGAATTGCTGAATCAGATAGTCATTTTTCGTTAAATACGTTCGTTCCAAGTGGCGATACAATTCTTCAAACGTTTGGAAAATTGTTTTTTTGTTTCTATACTGCACTTCGTAGGTGCGACTTGTTGTCACGTGGATTTTCACAATTCCTTTCCCTTGTTGCCCAATGCATGGTTTTAAAATGACATCGTCCATTTTGTGAAGAAATTGTTCTACAGTCCATTTTGTACACAGTTCAGTTTTAGGAATAAACGAACGGGAAAACCACTTGTTTCCTAAGGAATGGAATTGGCTCCATTTACTATTTCGATAATGAACAACCGTATCAATACATAAAAAATCAGTTTCGGAATTGACGATTTCGACGACAACGGTTGAACATCGAGGAAAAGCTTCGCCAAGTGTCTCGCCTATTTCGAGTAACACGTTCATTAAATTCCATTGTCTGAACAAATCATATCGTTTGATTTCATTTCCTTGTCTACTCGTTGTTTTGTGAAGGACATGCCAATTAGCAAACTGTGTTTTTCGATGAAGGGTATAAAAAGAACGTTGGTGGATGGGCTCTTCAAGTGGGAAAGATTGTACGACATATTGTTTTTTGTCAATGAGGTTTTCATGGATTACTTGATAAAGTGTAGGAAGGTCGCTACATTGGATCTTCTCTCCTTTATGCTCCACTTCATATTCGTCAATTCCAAAACGTCTCACTTGCATACAGGAAGGTCCAACTAACGGTCGAATCAATAGGTTGTTGGATTTCTCTAAGCACATTGTTAAACTAGCCTGCGAAAAGAGATGTGTCTCGACTAAATGTGTTCGTATGTTGGCATTTTTTTGCAACAGTTGATAATAGCCATATCTGCCAGAAAGCACTTTCATCAAATTCTCACCACCTCCTCCATCCATCAGTAGGAAGACAACTATGGCCAATCAATTCATTCACAACCGAGCGCTTGAACTGAACCTTGTGCAACTGGTGCAGTCCCGTTCTGATCAAAAAAGCCAGTTATGACAAAACTTTTGACAAGGTCCACGTTTGCCATCGGTGTTTGATCGACAAAAACGGCGGTAAATGGATACTGGATATTGTTCACAACACCGCTGCCACTCACAGTCACTTCACAATTCTGACCTTGTTGGTCACATTCGACAGAAGTAATCGCGTTAGAGACAAACAGGAAACTGTTTTTCCCTCCACATGTTTCGGTGTCTTCAAAATCTAGTGATAAGAACGATGCTGCTAACGTCGTTACACAGACGTCGGCGTAATACGTTAAGTCACCTCGTATAGTCCCTTGTTGCTCTTCAAACATCACTTGATGCATACAAGAAAAGGCATCTACCTTAACACCACATAAACATTCTAATCCCACACTAATCCCTCCCTTTCATCTTTACTATATTAGCTTTGCTGTGTTAGCCCTTGGTGTTTGTCCTATCTGAGCTAACAAAACGTTGGCGTTCTTTATAGAGGCGGTTGACCCGCATCGTCTTTTCGAATCAGTTGCGCTAACTCTTTGATCGATTCGCTATACATATCGCCTTTAATGAGTGTAATCGTCTCTTTGTTCATCCGTTCTTTCAACAACAAGTACGCCGCATGATGATTCATACACGCATGAACTTCAGGCACAGAATGCATTCTTTTCGCAACATCCGCCATGATTCGTGCATGTTCACCAACTGTAATCAGTACATCAATTCCACTAGTCGCAAGCATTTTCCCTGCCTGCTCATGGATAATGTAACCCCAAGACCCTAAATCCGTAATCGTCCCGATGACAGCAATTTTCTTTTTTTCTTTCCCGATTGCCTGCAACACTTTTAAGGCAGCCCCTAGTGAAGTAGTCGTTATACTCCACGTATCATCGATGATGGTTGATTGATTCATCCCTTGCAGCACTTGCACTTGTTTATTCATCGGTTCATACGTTCTTAAACGTTCAGCAATACTAGACATATCCATTCCTACCAACGATACTGCTGCAATTGCCGCAAGTGCGTTATACACTTGGTGTTCGCCTAGGCCTGGTACATACATGCGATAACGTTTCCCTTGATGAAGAACGGTCATATACATGCCATTTTTTGAATAGGCCAGATCTTCTGCTCGAAAATCACTCCGGTTATTAATCCCAAAAGTAAGTAGCGTGCCTTTAAATTTTTCTAATTCCAATCTCCTCGTATTGGCATCATCTGCATTTACGATTAATAAACCATCCGGTTCCAACGCTTTACGCATCTCACCTTTTGCAGCAATGTACCCTTCGATCGTTTTACAATAATTCAAATGATGTTCGCCAATATTCGTAATAATCCCGATAGTTGGTTGTAAATAGGCAGCCGCATTCGTTAAATCTCCAGGAGCGCCTACAGCCGTTTCAAACACGGCTGCTTCCGTCTCTTCATCTATACTTAGTAGATGCATCAAATGGGCGGTACGTGAATTGTTCGTACTATTTGTATGCGCAACGGATAGATGGCCCGATAACAAATGATAGATCATTTCCTTTGTTGTCGTTTTTCCAGAAGTACCGGTAACTGCAATGATTGGAATATTCATCATAGACCGATAGTTGCGGACAAATTTCCAATAAGCGACATCGACATCATCTACTTTTACTATGGTCACTTCTTTATAGGCTGTTTTCAGTGGTTTATCAGTTACAATAGCAATTGGAAAAAACGGCTTTAAACGCTCCCAATCAACGATTTTTCGTTTAATGAACAAAATCGTATTCCGTTGACGTACTTGCTTTAGTCGATATGCGCCATGTTGTATGAGCAATTCTTCACTTCCTTGCAGTACTGTTCCCGTAATCAGTTTTCGTATATATCGTATGGATAGTGGCTTCAATTTTTTCACTCCTTTCGCTTTTATTATTTTATGTCCCTCTCTGTCATGTAGCTTGTACGAAACACCCGAGCAATTTTTTTCATTCAGTCAGCCGCCTATAGGGTGTATAACCATACAGATTGAAATTCTCCTCATAACCTATATAGACTGTCTTATATATGAAGGGGTTGACATTTTGAAAACGATCATTTTTATCGGCTCAAATAAATCCGGGTCGAGTAGAGAAGCGATCAGAGCGGCTGTAAAACTCGGCTATTTTACGGTCTTATTTACACATAAAGAGAGACAACTTGAACAACGGCATGAGTATGTTGACGTACATGAAATGATTTTCATCGATACAACGGATCTACCAGCGATGAAAAAGGAGATTGTCTCGCTTCAGAAAAAAGGAAATGACATCAAGACAATCGTTAGTTTCATCGATTCACATGTGTCTATCGCATTAAAACTATGCGAAGTGTTCTGTCCGAACGGCTTATCTTCCTCTATTGCCGAAGTAATGGAGAACAAAGCAAGCACCCGTTCATTGTTAGACGGGCTACCTTTTTCACCTAAATTCGTAACGATAAAGCCGAATGAGCAAGTAGACGTCCAGACGATTAAAATCTTTAAGGGCTTCCCGCTCATCGTAAAATCATCGTCATCGACCGGTTCAAAAGATGTGCTTCGAGCTGAAAACTTGGACCAATTACGTTCCCATGTACGTAAATTACAAGAAAAGAACGAAGACGAAGCGGTTATGATCGAAGAATTCATTGAAGGGCAACAATATTTAGTAGAAGCGATCGTTCATCGGAAACAAATACACATCGCCGGTGTCATCGAGCAGGAAATCACATTCGGTAAACGATTCATTATTACAGGATATGGGGTTCTAGCAACCATTCCTAGACACTTAACAGAAGGTATTGAGAAAGTATTACAATCGATTGTGGAAAAATTTGCGATTGAAAACGCAGCACTTCACGTAGAGATGCGTTTCGTGAACAATGAATGGCGGTTAATTGAAATTAATCCCCGCATTTCCGGAGGTGCTATGAACAACATGTTGCAAGCCGCATTTGGTTTTAATCTCGCTGAAGAAACACTAAAACTATACTTAGGCGAACGTCCTCAACTTGAGCACCAACATAAGCACTTCATTTTCACGCAATACGTCATCGTTCATGAGAAAGGCATCTTAGAAAAAGTGACCGGAAAAAACCGCGCGAGAAAGATGGACGGTGTCGTTGAAGTATATGTGAAACCTAAAAAAGGCTCGCTACTCGTACCTCCCCTATCAATGGGACATCGGTACGCGTATGTCATTGCGAAAGGACGAACAATGACAAGTGCCAAAGTGATTGCGAAGAAAGCTGCGAAAGAAATACAATTTCATTTACAAGATTATTAAAAGAGAGGACTCCAGTGGATTGGGAGTCCTCTCTTGTTATCGAAATGTCCGGTCGATGAATTGTACCGTTTCAAACATGTTTGTTTTACTTGCCCCTTTAATAAGAATCGTATCCTCTTTTTGGAGCAAATCTTTCAGTAACGCATGGAGTTTTTCGCGGTCTGTAAAATGGTGAACGTTACTTGCTTTCATTCCTTTAGCAATCGCATGCGCCCCGATTTCTTCTGTTCTGAAACCGTACGTGATCAAGATGTCAATTCCTTGCTGTTGAACATACTCCCCAACTTTTTGGTATTCCGCTTCACGCAAGTTGCCGAGTTCGCGCATTTGACCGATTATGGCGATTTTACGTTTTTTTGCGATGTTTGTCAGAACGTCTATCGCAGCACGGACCCCTTCAGGATGGGAATGGACTGTATCGTCGATTAGTTTAATTTGGTCTTTGCAGTCGTAAATTGTTAACCGTCTCGGCGGCTTCTTGAAAATGAGTCCTGTTTTGATTTCCATTGGTGTGAAGCCTAACTGATCAGCAATCGCAATGGCCGACAGAGCATTATAGATGTGATGTTCACCAAAGATCGGTATGAACAACTCAATTTCTTCGTTGTGAAGCTTCATTTTGAAGTTCATGCCGTTTTCTGCATATTGAACGTCATATGCACGATAATGGGCATGGCGATGAATTCCTACTGTAACAATCTTCCCTTTAAAATTGTCCGTTTCGAGGTATTTTGAATTGTCGTTATCCCGATTAACACAAAGAATTCCAGTTTGGTCCATCCCGTGAATTAGTTCAGACTTTGCTTTCGCAACGCCGCGAGGGTCCCCGTTGAAGTTACCGACATGCGCCAAGCCAATGTTCGTAACAATACTCATATTTGGTTTAATGATGTTGCAATGTTCTGTAATGACTCCTGGATAAGCCATCCCATATTCAAGGACGACTGCCTGGTGGGAAGCATTAATTTCTGCGGCATGCTTTTTTGTATGTTCCGTTGTATTCCAGTAATCTTTTGATTCGAAAACGTTCCACTTCTTCGACAAGATTGAGGCGAGAAACGCTTTCGTTGTCGTTTTCCCAGCACTTCCTGTAATCCCGATGATCGGAATTTGGTCCTGTTGTTTTGCACGACTTCGTTTAACTGCTCGAATTTTTTTCTTGATGACTTCTTGGTTGTTTGCAAGATACATTGCATATTGAATGGTGTTTTTCACGACATCCATTTCCAAGTAAAACGTTGGAGGACAACCGGGACGCCAATTCACTTCGTAAATCCAGATTTTTTGGTTATCGTCCATCCCAATATCAACACCGATTTCATCGATGACTTCACCAAACTTCTCCATTTGCAACTCATCAAGATGTTTTGCCAAGGCTAAGGAAAAGTATTCTAGTTTTTTTCGAATATTATAGGCGTCTTGCTTGAATTCCTGTTCCAAAAAGGGATCCAAATAATTTGTGTAGCCGCCACTATTAATGTTCGCGATAATGGAACCTTTCGGCGCAACACGAGGGTAAATTGTCGTTATGACCCATTCCCCATTTCCATCTTTTTGTACGTGTAGACGGAAATCAAACACTTGGCCACTTTTTGTAACAGATTGAATGTAAGGTTGAACGATAAATGTTTCCTTTTCCAGTTGATTGGCGATGAATTCTTCGATTTGTGCGGTAAAAAATGTACGATAGAAACCGTGTCCTCTTACGACAAACTGTTCTTCATCTTTCACGATAAAATAAATCCCTTGCCCTTTTCGACCATCGATCGGTTTGAAAACAACTTTCTCAAACGCACTCATATAATGAAGGAAATGATCGGCATGTTTCACAACTTCTGTTGGGATTAAATAGCTTGCAAAGTCTTTTGCTTCTTTTAGTCGCCTACTAACGCTCCACTTATTTCCAATCGAATGCGTTGTGAATGGAATGTCATTTTTCAATTTCTTCATAACGTTCTTCGATTTTGCCAATTTCTCTGGACTGCCGGCATTATAAATGACATCCGGGAACGGCATGATTTTCGTCGTCCACTTCCCATTTTCATATACTTGTCCTTTAATGGTACGATTCACAAAATTGACTTCTCCCGGTGAAAAATAATAAAATTGTGCACCTTCTGCCGCCGCGATTGCCGCAAATGCATAAGCTTTCACGACGGTTGTCGGATCTTTCCGATGGTGCAACATCCCAATAATCGTCATTCGCAAACTCCCTTTCTCGTTGACAGCTCCTTCTAGTACATGCAAGTGTTTGCGTTTATGACAAGGACACGCGCATAGAGCATGAAACTTTCCTATACTTTCACTTCAATGAAAGGAGGCGTTCTGTCAACAAGTTGAGGCGCTAATGATTCAATAGCAACGAAGCAACAGAGGTTGACGTGGATACACACATCAGTCTTTTGCAACGTATACAAATCACTTACACAATTCGTATACCGACCTGCAAGGTTAGAAGGTTTCAGCAATCGAAGTTTTGCGCAACAAGTTGAAGGTATCAGGCTTTCTATTCTGAAAAAAGGTGTCAGTCCTTTATTGTACATCGCTTGGAAGTGGCTAAATTTGTAAGTATTGACTAACATGAATGGAATTGTATCCATCTTTCTTGACAGCTGCAAGTACCGGCAATCTTTCCCGAAGCCCTCCAACAGCTTTTGTTCATTCAGCAATTTTTCCATCTCTTTGCAAATACAGCAAGTATCCAACGTATATCCCTCCGCTTCCATGTATGGATGTTCAGTCGATCGGTTCCAAGTAAAACGTCAGTAAGTTTGCCGCATGTTCCGCACGATTTTTCGCTTCTTCTTGGGTGATCCCCTTCGCCATGACGTATCCATAGCGACAGCCCATCGACAATGGAGGCATCATGAGGGAGCCAATTGCTGCAGATACGTGTACCTCAATCATTCCTGGTGTCGATTTCGCTTGTTCTGCACCTTCTATTTGTAATAAATAGCCTGCCTTTGCAAGCGTTATATAGGATGTATAAACGGGTTGCATTTTCTTTTTGTGATAATCTGGTTCTTTACCAATAAACAACTTGATCGTTTCCTCCACAATCGAAATACCAAACGCTTCTTCCACCATGCGGTTCATTGCCCCACCCGCTATTCTCGGATTTATTTCAATGAGTTTCCATCCCCGATCTGTATAGCGCATTTCTAAGTGGCAAGTGCCGTGATACAAACCGATATCTCGAATGATTTCATCGACCGCAGAAGTTAATTCTTTCTCCATTTTCGGTTCGATCGTCATACAAACGTCATATCCGGTCACGACAAACGTTACGTCATGTGTAATTTCCTGTTGAATGATCGCAATAACGTTCGGAATTCCTTCGTATACAGCCAACTCGATAATGTATTGAATCCCTTCGACATAATCTTCAAGGAGCCATTGTTCATAGCCATTGGTCATCGTAATTTTTTCGATTACTGCTTCCAATTGCTCCGCTGTTTCAATTTTATAGAGATCTTTTGAACCGTTTGATGTAGCTTTCTTTAATATTTGTGGGAATTTTCTATCGGTCGTAGAAAATGAAGGTTGGATTGCGGAAGGAATAAAAGCTTCATAGGAAATAGACGTAGAATTTGTTCTTAATACGTTACGTGTTTCACATTTATTTTCTAGGACCTTCAATGCCTCTACGGAAATAGCGGATTGGCAATATTCATTAGAAAGTGTAGCCGCCATTGAGACATACGGGTCTACAAAGCTCATAATTGCACGAATCATATAGCCTTTTTGCCTAAGTTCTTGAATCGTCTCCCGAATCACGCGCTCATTTATATGATCTAAACAATAGATTTGAGTACTTGCATCAAACTGACATAAAAACCGCTTTTTACATGTTAGGAGGATGGGTGTAAAGCCTAACCGAGTAGCTGCCGCTAATGCTTCACGGCTTGAACCCGACCGCGCGGATTCGATAAATAAAATCGATTCCATCCAGGACAACACCTTTCAGTTGGACATTCGCCTTTATGTAATCGTATGCGGCGCACCTTTTGAGCAATTAGGCGAATCACTCGGTTAGCATTGTGAACAACAGAAAAAAGCACAAAGGTTGCCCCCTTGTACTTTGGTCTCCATGGTGTAGTTGTTATATGTAGCAAAAGAAATTTGAATGAACACTACTTTGTTCATTCAATGAATCCATCTGTCAAGTCGTCTCTCGTGTTTCAAGCAAACTGAAACGGTTAATTTGTTCCATAAGCCCTTCGTCCATCAATACTTGAAGTTCTACTTTGCCAAACAAATCATAATGAGGAAAGCCGGGTTTATAGTCAATCCATTCAGGTTTCAATCCGTACGTCTTACCCCAATCCTTTAGTCTTTCCACATTCGCACAACCTGCTTTTGTAACGGTTTTGCAACCTGGAAAACGATCATCTAGCCAGTAATGTGTTAGAAAAGCCATCTCGCCAGAACGAACCGCCAATTTCCATTGTTTCAATTCATCTCGATCGATGCCGAATGCCATTAGTCGGCCACCCGGCAGATTTCTACGTATTTTGCATCCCATGCAGGATCAATCTTTCGTAGAGAAACAGGTCGGAAACTATCTTTTTTAACGAGAACATGCTCAGAAGTTGCCGTAGCAGCAACTGTTTTATCCTCATGTAAAATTTCATAGCCATAGACAGTACGTAACTTCCCATGTGATTCCACCCAAGTACGAACGGTTGCCGTCTGTCCATATTTCATAGCAGCCTTGTACTGGATCGACAAATCGATAACAGGAGAAAGATACCCTTCAGCTTCAAGCCCAGCATATGTGAAACCTAAATCTTGTATCAAATTCGTCCGTCCAATCTCCATCCACACTAAATAATTGGCATGATAGACAACTCCCATTTGGTCGGTTTCTGCATATCTAATTTCAATCTCTTTTTCACTAACGAACACTTTCTTCACCTCAATAATCATTATACAAAAGAGAGATGAGAAATGCTGTTCTTTTAACCTGTGTACGGGTCTGATTTCCGTTGCAAGTTAATCTTTGAATGATCAATAGAACAGCACTCTAATAATGCAAATATAAAAAAAAGCACCCGATTGTTTCGGATGCCTTTTCTTAATAAATTAGTTATTCTTCATTTTATCACGAAGAACCATTTGTAGGATCCCGCCGTGACGGTAGTAGTCTACTTCTACATCAGAATCGAAACGTGCAAGGACGTCGAATTCTTTAACAGAACCGTCTTTTGCAGTTGCCGTCACTTTTAGGATGTCACGTGGTTTTACGCCTTCCGCAATGTTTACGCTGATTTCTTCTTCACCTGTTAGGCCAAGTGATTCAGCGCTATCGCCATTCATGAACTGAAGTGGAAGAACACCCATCATGACTAGATTTGAACGGTGGATACGCTCGTAGCTTTCAGCAATGACTGTTTTGATGCCGAGTAAGGAAGTACCTTTTGCAGCCCAGTCACGTGAAGAGCCCATTCCGTAATCTTTACCAGTAATGATTGCAAGGCCTGTGCCGTCTTCTTGATACTTCATCGCAGCATCATAGATTGGCATAATTTCTTTTGTTGGCCAGTACGTAGTGAATCCACCTTCTGTACCTTTTGCAATTTGGTTACGGATACGGATGTTTGCGAATGTACCGCGCATCATGACTTCGTGGTTACCACGACGGGAACCGTATGAGTTGAAGTAACGAGGCTCTACGCCGCGCTCACGCAAGTATTTTCCAGCTGGTGTATCTTTACCGATCGCACCTGCAGGAGAGATATGGTCCGTTGTAATGGAATCACCGAATTTACCGATGACGCGAAGTCCTGATAGCGCTTGGATATCCGCAGGCTCTTTCGAGAGTCCTTCAAAGAACGGTGGGTTTTGGATATATGTTGAGTTTTCATCGAAATCGTACAAGGAATCATCAGTTGTTTCGATTGCATTCCATGCTTCGTTTTCAGTGAAAACACGTGCATATTCTTTACGGAAGAGTTCAGGTGTAACAGTCGCTTTAACGACTTCCTGTACTTCTTCAGTGGATGGCCAAATGTCTTTGAAGTACACATCTGTACCGTCTTTTGCTTTGCCGATTGGATCCTTTTCAAAATCGATATCGACTGTACCTGCAAGTGCATAGGCAACAACGAGTGGCGGTGATGCCAAGTAGTTTGCTTTCACAAGAGGGTGGATACGGCCTTCAAAGTTACGGTTACCAGATAGGACCGAAGAGACGAGAAGGTCGTTATCGATAATCGTTTTCTCGATTTCAGGGAGCAATGGACCGGAGTTACCGATACATGTCGTACAACCATAACCGACTGTATTGAAGCCGATTTGATCCAAGTATTCATTTAGACCGGAGTCTTGTAAATAACCTGTAACGACTTTTGAACCTGGTGCGAGTGAAGTTTTCACGTATGCAGGTGGTGTAAGTCCTTTTTCAACAGCTTTTTTCGCAACAAGTCCAGCACCTAACATAACGTAAGGGTTGGATGTATTTGTACAAGATGTAATCGCAGCAATTGCAAGGTCACCTGTCTTCATACCAACCGTACGTCCATCTTCAAACTTGACAGTTGCTTTCTTGTCAAATTCTTTTGGCGTTAGGCCGAATCCTTGGTTGCCTTCAGGTGCTACAACGGAGTCTTTGAAAGAACGTTGTAAATCAGAAAGTGGAATCATATCTTGTGGACGTTTTGGACCTGCAAGATTTGCTTCAATTTTCGTAAGGTCGATTTCGAGAACTTCCGTATACGTAGGATCTTCATTGTCGACTGTGAAGAACATATCGTTTTCTTCAAGGTATTTCTTGACGACTTGAATGTGCTCCTCGTCGCGTCCTGTTAAACGCATGTAGTCAAGTGACTCTTCGTCTACCGGGAAGAAACCGCAAGTTGCACCGTATTCAGGTGCCATATTGGCAATCGTTGCACGGTCGGCAAGTGGCAATTTAGATACACCTGGTCCGAAGAACTCAACAAATTTACCAACAACACCATGCGCACGTAATGTTTGAGTTACTTTCAACGCAAGGTCAGTAGCAGTTGTTCCGTTTGGAAGTTCACCTACTAGTTTTACACCGATAACTTCTGGAATTGGGAAGTATGAAGGTTGACCAAGCATTCCTGCTTCTGCTTCAATACCACCAACACCCCATCCAAGTACACCGATCCCATTGATCATTGTCGTGTGGGAGTCAGTTCCAACGAGTGTATCTGGGTACGTTTCGAATGTACCATCTTCATTTTCAATCGCATGAACGACACTTGCAAGGTATTCCAAGTTTACTTGGTGAACGATACCTGTTGCAGGTGGTACTGCACGGTAGTTGTCATACGCTTTTTGTGCCCAGCTTAAGAATTGGTAACGTTCAGCATTCCGTTCAAACTCAAGTTCCATGTTCAGACGCAATGCATCATCGGAACCGTAACGGTCAACTTGTACGGAGTGGTCGATGACGAGGTCAACCGGGATTTCCGGGTTGATTTTGTCAGGGTTTCCACCCATTTTCGCCATTGCAGAACGGAGCGCTGCAAGGTCAACGACTACAGGTACACCTGTGAAGTCTTGTAGGATGACGCGTGATGGTTTGAATGGCACTTCTGCATCCTTATCCGCATCTTTGCCCCATTTTGCCAGGTTTTCAACATGATCATCTTTGATGACATAGCCGTCATATTGGCGTAAGACGGATTCAAGTAACACTTTTACTGAGTAAGGCAGTTTGGAAACATTCGCGATGCCTGCATCTTCAAGCGCTTTAATATGGTAATAGTTATACGTCTTACCATTGAGCTCAAACGATTTGCGGCTGTTATGCAAATTACTTTTAGCCATGTGTGTATTCCTCCCTTTATCTACTGAAAAGGCTGTAAATAAGCATCTTTTCTCTATTACATCATAATACAGCTACGTTCATAAGTAAAATACTTAAAAATTATAGTCTTTCATAAGAAAAAGTAATGACTTAGAAAATAGTTGTCGACAATGTAAGCTAGCTAGCAACAGCGGTCAATGAGTAGGCATTTTTCTCATTAAAGACGTTAACAATTCTGTAACCAGTCTTTTTCCCGTCATCCATCTTATAACCTATTTCTTCTATCTAAAACATCAATTTAGCTGATAATTTGCCGATGTTCTGGATTTTTTTGTTTACAAAAGGCCTTTCATATAGTCTGTAAGAAATATGCCTTGTGGATCACACTGTCTTCTTACGGCATGAAAGTGTTCAAGATGCGGATAAAGCTTTTTTGTATCGTTCGAAGTTAACGTGTTTAATTTCCCAAAATGGGGACGGCCACGGTACTTTCTCATAAGCGTGTCCACCCATTTGAAATAAGGACCGTTGTCCATCCCTTTGTACATATGGAAAGCTAGATAAGCGACAGCTACTCCTTGCGTAGGGCTTAGAAAAGCGTCTTCACCTGCGCTCACCCGACATTCGATTGGAAAATGCACGTAAAACGGATGTGCTTTCAGGAAGTCATGCATCTCTTCCAGGCACGCTTCAAAGTCAACAAGTGGAATGGCGTATTCGCATTCTGTGAATTTTACAAGTCTGTTTGACGGAAACATTTCGTAGTAATAGCCGTCTTTACTACCCGTCGGAATGGTCGCGGCGGCAAATTTTGTCACCTTTCTTGAAAGGCGTGGCTTCACACGGACCATTTCAGACATCAGTTTAAAACCGACCGTTTCAATGACGCCATCTTTAATGAATTCAAGAGATTTAGATCGGAAGTTTTGCTTAGCCAATGGAATCATGTCCATTGATTTCACTTGTACGGTTTCAACACCCGGAAAGTAAAACCATTCAATATGCCGATGAGCTTCAAGTGCGTTTGTCCACGCAGCCTTTGCATCTTTAAAAGACTTTTTTTCTGTGGTCACCGTAAGACTATAGAGCGGAACCGTTCGTATTGTTACTTTGACGAGGACACCTAATAGCCCTAGAGAGATGCTTAACGCTTTCGATAAATCGTCATCCTCTCGACGGTGATGTCGAATTTGACCGTTTCCGTCCACCCAAGTCCAAGCGACGACTTGATTGGAGAGGGATGCTAAGTATTTACCAGTTCCGTGTGTGCCTGTACTAATTGCTCCACCAATCGTCTGTTCTTGTATGTCCCCCATATTTTCAAAAGCCATATTGGCGGATGCTAACAGTGGTGCCGCTTCGTATAAATATGTACCCGCCCAAAACGTCGCTTCCATCAAGGAACGATCGACCGCAATGAGTCCTCTCATTTCTTCCAAAGAAAGTGCTTCTTCGTCAGGTTTGGCAACCGCACTAAATGAATGGCTGGCTCCTACGACCTTTAACGTTTTTCCGCGAATTCTGCAACTGTCAATGATTTGTTGCACTTCTTCAATTGTTTGTGGGTAATGAAAGCTTTCAGGATGTGCAGAAAGATTTTCAGCCCAATTTTGCCAATACTCCCGTTTACCACGCATCATATGAAGCATCTCCCTTCACCTCTGTACGTTTTAAATGTTTTTACATATCGATCACCTCGTCGCGCATGAATTTCAGTGAAATGTTCACATAGTTCCCCTGCTTTTGCATGACGGAAAAATACCGTGTCGCCAATTTTCAACGTGCGGTCTTTATCATATAAAGGCGTTTGGACTTCCCCTGCTCCTTCATGTTTCAATAAAGTGAGGTTGGGCGGCCATAACGGAACTGGATTTTTATCCACACCGGTAGCGCCTGACGCTACATAGCCCCCACCATGACAAACGACAATTTGCTCGCTCGGTTTCCGCGTCACACGCAATGCGTACGTCATCGCCGGTTCATAGGGTGTGTGGTCGTATCTCGAGAATAATGCAGGATAAAAAAAGGCGGAACCGATCGTCAATTCAGTCACTTCTTCTGCTTGACTTGTAAACTCAATACTTCCTGTGCCGCCTCCATTGACAAATTGAATGGAAGGACAGGACTTAGTCATTTCACGAACGACTTCTTGCCGGAATTGAGCCAATTTCTTTTTGGAGTGTTGTTTCAACATGCGGATGACAGGGGTCTGCCACTTTGAAGACGACTGATCTGTAACACCTGCAATTTGCGCTTCATAGCCCATAATGCCAACGATGTCTGTCCATTTGTATTCCTGCTGTTTCGTACATAAACGCATAACATTTTCTAGCGTGTGTAAAGAAGAACGTCTTGTTCCAAAATACATCCACTTGTATTCAGTAGACAGGTTGATGTCTAAGCAAATGTCCAAACGGACTTCGAATGCTTCTCCGATTTTATTCAAGTACGCAAGTTGTTCTTCACAATCAACCATAAAAACGACTTTTGAGCCATTTGCTATATAAGGAACTAACGAAGCAATTGCAGCTTTTTCAATTTGGGGATAGCCTATTAAAAAATTATCAAATCCTTTTTCAAGTAAAAACTGTGTCTCTTCACAATCAAATGTCATCCACCCCACATGATTGGTTAGTTTTTGCGCGATATAGTGAAGCAACTCCACAGAACGAACAGATTTTGTTGCGATCCGGACTTGCTTCGTTTTTGAAAGCCTGTTGACCATGCCAATATTCCAATCCATCGCTTCCATGTCAAGACTTGCAAATGGTCGTTTCAATGATGCATATGCTTTTAAAGCGTCGTGCACTTCTTCATCCCCTTATGAATCTATCTATAGTTTAAGTATATTCTGAACACATTTCACGTGCAATCGTTTGAACTTTTCTGAATGATGGATTACTGATATAGTTGTCTTTGTATGGCATGATAGGTATTGAAAGAATAAAAGGGAGTGTGGGAACTGTTGAAAAAAGCGTTGTTAGTGATTGATTATACGTATGATTTTGTTGCTGAAGATGGCGCATTAACTTGCGGACAACCTGGGATTGACCTGGAAGATTACATTACGAATCTAACGAAGGACTTTTTACATGACGGTAATTTAGTCATTATGCCAAATGACATTCATGAAGAGAATGATCCTTTTCATCCTGAGTCAAAATTATTTCCTCCCCATAACATTAAAGGGACCACTGGACGGAATCTATACGGAAAGCTTCATACATTGTATGAAGAACGAAAAGAAGAAATACTGTGGATGGACAAGACACGATATAGTGCATTTGCAGGTACACCTCTCGAAATTCAACTACGCGCACGTGGCATAAATGAATTGCACCTTGTGGGTGTTTGTACAGACATTTGCATTTTGCATACGGCTATTGATGCGTACAACAAAGGATTCAAACTCGTCATTCATGAAAAAGGTGTTGCGAGCTTTGATCCAGCTGGACATGACTGGGCGTTGCGTCATTTTGAGCAAACATTAGGGGCAACAATCGTCCGGTGATAAAAATCCTTTTTAGTAATTTTTTTTGCTGAAAATGTTTGAGGTATCAAATAATCGGATATTCAAATACTACGTAAGCAATTATCAATTACTAAAAGGAGATGAAGGAAAATGAGCTTTATTTGGTTCTTAATTATTGGAGGCGTTATCGGTTGGCTTGCAGGACTTATTTTAGGAAAAGATATCCCTGGTGGCATTATCGGTAATATCATTGCTGGTATCGTAGGTGCTTGGATTGGTGGCATGTTGCTCGGTTCATGGGGTCCTAAAGTATCGGACTTTTACATCTTACCAGCATTGTTAGGTGCGATTATTCTCGTGTTCGTTGTAAGCCTCATTATGAAGTCTATGCGTAAAGCGACATGAGGAGAATGAAAAAAGAGAGCACTAAGAGTTTTCTCTTAGTTGCTCTCTTTTATTCGTTTGCAAGCCGTTGACTTTCGAATTCATTAAAAAACCAAAGAACATCTTCTACATATTTATCACTATGATTGTAATGAAAAATCGCTTTTTCGATATCTCCATCAGCTGCACCACTTTTGGATAAATAATTGGCTGCACTGAAAATCGCATCTTCAATATCGTATGGATCTGCAATTCCATCCCCGTTCGCATCGACGCCGTAGCCACCATGCTGCTTAATGATTGCTGGATCGGTTTTATCTTTTTCCGGGATGTCACCTTTACCTAATCCACTGCAACCCGGATACGACCAACCGACAAATGTACAGGGCATGAACTGCATATGCCCTTCTGCCCCAGCTGGCGATAGTAAAGGATCCATCGTGGAAAAACGCGTTTCGATCCGATGATGTGCAGCAAGCAGTGTCCATGGGATGTTGTATTCTTCAGCAGCATCCTTGTAAATTGGAATGTACTCTTCAGGAATTGTCGTCCCTGTATGTCGGTCTTGGAACTCCAGCAATGTACTTGCCGATTTTTTGATGAGTTCAGGATGTTGCACACTTGTCCAAATAATGGCAGATAGCGTGAAGGTGGTCACAGCTATCGGCACTAACAAAATGATCATGAACAGTTTTGTCTTGTTCGAAATCTTTTTTTGTTTACGTTTCTTCACTGCACCACCCTTTTCTATCCCCTACTCATGACTCGGAATCTTGTTTAATTAACGCCTTCATATCTTTAATGATTTGTTCATAAGGAACTTCTGTTGCCCCGTTATATGTTTTTACTGCAACACCATCTTTATTCACTAAGCTGAATGCAGTGCCGTGGACAACTTGGTCTTCCCCTGGCGCTTTATTCACAAACGTTTTGAATGAACCAATCGCAAAGTTTTCAATTGCCTTTTGGCTATATCCTGTCAACATTTCCCACTTGCTTTGGTCAACTGGATCGAATGAGTCCAAGTACGTTTGTAAAGCTTCAGGTGTATCCGTTTGAGGATCGATACTAAAAGAAACGAGCTTATAATCTTCTACTCCTTCATCTTGGAGTTGCTGTTGAAGATCAGTCATATTGGCCATCATCGGCAAACAGACGGTTTCACAATTTGTGAAGACAAACTGCGCTAGCCAAACGGTTCCTTTCAAGCTCTCCAATGAAACTTTTTCATTGTGCTGATTCGTAAATTCAAACGGCTCGATTTTGTATTTGTGATCTGCTTTAAACCCGCCGAATGAACATGCACTCAATAGAAGTATAATGGACATCATTGCTGAAAACACTATTTTTTTTCGCATCTACAAATTCCTCCACATCACTGTTTACTTTATCATAGAGGATAGGCGATTTACAAACAACCGCACTACCCTCTCCTTCTTGACGATTCATTGTCAGATCCGTGAAGTTTACTTCACTTTTAGAGAAACGAGCGCATTGTGGATTGCTTCGAGTTTTGTCTCAAGCCGGTGCAACAGGTAAAAGGATACAAAAATCGGAAACCCGATTTGCTGTATGAAAGTTAGCCATTGTTCCATCTTCACAACCTCCTTTTTAAATGCTAAAAGCTCTCCAGTACGGAACTGGAGAGCTAATCGGTTACACTTGTACTAATTCGGTGACATTTCGCTCAATAATGCGCGCACTTTTGACCGCTGCAAATGGAGATCCATCGACTTCAAATGCACCTGCACTGATGATTTGCGCCATGGCCAATTCAACTTCAGTCGCTGTCAAACCTTCTTTCGGTTCGTCCACCGTCAGGGATGCTTGCTTACCCGCTGCTGTTGTGAAGTTTAGTTGTAATGTCTTTGCCATTGTTCATTCCTCCTTTTCCATTAGTTCATAATGTCAGCTGTTTCGACTTTCTCTGCTCCAATGAATGGGTAGGCAGAGAGTTGAGCCAATTGCGATAGCGCGTTGTACAGGCTATCTGCTGTTACATCTTCTACGATGTGGCGGTAGGACTTCGATTTACGAATCATCTTACCGTCTTCCGTCTGACCTCCGTCAAAGTACACTTTTCCAACTGCGTGTCTAAATTCGAGTGTCGCCATTTGTCATCCCCTCCTTTCACACACTATATAGCTACGAAATGCAGAAAAGGATACATTGTTCGTGTAATTTCTTTTAATTGCTCTTATAATGGATAGTAGAATGGAAGAGGTGAAGACAGTTGCAAGATTGGTTTATGTGGTTCATCTTGTTTTGGTGCATTGTACTTGTAGGGTTATTCGGAATCGGCGGCTTTTTCATGTTCCGTAAGTTCCTGAAAGTGTTTCCGAAAGCAGATGGCAAATCAACACTTGATTGGGAAGAACATTACGTCAATGAATCCCTTCATCTTTGGAATGATGAAGCGAAAAGTATGTTGAACGAATTAGTCAGTCCCGTTCCGGAATTATTCCGTGACGTAGCTAAACAGAAAATTGCTGCCAAAATCGGCCAAATTGCTTTGGAAGATCGAGCAAACACAATTGGCTTTGATCATATTATCCGCGGGTACATCGTCGCCACACCAAAACGCGATCATAAATTTTTACGCAGGAAGTTGGATTCGATGGAAGTCGACCTGACGCCCTATGAGCATTTATTTAATTGAACGAAAAAGAGGCCCTCTTGTATAACTACCGGTTTTAATACACGGGGAAAAACATTATATGACCTAACATTTTGGGACACTATTCGCATATGAATGAGTGTCCCTGTTTTTTTTGTACTACCAATGTATGGGCTGTTTCCATGAGAGAATTCGCACTAAAACTAGAAGTGAATTAGCAATAGCACGTAAATTTATGCGTCATAGCTAATTGCCTTGTTAAAACACTTGTTAAATTGCTGGATAAAATGGTTAATGTAAAAATACCTTATTTGGCACGAGTGAATATTTTGAAAATGATTAGAGGTTACGTGTTATAATAGATGAATCAACAAACGGCACAGGTTGAGCAACAAAGATAAGTAAGGGGTGTCACTACTAGTGGAGGGGGAGTGTAGATGTTTAAGTTCTATATTTTTATTGCTATCATATATGTTATCAATTACTTGTTAACAAAATTCATAAGACAGAAATATAACATTATTGACCCGCGAAGAATTAGATATGTGAACGATACACACAAATGGGTAGAAATATCTTTGGTTGTTTTAGCCGTCATTGTCTTTGTTCTTTTCTTGTTCAATCTGAATTTGGTATGGCTCTCTTTGTTCATTGCCATTTCTATTGTTGGAAAAATATTCCGAGCCATTTTTGAATATAAATACGAACGAGAAGAGAAAGAATTTATTATTACTCTTGTGGATTTAGGAATTTGGAGCGTATTCTCTGGTACATTACTGGTTTATTATATTAATACGATCAACTAACGGTCCTGATTGAGGAGTGAGAAATAAGAAAACTATAACAAGAAAATATGGCAAATAAAAACGCACAATACTTTACGTCTGTGCGTTTTTACTTGCTTTTTCTACTGTTAATTGTTGTTTAAATCATATGCTAATTGGGTTACTAATTCAATTGCGTTTATGCGTTTTCTCACCATCAACCGCACCCGTTATTGTATAACGAAGGCCTCTTTTTTATGCTTTCACATATACGAACGATATAAGTAGATAAAAGACTTAACTTATTGGATCATGGGGAAATTCATTTTTACTTAGACTAACATCCGCTTAAAATGATGCTGTTGGTATATAGAGGTCTTCTAATTACCCGGAAGTGCTCAAAAATGGTGATGACGGGCAATTAGAAGCGTTCTCATTATACTTGACCCCTACAAAACGGTGTACTGAGTCAAATAAGAAGTACAATAGCTCTTACTTCTCGTACGACACTTAACCACAAGTATTTAACCTCATTATCCGCTCATTCAAAATAGTGATTACTAAAACATGTTACATGTCCTTCAATTCATCGTGGATGTTTTCGTATACTTCACTAACATCCCGATTCGCCAAGGCAGAATCATGGCAAATGCTAAAATCCAAAACATCCCTGCCAGCTCACCGACATCAATGGAACTGCTTAACACGAACTTAGCAATAAGCCGGATGATGAATAACGTCAAAAGTATGATGAGGAACACTTTCGACTTCTTGACATAGAGGTTACCGTCTCGTTGTTCAAAATTTGTTGTTTTGATTAGTATTGATGAAAAAACGAGTCCGACAAGAGAAGCCTCGATGACTTGTGCAAGCGGTACTCTGAATTCCTCAAATAAAAACATGAATGCACCGGTTGACATGAATAGTGGTGGTAAAATGATTCGTTTAGCATTAATCGGTCTTTCTGCCGCCTTTGCACGTACGAAAAACGCAAGTGTTCCCATAAAAAGAAAGACAAATGTTGAGCCGACAATTAAGTAAACGGAAGGAATTTCATTAAAAACATAGTCGACGAACTGTTCCAGTTTAAACATCGTTCCGCTCCCACTCCGCAAGCTCATTCATACGATGCTTCAGCTCTTCCATTTGAACAAACCGCGCGAACCGAGCTGTTTCTTTTCCTTCATGGAATAAAAGAACGACAGGTGCTGTGAATAATGACAATTGCCCGGCCATTTCAGGAACAACTGCCACATTTACTTTGTAAAAAGGAAACGAATAATTGTCTTGCAGTGCTGCTACTTGGGGATATAACCCTTCACATACAGAACAATGATCTGTCTTCACAAACAATAATAGCTGTTTTTCAGTTGCTGATACTTCCAACCATTGGCCAAAACTTCCGATTTCGTTCATCGGCTTTTCCTCCACTTCTATAAGACATGCCGTTAAGCTCCATGCTTAACGGCATTAAACGTTATTAAAACCCTTGGAAATCACCAAAAATTGGACTGAGTAAACTTGTAATGAATGTGATGCCGTCAAAGAACAACAATAGACCGAACGCAATCATCACATATCCACCAATTTTCATGATCATAAGATTGTTTCTTCTGATCCAGCCCAGTCGTGTAATAAAAAATGACAAGACGAAGAATGGAATGGCAAAACCTAATACATACATCATCATATACAACATACTGGAACTTGGGTTAGCAGCTGCTAGGCCGATGATTGCACCAATGATCGGTCCCATACACGGTTGCCAACCTGCTGAAAATGCAAGCCCGATTAAAGCTGTTCCTAAATAACCCGCCGGTCTGTTTTTAAACTGAAGTTTATGTTCTTTCATTAAAAACTTCGGCGTAAACAACCCGATAACCATTAAGCCGAATAAGACGATGAAAATTGCACCAATTTGTCTTAACAAATCTTTATACTGGATAAAGAAACTTCCTACAAAAGACGTACTGAAGCCCAAAAAGACGAATACGACTGAAAATCCGAGTAAAAAGAATACAGTGTGAAGCATCCCGTTACGACTCATGCGTTTGGAATCCGACTTCAAGTCTTCAATGGACATTCCGGTAATGTAAGATATGAACGCCGGGTATAATGGCAGGACACATGGCGATATGAAACTGAGAAAGCCCGCTCCAAAAGCGAGGAAAATATTTAAATCTGTACCCATCATTCTCTCCCCTTTACGTAATCTTTCCTCATCGTATCAAATTCAACTGGAAAATACGCGATATTTGACTGTGAACAGTTTATGAACAAATTATTTGCGAGTTTCCTGTCCACAAAGAAAACCAGCCGTGTTCCACTCATTTCTTGAGTGAAAGGGCTGGTTTTTCATCAACTGACGTCGTCCATAATACCGTTTTGTAGTTGGTACATCATATAGTACAATCCCTTTTGAGAAAGTAACTGCTGATGCGTTCCACGTTCAACAATTTCTCCCTGATGCAACACGAGGATTAGTTCTGCATCTTGAATCGTACTTAACCGATGAGCAATTGCAATTGTCGTTCTTCCTTTTCTCATCTTCTCCAAGCTAGCTTGAATGGCGACTTCTGTTTCTGTATCGATATTTGCGGTCGCTTCATCTAGTACAAGGATTTTAGGGTTGGTTGCAATTGTTCTTGCAAACGCGACGAGTTGTCGTTGTCCACTTGAGAACGTCGAGCCGCGTTCCGTCACTTTTTGTGCATACTTATTTGGCAGCTTCTCAATGAATTCATTCGCATGGACGAACTCGGCCGCACCGCGAACTTCTGCGGAAGACATTCCTTGATGGTGCAAGCGGATATTGCTTTCTATATCCCCATAAAAGAGGAATGGATCTTGTAGGACAAGGCCGATTTTCTTGCGCAGTTCCGGTTTCGGTAAGTCTTTCAATGACACACCATCAATGAGGATTTCGCCTTGATTGTACTCATAAAAGCGCATGAGTAAATTGATGATTGAACTTTTTCCACTACCCGTATGTCCGACAAGCGCGACAGTTTCCCCGGCATTCGCTGTAAAACTAATATTTTTCAGCACATCGTTTTTACCGTCATAAGAGAACGTCACGTTTTTAAATTCAATCGTTCCGTTTTGAATTGCTTTGTGTGCTGTGTCTTGTTGTTCTGGCTCCATATCGGGATCATCCATTAGCTTGAACACACGCGATGCTGATACGAGTGCTTGTTGAAAGATGGACATTCTTTGCATAACTTGTTGAACAGGTTGGAATAATCGTCCAATCAACGTAGTAAATGCATAGATAACACCTACTTCTACAGCACTGTCCAGTGATAGAAATCCAAAATAACCTAAGACAAAAACGATTGCTACGGCATAAAGTAAATCGATGAATGGACCAAGCAAAATACTATCGAACTTAATATTTCGCATACCTGCTTTGTAATGGCCTTCATTTATATCATCAAATTCATTCGCCAATCGTTGCTCCTGTCTAAATGCTTGAATCATGCCCATGCCTGATAATGATTCTGCAATTTTCGCATTTAATTGACTGAGTCGCTCTCGAATATCCTGATAAAAGTCTGCACTGTATCGTCGATAAACAATGATAATCGCCATGAATAAAGGCAATAGCAGCATAGAGACAAATGTCAGTTTCACGTCAAGCGAAAACAGTGCGATGTAGACGCCGATAATGACAAAGAACGCTTGTAAAAACGTGACGACGACACTGACGAACATTTCCTTAATGGATTCGGTATCATTTGTTACACGTGACACGATGCTTCCTGCAGGTGTTTTGTCAAAATAACGCATTCCGAGACCCTGTACTTTTGTAAATACGTCGATCCTCATTTGCTGAATGACCTTCAGCGCAATGTCTTGGAAGCGTAACAATTGAAAGTACGAGACAACGACGATGAATACTTGGAGTCCGATATACGTTAGTGCGAGTGTCATTACTTCATTCTTTGGAAACTGTAACGGTGTTAAGTGATTATCAATGAATGATTGGATAATTAAGGGCCCCACAATACTTCCTGTAATGGTTAAGAGTAGGAAGAACAATGCGATAGAAATGCTCACTTTATGCGGAATGGCATAGCGCATTAATCGCTTAAACACGATCCATTGATCTTTTGCCGTCAATTTCGGTTGTTTTTCCATTTGCATCACTCTTCCCCTCCTTGCTCGACAAGTACTTCAAGCTGCTGCAAATCGTACATTTCTTTATACTTTCCATTAAGTGCAATCAACTCTTCGTGGGTTCCTTCTTCCACGATCGTCCCTTCATCCATGACAATGATTTTGTGGGCATGTTGAATCGCACTAAGTCTGTGGGAAGTGATGACTGTCGTCTCTCCTGTACGTGTACGTTTTAACGATTCAAGGATCGCTTCTTCTGTTTTCGCGTCAACTGCCGATAATGAATCATCTAAAATGAGCAATTCTGGTTGCATGATAAGTGCTCTGGCAATTGACACCCGTTGTTTTTGACCGCCGGATAATGATACACCACGTTCTCCTACGATTGTTTCATAGCCCTGTGCAAAACCGAGTATATCATCGTGAATATGCGCGAGCCTTGCCGCGTCATAAATTTTTTCGCGGTCAATTTTAGGATTTGTGAAGGCGATATTTTCTGCGATCGTTGTCGAGAAGAGGAAATGATCTTGCGGCACATAACCGATCGACTCGCGTAACCGCTGTTGCTTATACTGGTTAATCGGCTTTCCGCCATAAATGATTTTTCCTTTATAGCCTTCAAACTCTCTTAGCAACAATTTAAGGATAGCTGTCTTTCCTGAACCGGTCTTCCCTACGATACCAAGTGTCTCTCCCCGATTTAACGTGAAATGCACGTTTCGGAGTGCAGGACTTTTATCGTCAGGAAACGTAAATTCCTCAATATTAAAATGAAGATTTCCTTCTGGACGTTCATCAATTGCACCTGTTATGTCCTGGATATCAGGTGTAATGGATAGCAACTCCGTAATCCGACTATATGATGCGTTCCCGCGTTCCACAATATTAAACAGGAATCCGAAGGCGAGCATCGGCCATGTCAATAACCCAAGGTATGTACCGAAAGCGACCATATCTCCAATTGTCATTTGGTCTGCGATGATGAACTTTGTTCCAAAATAGAAAGACAAAATGTAGGAAAGCGCAAAAATACCCGTAATGGTCGGATCGAAAAGTGCATCCACTTTGGCAACTCGCATATTTTTTGCAACGACATCAGTCGATAAGTCTGTAAAATCGTCAATGTCTTCTTTTTGCTGCCCAAATGTTTTAATGACTTTAATGCCTGAAATACTTTCTTGCGTTTTATCGTTCAAGTTGGAAAACGCCTCTTGCGCAAATCGGAAACGGCGTCTCAACAATCGACCATAATAACTTGTCAAGAATATCATGAGAGGGAATGGAATGAGAGCGATCAATGTCAATTTCCAATTGATGGTCAATGCCATCGTCAAAATGACAAATCCTCCTGTGGAAATTGAGTCAACTAATGTCAGAATCCCCATTCCCGCAGTTTGTTGAACCGCATTAATGTCATTTGTTGCATGAGCCATTAAGTCCCCAACACGTCTCTTTTGATAAAAAGACGGTGACATTCTTGTAAAATGATTGAACAACTTTTCCCGCATCGTCCTGGACAGCAAGACTGCAGAACCAAAAATCATGACACGCCAATAATAGCGTGACACATACATCAAAACCCCTGCGACTAACAACACAATTAGCCATTTTGTCAGCTCACTCGCTGACAATGTCCCCTCAGTAATATCATCGACAATGAAACCGATGATCTTTGGAGGAAGCAGCTGCAGTAAAGAGACAAATACAAGCGCTGCGATTCCGAGCCCGTATTGTTTCTTCCGTTGTTTGAAAAACCAGCCAAGCTGAACTAGAACTTTCACAGTATTCCCCCTCTTTTCTCTATCTTTGAATAGTCTATCAAAAGTGTGAACAATAGAAAAGGTACGACACACAAATTATTCGAAATCTGAAATACTTTTTATATCGACAAATGGAATGCGATGTGCTACACCAGTTGGAGATTGAAGTTGCAGGACCCCTTCCAGCACATCTGCTTTTTGAATGAAACCTTTTGCACACACTACGTCAGGCTCCCGCCAATAGTGGACAACAAGTTGCTCTTTCGTTTCGAGTGCTTCCTGTATGCGCAAATTCCATTCTTCGATTTGTTGCTCATCAGGCTGTCTCCTGACTTCATAGCCATCTTCCTTTTGCCATTCACGCAGTTGTTCCACGTGTTCCGGTAGCATCATCGCTGTCCATTTAATACGCCCGCGATCTCGGATCATTGCATAACGTCCTTTCTTGAGTTTGTATGCTTTTGCCTTTATCTAATTGGTTTTCCGGCAACGAGTTGCTATAATGGAAGAACCATCCAATAAAACGAGGTGAATATGTAGGTCTCGATTTAACTACATTCATTTTGACGATCATCTTCGCTTTCGTCATCGGCTCCTTTCTTTTCTTTTTCATCGTGCGCAATGCGATAGACTCTTCACGACTGATGAAAAAAGTGGAGCAATTAGAGGCCGACATAGCTGAATTGAAACGGAAGAAACAACTAAAACGGATTGACTGTCAACCTTCTTACGAACCCCATCATGTAACACTATTTAGCATGTAGGAAATAATCTTTTGTGTATGAAAAGTACTTTAATTTTCAGTTGTCTTAATTAACCTCTTATTTACAAGTAGACTTTATTGAACCCGTCGGCTTGCGTTTCGGCGCACGCTTTCCGCGGGGCACGGGTGAGCCTCCTCGTCCGCTTCGCTTCCTCCGGGGTCTCACCATTCGTGCTATTCCCCCGCAGGAAAAGCCGTAACGTAGAACGGCTTTTGCGAGCAAAAGCGTAGCGTTGGGAGCACATTTTTGCTCTTCGGCGCCTGCACTCCAGCCGACTAGCATGTGAAGACACTTGTATGCTGAAACTGCTTGTCAGGTTAGAGTGAATCGGTAGTTATAGTTTTTTTATGACCAGCCTTTTATATAATTTGTTATTAAAACACCTGATTTTTGATAAAAATTACGAGGAGTGAAACGTGTGTAAAAACTGCCCTGTATTAATCAGATCACTACGATTGTAAAGGGGTAGTAAGAATGAACAGTCAGTCTTTCCGTCTTCTATGGATGAGCCAGGCATTGGCGAATTCCGGAGACATCATTTATATTGTCGGGCTCATCGCAGTGCTTTACCGTATTACTGAATCGCCTTTCATATTGGCTTTAGTTCCTTTCCTTACGATGATCGGCCGTTTCATTAGTGGATTGTTGTCACCGCTGTTATTGAACCGGTATCCGCTTAAGCAATTACTCGTCTATTCACAAGTTTTCAAAACGATTGCACTCGGCATCCTCGTTGTACTCGTTTTCCAGTCATTCAGTGTGCTGTCGATACTTGTTTTCGTATTCGTCATTGCCTTTTTGGATGGATGGGCCGCACCGGCAAGCCAAGCGATGGTGCCGCGTCTCGTCACACCACATGAACTTGTCAAAGCCAATAGCTTTTTCTCGATTGTTTACGAAACGGTCAATTTAGGTGGATGGGCGCTCGGCGGTTTATTTGTTGCGTTTGCAGGCGGACACTTTGTTTTACTGTGGACGGTTGCCATCTATATCATCGCCACAGCGCTCCTTATGAAGCTCGTTGACCCAACCGTTTTCACAAAGCAAACGCCATCCATTCGGAGACGGAATGAGCTCGTTGAAGGGTGGATGCTCATTGTAAAACGGCCGCTTTTTAGAAGTTTGCATGTCACTATTGCTTTTGAGGCAGTCGCCAGTGTCGTCTGGATTGCGTCCATCCTTTATGTGTTTGTCACAGAAATTTTAGGAGAAACCGAAGCTTGGTGGGGCTATTTGAATACAGCATTTTTTGTCGGTATGCTCGTAGGTGGAATTTTCTTTTCCCGCTTTGCATCTGCAACAAAAAAGTTGCTGAAACGCATTTTGCTCATCTCGTCCTTTGGCATTTGTGGCGTCACAATCCTTTTTGGTTTTACGCAGATAGGTTTGGTCGCCCTTGTGCTTGTCGGCTTAAGTGGTGTGTTCCAACAACTGAAGGGCATTGCAACGGATACGTATTTGCAACAACATGCGACTACTGATGAACTGCCTAAAGTGTACGCGGCGCAAAGTGCGCTCGTTTCCCTTTTGTTTGCAATCGGCTCAGTAGGGTTCGGTTTATTGGCCGAATTATGGGATGTGCGGATAACGTATTTGCTGTCAGGTGCATTACTATTGCTTGCATCTGTCCTTCTCTACAAACAACGCCGACATTTGCCTACTATCAAATAAAAGCGGAACTGTTCGGCTACTTGATGAGCCGGACAGTTTTTCTTATTTATAATGGCCGCCAATTAATTTCGATCGATGAATTGCTGTCCCTGCATCTGTGTAAGAGACTGCACGTAAGATTGCGGTAGATCCGTATTTCTTTCGCAAGGCATCCATGGTTTTCCCTAACTGACGATTGCGCCATTTATGTTCATCAAACAGACTGAGCTGCATCGTGTATTCATTCTCCAAATTGGAGAGACTGATGGCAATGCGCCTGACCGGTCGGCCGTCATGGAATTCGTCGAGCAACTTCGTACACAATCGGTAAATCGCCATCGTGTCATTCGTCGCCTCAGGCAAGGAGCGAGAACGTCCGAAACCACCGCCAAGTGCGTTTTTGGAGTAACCGATGGACAAGTGGACGGTTCGCCCTGCTTTTCTCGCTTCCCTCGCCCGCAGTGCGACATCTTCACACATTTCAAGTAGAACCGCAAGAATATCTGCCCGCTTCGTATAATCACGATACAAAATTTGCCCTTTCCCATAGCTGATTTGTCCCTCAAGGAGAGGTGCCCCCATATCGGACAAGTCGATGCCATGCGCGTGGTGATACAACTGATTGCCCATGACACCAAACTTTTTTTCTAGACGTTCCAGTGGCGTATGTGCCAAATCTCCAACTGAAAAAATCCCCATTGTATTTAATGTTTTTTCTAATCGATTGCCGATTCCCCACATTCTGCTTAACGGTGCTACCGGCCATAACTTTGCAGGAACATCGGTATAATGCCAACGGGCAAATCCCGTCTTTTTTGCATCCAAGTCTAACGCAAGCTTTGATAGCAACATATTCGGTCCCATGCCGCATGCTGAACGCAGCTGAAATTGTCCAAATAGCTCATCTTGTATGTGTCTCACAGTATCCTCTGCATTTCCCCATAAGCGCTCCGTTCCATCCAGGTCGATGAAACTCTCGTCGACAGAGTACACATGAATCGCCTCTTTAGGTACGTATCGATTCAAATGCTTCGCGATTTCCATCGATACGTCGATATAAAACTGCATTTTCGGTTCAATTAATCGAATGGAAGGATCATCAGGAATTTCATAGAGGCGCATGCCCGTCTGCACACCAAATTCCTTCTTTAGCGCAGGCGAAGCAGCTAAGACGACTCCCCCTTTTCGTTCTTTATTGCCAATAATAGCGATTGGTGTGTCCATGACGTCCAATCCTTCCATGGCCGCTGCGCAACTTGCATAGAAACTCCGCATATCAAGGCAAACAACTTTTCGGTCCGGCAAATTTTCATACATAACGCATTCCTCCATAATAAAGAACACTTGTTCTTTATAGTATATACAGAACAAGTGTTCATATTCAATGGTTTTTATTGGGTAGTTGATTTGCGGAAGGATTTAGCTGTGCAAATAGAGGGGAATGGGAAGGAAGTTAAACAGAAAATACCGTCTGAAACACTAAAAACAAGAAATATACAATCCATCCAACACCCGTGAAAATAACTAAAAACCTTATAATCCAAGGCCATCTTTGTTTGAAAGAGGCAAGAAAACCTACATATAAAAACAATAGACCGATGAAAAAGCTAACAAGCATTTCCAATTCACTCACACCTTTGCGTTATAATCTCTGTCGCCACATTATTAATCAATCCAATAAAAAATGGCATCCATCACTAAATAGTCTTTCGGCCTCCGATAGATCGTCGGGATATTGGTTTGAAAAGTTAACGGGTGATGGATAAGTTGTTCTTCTAACAAATTGTAATCGAATTCTACTAAAGCTTGACTCAACGTTTGTGCTACTGTTTGAAGTTGCTCTCCTACAGTCAATCGGCGCGGGTCATCTAACAATGTGCCATACGCCCCACCAACTAGTTCGTTCGTTTCTGTACAAATCGTTTTATATCTGTCGTCCTCACCCATGATGGCGACAGGGGCTAAACGACAAACATCAATAATGATTCCTTTTGTAATAAGCGTCCGACGATTCCCCTTCTCTTCAAAGAGGGTAACATCTTCTTTTCGATAGCAAAAAAACTCAACAAAAGACGCATAACCGCTTCCAAAATGATTCCACTCCGCTTCACATACCAAGTTCGGAATACGGTTGATTCGATAAAATAGCCTGCGGATATGTGCTTCAATTTCTTCCTCGGAATAGGAATCATAGGGGAATTGATGCCCGATAATTTTTCCTTCCATTAAGTTTTGTAATTGTTCATTCGTAAACATACAGCACACCTATCCTTTTCTTCATCAAAGACCTCCATTACACAAGAAGTCATTATTCTCCATACTTCCCGCTATTAATCGCTTTTCGAAAGGTACCATTTTCCTCAATTGCAATCGCTTCATCTGTAGGAATCCCTTCGATGGAATACAACTTCGTCCCTTTTTTGTATGTGTTTGAAAAAGTCCCAGAATACGTTCCTTCTCTATCGGAATCCTTCGTGACTTTACCGATGTTTTCATCACCCTCAACGTATTCTTCAGTAAGTTCATACATATCTCCCTCCCATACAACAAATGACGCATTCCAGTCAGCACTTGACGAACAGCTAGCCAAAATGAACAGAATAAGTAAACCGATAAAAGGTCGTTTGCTTCTCATATGCTCGCTCCTCTTCTACTTTAATGAATTCAGAAAGCGATAAGGTCTATTAAGATCCCCCACCTTATGTAGTAAGTTCACCAGTAATCCAACCTTTTATAAACGTTTCCAAAGAGGAAGCGACCCACGTCCTGCTATCGTCTTCATGGTTCCATACGTAAATATCTTCCGTTTCAATACAGCCGTTTAGTATTCGATAGCCGAATAAATCACCACAACCGTTATCCGAAAAAAATAACAGATGATCAAACGGCATATACAAATCCTGATAGTCAGTGAAATTTCTAAAAAACGAATTATCCTTTACGATTTGAGTGGTCGACCATATTAAGGGGCAGCCAAATTGATCAAACACCCCATTTGTTTCAACATATAATTCTAGTAACTTCCTTGGTAATTCAACATGTAACACATCGGTAATCTGACGTAATTCAGCTTCAGAAGCTGGAGATTTGAATGCGTATTCTTTTGATATAGTGCCTATATAATCCTTCCACATCTATGCAACACATCCTTAACGAATTAAAATAAACAACGATAAAAATCAAAACGTTCACGCATATTCTCGATGTCCAGATTGCTTTCGAATTGTCCGATAAAGCAAATAGCTGCCCGCAACAAAGACTGTGAAAACACAGATAAATTGCAATGCAAATAGGTCTACTCCAATGATTTCTTTTATCAAAGCGATCGGATTAAAAAATAGATCCCAACTGTTGAATCGCAAAAATCTTCCAATGTACACTCCTAGCCCCGTAAGAACAGCTACGACAGAAAGTGCACAAAAACTACTAGCGACTGAATATTTCCTTCTCACGTTCCGTTCAAAAATATAGAAAGACTCTAACCCTGCTACGATCGCAAAAAAGAAACCGAATCCAATCACGAACAATTTTGCCCAAACGATAATTTCATTACTGTACGCAACACTCGATTCCGACGAGTACCTCCCGACGTCTAGCAACCATAAGAATTTATCATTGGAAATGTGAATAAAATCTGTTACTACATAAACCGAATTTGGAAAGAATAATAACCAAAGAAGGAGCCAAATCACAGTTACGCCAAGCTTTTTCTGTTTGATCGACATCTCAGCTTTTATAATGAATAACAGAGGCAATACAGCTAACAAGACATTCCACGATAACATCACATAAAGGAAACTACCATCCGCCAAAAGCATAGCAAAACAAATCCCCCAGTAGATAAACATGAACAATAGTAACCCTTTATAGTTCTCAATAAATTCTCCCATAGCCCCACCCCCATTCAGAAAGTTTTAGTATTTCTTGTTACGATAGAAAACACGTTTTACTAATCTTCCCTTTCATTCGGAGACAATAATTCTTTTAATTCCATCAAATCGTCTATTACGTAATGCGCATGGGACAGCTCATCTTCTTTTGCATAATCGAAATTACATCCTATAGATAGTAACCCATTATCTCTAGCTGCATTGAAGTCCGATAGACGATCACCTACCACCGCCGCATTCGTTATTCCGTATTTCTCAATGATCCGCTTAACAAGATCAGTTTTATTTAATGAGTCAATCTGTTGAATACTGAACGTCTCTGTAATCCATTGATCTAGCTGATAGTGACTTATGATTGCTTCTAGGTATACAGTTAACCCATTGCTTGCTATGTAGATGGCATAATGTTTCTCATGTAAATAACTCAAAATTTCTTTCGTATTTGGATACAAGCTCCCATTGCCATCACTTATGTTTTTCAGTAATTTTTCTAGAAAATACGAATCGATATATTCTCGATCTTTAGTGGAGTGATTCGGCAAAAGCGTTTTCCACACTTGCGGCAAAGGAACCCCCATAATTTCCCGATATTGCTGGAGTGGTATTGGATCATTCCACTTACCCATAGAGCGCAAATGCTCAAACGTATCTTCAAGTGCGTATTCTAATATCAAATCTGTTTGAAAAAGCGTTCCGTCCATATCAAAAATAATCGACTTTGACATTCTGTTCCTCCCTTATTTATAAACTGCAACTACATAGAAAACACTGAATGAAAAGTCATCGCATCTTAAGCAAACGAACGGAATGTCATATTTTATACTCCTTAAATTGCTTAAACGACAGTTTATCAGCGAATTTTAATGAAAAAGATACCCATTTAATTCACTTATTCATCTCGCCTTCTAAGAGATTAATTAATTTTGTTGACTTCTCGGCAGATAAATATTGGGCTTTTCCATTGTGCTCAATTAACCCTTCAGATACACCAATCGCTGGGTGTGGATAATAGCCAACTTCACTAATGTAAATATGATAATACTTATCTGACTTAATACTTGTTTGGGTTACTTCATCTAATTCTAAATCGCTCAATAGTGATGTAACTTGACTAATGAAATCTATATCACTGCTAACAACCGATTTGTTAGTAGTAATCTCCAATACTTCAATACTAGCTATATTCATGCGCTCGATTTCACCAAAAAATGAATATTGCTTAGTAAAATTTATATTCTTTATCGCGATAATTACAATAATAGCGACTAATAGGAAAGCAATAGAAATAAAAATTTTATTAACTTTCATTCAAAATCCTCCCCGTATCCGCTCAGAAATGTCTACAAATTATCCTTCTGCAATCTTGCATTCTCGTACCATGTTCATGGCATACAAAAGATCCAAATCTTCATCTATGTGCTTAGGTGTCCAAGGGATATAATGATCAGGTTGGATTCCCTTCCCGTGCAACGGATCGTTTGACGTTTTATGGATACGGCGAGACATCGGGTAGTAGAGTGCGTATATGCCATCCCACTCCTTGATGAGCAAATCGCTGTAGTCATTGATGCCCATTGTTGCGCGTCCAATTACGGTCGTTTTGGATGATTCCATGCAAATTTCCACAAAATATTCGGCGGCACTTGCGCAATAGACATCCGTCATCACGATTACATTCTTAGGGGAATCAGTACCTTCAAACTCAAGTGCTTCCGTCTCCAACTCATCCGAAAAGTCCATTGTCACAAAACCTTGACCGCGATATTTTTCACATTCTTCTTCAATCGAATCAAAGAATTTTAGTGTCTCAACATCAGTGATGTCTTTTCTTAGCTGCTGGCAGAGTTGGATGAACAGCTCCGAGTTGCGATTGGTATAATTGAACTCCTTCAACTCACCGCCCGTGCTTGGGTGTTTATCTGGTGGAAAAATGTACAGCAATAAGTTCGAAAAAGATTTTCCATTCCCTCCATGATTGTTTCGTACGTCGATAATCAGATTTGTACATGCTTTTAGCTTTTCTTCATGGTTCTTCACGAAATCCAACGTCTCGTCAACGTTGGCGAAGCTTGGTAAAGTGAGCTGTAACGTCTCCTCATCAACTTCCTCCAACGAAGGTGCTAACTTTTTGAAGATGGGTTCATAATTCTTCAAATCGAACGTTAATCGTTCGCCGTTATCATCCTCTATTTCAATGGATGATGATTTATTGAGAAGATGTGTCCAGTCCTCACGTTCTGCACTTGTCTCCCGCAAAAAGCTTCGATCCGAAGTGATGATCATTTCGATTTCCTGTTGATCAATTGAAATGATCTTGGAGCCGACCGGAAACCTATCCTCCACGCAAGTCTCCACGACATAGAGCGCATCTTCATATCTTCTTATCCGGAAACCTCGAGTGCTCGGTTTTACGTCATCCGCCCCTTTTAGATTGAAAGACATATGTCGATCTTGAAAAGCCATGAGATATTCGCTGACGAGATCCGTAAAAACTTGCGGTGTAATTTGCTGACCGGATATCAATCTCTCAATTTCTCCAAAATAATGGGCAGGCTCATCCCAGCCTCG
>NZ_JANKJL010000011.1:0-114283 GCF_041414805.1 Sporosarcina sp. OR05 | reverse complement strand
AAAAATCCCCCATAATCATGGGAGATTCATAATCTATATTCTTGAATCTAACACCCACCCCTATATAAGAGGACACCTTTTGCGGTGAGTTATTATAATCTATTTTTCCCCAGTGAAACCAAATAATCTAACTCACTTTTATAATATTTGGCTTCTGGTCATGCCAATAAATTGAATACAATATTTTTCAAGGCAAAAAGCAAAAGTAAAACGTATACTATACCCTTTACATCGATTCTGCAATTGCAACAATCTCAGCTTCTTCCAATTTCCCTTCGATACTATAATACCGGCTTGGTGTCGTCCAAATTAATTGACGTACTCCATTTTTAAATGTAATCAAATTGGCCTGGCGTTCATTAATGACGATTTCCTTTACTTTTGTATCCATGCGATCTGCAGACAAACCAAATCCAAATTCCCCATCGAGTAATTTCTGTTGAATAGACAGTTGCTTATCCATGCTTACATAATTTAACGTAATGTCTGTACTGAGCTGATTCTCAGGACGAATGACCGTGACACTTGCCAATTCAAAGGTAGCGGGTACAATCGGCGACTTGATGTTAAAGGCTGTTAGCGGTTGTGCCTCTTCCAGGCTGAGCTGTTCCGTCACATATTCAATATCCATCACTTGGTACCCCATATCTTCCATCTCGGTCGAAGGCGCATCCTCATTAGTTACATGCGTTGTATTGCCACCAAATATTTGAACAACCGACCCTTGCATCTTTTGATAGAATACAAACCAATTATTGAATGCTGATCCTTGCTGAGGGGTGCCAAGAGCGAAAAAGAGAAGACAAGCTGCTGCCATTATGAGTAAAGTGCTACCATATAACTTTTTCCGTCCAGGTTTACGCACTTTTTTCAAACTCTTTCTTCTTGCTTCAAATTGGCTCCATGCCTCTTCTACTGGAATTTTAGGATCTGGATTTTGATCCATCTGCTTCTGCAATGCTTCACGGATGATGTGATCCAATTCATGCTTTTCAGCTTTTGACATTTAGCACCACCTCCATCAGTTCCGTTTGCTGTTCCAATGTCTCTTTCAACTTCAACTTCGCCCGATGTACGCGTGTTTTGACAGTTGCCAACTTCACGCCCAACATCTCCGAAATCTCTTCATACGTCAAATCTTCATAGTAATAAAGATACAAAACCTCTTTGTGAGCAGGCGTCAATCGTTCAATCTCTCTCCACACAACCTCCTTCACCAACTTCTTTTCAGCTGCTATCTCCACAATGGATGACTCATTGACTTCTGCATTAGACAGCTCCTTACTAAGTAAGACGTCATCTGCAGCGAAATCATTCCATCTTTTCATTTTTCTTAAATGATCAATTGCAGTTCTCGTCGTAATCGTCGCCAGCCAAGCGCCAATCTTCTCAATTTCGTGCACCCTATCCATATGCCTGAACGCCTTTAAAAAACTTTCCTGTACAATATCTTGCGCCAAATCCGGATCTTTTACAATGAAATAAGCTGTATGATAAACACGTTTATAATATTTCTCAAAAATAATTTTCTCCACTTCGGGTGTCGTCGGTCGTTCTCTCTGAAACATCTTTTTCAACAAATGATTCACCCCTCTATCTCTACCCAAAATTCCTCATTTTCCACTATACCGCAAAAAAGTGATGAGGAATAGCAGAAATATTGAATGGTCATTCATTTAATTCCAGACATTTCACACTTATTTTTCATACTAAAATGATCTACTCCAACTCGTCTTTTTCCGTTATCACCGCTCAATAGACATTTATCGCCGCTTAACCTCAAGTTATCACCACTCACCCAGTTAATGGGAAGTATTTTCATTAAAACGATTACCGACAGACAACTCCCCCCTCATCCCTTTCCACACTACAAAAAAATCCAAGTAACCGTCGTTCGTGACGGCACTTGGATTTCTCAAGGATGCTAACATCTATCTACACACTCTCTACTGGTACCCTTTTCCACCACATCATGGAGACGAAAGCAAGCAAGTACACGACTGATATGATCGCCGAGAAAACGCCATAACCTGCATTCATCACAACATTTAAACCAAATAACGGAGTGATGAAAAGCACATACAATGGGTATTGGACGGAAAGAATAATATCCAGAACTGCATTATTCATACCGCTGCTTTCAAGTAATACCATAAACGGCTAGACCTGATAGCACGCCCACAGCTAGAAAAACTTTCAACCTTTTCATCCCCTTACCGGTGTAAAAGGCAAATTTCATGAGAACAAACAGCAAAGCCCCTACAAACAAAGCCGACGTCAAAACATTCAGTACGCCCATGTTTCCATCCGGATACTTAATCGATGGCATAAAGTTTACGAATAGCGCAAGTGCATAGGTTACGAATAACAATAATAATCCTTTCTTCAATCCAATTTCCTTCCTTCTTGAAGCTCCCTTAAAAGCCCCATATTCTATATCTATATCATTCTGCCTCCACCACAAAACTCGTCAACGGTTCCCCGTCAACCTCCACTTCAACTTTCCAAATTCCCGCTTCATCCAGTGCAAATTTCGCACCACTTTGTTTGTTCACAATGTCCCATTCATACAATTGAACAGTCTCCCCGCTATCTTTATGCTTGGCGATCATCTTATATTTTTCTCCAACATAAGACTTGTCACTGTCCAAAAAATACACTTCGTAGTGCCTACCCTTACCTGCCGGAAATGCGGATTCATCCGCCTCACCATTTGCCTTAATAATGCCGAACTTTCCTTCCGTCCCGTGATAGGTTTTATCGTCAACTGTAAAAGTTGGACTGATTTCCCACTTGGCAGCATCGTCTTCCGTACAACCTACAAGCATTACAAAAGTAGCGAGGAACAAACAGACAAGCTTTTTCAAAGACTCTCCCCCTCAATAAGCGTAGTTTCACAACGTAACAATTTCCCAAAATCTTTTTCCACACAACTCTACGAAGAGATATCCCGCATACTGTTCAATCACACAATGCAAAAACTCCTCTTCTTTACAAAAGACATGCCGTACTTTATTTAAAATGAATGTACATATCGATATTGAATGAGTTGGCTATCTTTCCCCATGTATTCTTCTGTACCGCACCTACTTGCCTCCACAAACCCAAGTTTTTGAAGCATGTTTCTAGCCCGTATATTTTCTTCGTTCGTTTCCGCATTAAACACGGTGATTCCTAACGTTTCACTAGCATACTTCATCAGGCAACGAACCGCTTCGCCACCAATTCCTTGACCCCATAACGTACGTTCACCTATCGCAATGCCTATTTCAGCAGAATCATTGTGAATACTAGCTAGGTCTACGTAACCAACTAACCGATCCCCCAGATCAATTGCCATGCGGATAAAATCTGCCGCATCATTGTTTACGCATTGAAACCACCACTTATATAATTCTTCTTCCCTTCTATTATGCTCCCACCCATTGGCTTCACAAAAAGTGGCATCTTTGCTCCAATTTACAACGTGCACGAAATCACTCATGCACAGTTTGCGTATCGTCAAGATGTCATGTCTAATGATATGCTACTCCCCCCTTTTAATTAGTCTGCGCTCAAACGTACAGATTCGTCTGCATACATCCTTGCCATGAGGAAGTTGAGAGAACCTTTTTACATATTTCCCTCGAGGTTCCTCTACTCGTTTTCGTCAGATACTTTCCTTCATCTGTAATTGCTCTGTTAAGTGCAATTCTTTTGGTTAAACAATACGCTTACAGGTAGTAAATTATTGCTGGAATGCTGTTAAAATCAGATCATCTTCAACTTCTACATTTAACCAAACCTAATGGCTATCAACTAAGACTCCGTCTCATAGCAACAAATTATTACAAATTTATACATGTCCACCATTATAAAACAACTGAATATTTACATTATAATACCAACTCACAATTAAAGCCACTAATTATCATATTCTCCCATGCTTACTTATCCACACAAAAAAATCCCAGCACTCTCACTAAAGAGTACTGGAACAATGATTATTTATTTTCATTAAACACTTTCTTCAAAACAGCGACGATAAAATCAAAGTCCTCATCCGTGCACGATAACGGTGGGCTCAACGCCATGATGTTGTTATAGCCGGCTACCGTGTCACCATTCTTGCCAACGATTAAGCCATTTGCTTTGCAATCACCCATGATTTTGGCCATACGGGCATTGGTAGCTGGCTCTTTTGTTTCTTTATTCTCAACGATTTCAATGCCGAGTAAGAATCCTAAACCGCGGATGTCTCCAACGTGCGGATGATCACTCAACTCCGCCAGTTCTTTTAACAATCTTTCGCCTAACTCTGCTGAACGATCAACGAGGTTTTCACGTTCAATAATTTCAATGTTCTTCAGCGCAAGCGCACAAGCGGCAGGGTTTCCACCAAATGTATTGACGTGGCGGAAATGGCTGTTGTCTTCCCCTGTATCGAATTTGTCATAAATGTCTTTTCGAATGGCAGTAATCGAAAGCGGCAAATATGCGCTCGTCAATCCCTTCGCCATTGTTACAATATCTGGTTTGCAGTTAAAATGCTGATGCCCAAACATTTTCCCTGTGCGTCCGAATCCACAAATGACTTCGTCGATAATGAGTAGCACACCATGTCGATTGCAAATCTCCTGGACTTTTTCAACATATACAGGATGGGGAATTAAGATCCCGCCGCCTGTAATAAGCGGTTCCATAATGATGCCGGCAATCGTCTCTTTTTGCTCCCAAATGATTTTCTCTTCAAATTCTTGTGCACGTTGGAGATTGTATTCCTCCACCGACTGGCCCGCTGGACGGCGATAGTTATCGGGAGGTGCAATATGCAAGAACCCCGGCGCCAATGGTTCGTACTTATATTTACGCAACGCTTGACCTGTCGCAGCTAACGCACCCATCGAACCTCCATGATACGCACGGTATCGAGAGATGAATTTATAGCGGGAAGCTTCTCCATTTTGTTGGTGGTATTGGCGAGCCAATTTGAATGCGACTTCATTCGCATCAGACCCTGAGTTGGAATAAAAGATTTTATAATCCCCGCCAAGTAATTCATTTACCTTTTCAGCTAGCTCAATGGCAGGCCCATGGCTTTGCGTCATTGGGACATATGCGAGCTTTATCATCTGTTCATAGGCTGCTTGCGCCATTTCTTCTCGGCCATAGCCGACATTTACTGCCCAAAGGCCTGCCATTCCATCTAAATAACGATCCCCTTTATGATCCGTAATCCAAGCACCTTCACCCTTTTCTACAACCATCGGAGGATTCTTTTCATTATAGGCTGAAATATGATGCCATACATTCTCCCGATCCTTTTCCACTAACGACTTCGTTTGCTCGTGTACTGTTGTCATATGCTCCACATTCCCTTCCCTTAATATGAATGACGTGCAGTCAACATTTTCTTGCGTGTATAAAATTCGACACCATCGCGCCCATTCGCATGCAAGTCTCCATAAAACGATTTTTTATAGCCAGAGAATGGGAAGAACGCCATTGGAGCGGGTACCCCTAAGTTCACACCAAGCATCCCTGCATCGATTTCTTCACGGAATTGACGAATCGCTTTTGCGCTATCTGTGAATAAACACGCACCATTTGCGAACTCAGACTCATTTGCGTAGGCAATCGCATCCTCTAAAGAATCCACACGGACAATGGAGAGGACAGGCGCGAAAATCTCATCTTTCCAGATTTTCATTTCATTCGTTACATTGTCGAAAATTGTCGGGCCGACGAAATAACCGCCTTCTGAAGTAGATTGATCCTTTCTACCATCACGTAACAACTTCGCACCTTCTTCTACACCACATTCGATATATGAAAGTGTACGATCTTTATGGGAGTCACGAATGACTGGTCCAAGGAAAACACCCTCTTCCATCCCGTTACCGATTGTCAGTTTGTCAGCTTCCTCAACGAGCCTTTCAACGAGTGTGTCTGCAACGTCACCTACCGCAACGACGACTGAACAAGCCATGCAACGTTCACCAGCCGAACCGAATGCTGCGTTAATGATGTCTTTTACAGCTAAATCCATATTCGCATCGGGCAGTACAATCGAGTGATTTTTAGCGCCAGCTAGTGCTTGCACACGTTTACCATTTGCTGTTCCAGTCATGTATACATATTCAGCAACTGGTTGGGAGCCAACAAATGAAATTGCCGGAATGTCCGGGTGACTTAAGATTCCGTTGACGATGTCATGTGCCCCATGCACAATATTGAACACGCCGTCTGGTAAACCTGCTTCGGTTAACAGCTCTGCAAGACGATTTGCAAGCAACGGCGTACGTTCTGAAGGCTTCAAGATGAACGTATTTCCTGTCGCGATTGCCATCGGGAACATCCAGCAAGGTACCATCATCGGGAAGTTAAATGGCGTTATGCCACCGATCACTCCGATTGGATAGCGATAAGCGCCCGATTCAATATTGGAAGCGATATCCGGGAGTTGATACCCCATCATGAGTGTTGGCGCGCCAGCAGCAAACTCCACACATTCAATCCCGCGTTGCACTTCACCATATGCTTCGTTGTAGTTCTTACCATTTTCTAGCGTAATCAACTTCGCCAACTCATCCCAATGCTTCACAAGCAATTGTTGGTAGTTAAATAAAATACGAGCACGTTGTGGTACCGGTGTCTTCTTCCATTTTCCAAATGCCTCTTTTGCCACTGCAACGGCCTCTTCTAAATCCTCTGCTGTTGAAATTGGCACTTCAGCGAGAATTTCACCTGTCGCTGGATTTGGTACTTCCTCATATCGGTCCGTCCTCGATTTTACCCATTGTCCATTCACAAAATTTGAAAGCGTTTTCTTTCCAACTGATACTGTTTGCATACAATCTCCTCCTTTTATTCTCTACTTGCGGTTTCAAAAGGTTTTCTGTTACACTTCTCCATATACTTTACAAACAATTCATTCTCTTTTCACTTTACACTATGTCAAATGATCGCGAGACTTTTTTTACGTTTTGGAGGGATATTCATTGGAAAAACACCAAATTACGGTCGGGACTATCCTCAAACGACCATTGTTCAAGGATGCCAAAGTTGTCGCCGGCAAGAATGGTCTACATCGCCAAGTGAAATGGGCGCACGTATTGGAAGTACGAGATTTTGAGTCTCTCATCAATGGTGGCGAATTAATTTTAACGACAGGGGTTGGGTTGCAACTCGATTTACCAACACAATTGCAATATGTCAAAAGACTGCTAGAAAAAAATGTAGCTTGCATTTGTATCGAGCTCGGAGCATACTTCAATGAAATTCCTCAAGATATCATTGAATTTGCAGACACGCATGATTTCCCGATCCTCGTATTCGAAAAAACAGTGAAATTTGTTGATATTACTCAAGACTTGCATACGATGATCATTAATCAGCACCACCAAGCGCTTTCTCAATTAGATACTCTATCAAGAACATTCATTGACTTATCCCTTTCACCAAATGGCATTTTAAAGATTTTACAAGAACTCCACAAAGTGTTTCGCCAAGGAGTTCTTTTTATTGGTGAACAACAAAAAACAATCCATTACCCTTCCGAAATGAAGGAAGTCGGAAAAGTACTGCAACAGGAATTAGAGTTGGTCAATACACCTTCTTCAAATGAGCTGACGGTTGTAGCAGAGGGACAAACTTTTGCTTGTGTACCAGTGCGTGGACTCGGGCAGCGATTAGGATTCATTTGCCTTGAAGCATCGCAGCCACCGATGAGCGATATGACATTTTTATTATTGGACAGGGCTGCTCTTGCAATTGCTCAAGTGGCGCTTCGCAGTCGGACAATTGCAGAACGCAAGCAGAAGAGTGAAGGAGAATTTGTTCGGAATCTGCTTAATGGTCGTTCAGTCGACCGAGACGATCTCAACACGTTCCTTCCGACACCTAGCCGAAACATGTATTATCGTGTTGTCACGATCGAATTAGATGACCTTTATGTAGAGTTGGACGATGATGACTGGGAGGAAATCCGCATTCAACGTTCGATGATGATTCGATCCCTTTGTCACAAAAACGGGTTTTTCCCTGCCGTCTCAAGTACTAAAAACGAAATTGTGCTCATCGCTTCATTCTTGTCGGCTGCAGAATCCAAACGAAGTGTCGATCGCTTCCTTCAATTATTTTCACACATCGCCCAATTGGACCAAGCAGATTCTTTAGTCGGTGCGACGTGCCGATTCGGCTGCAGTGCCGTTTATCATGACGTGAAAGATTTGAAGAAAAGCTACGAAGAATCTCGAAAAGTACTTGCTTTACAAAAAGCTTCCCTAGCAACGTCATCCTTTTATGAGAAACTCGGCATCTACCGCCTTTTGGCAGAATTAATCGCAACTGACCACTTATCCGCTTACGTCAAAGATCATTTAGAGCCTGTCATCGCCTATGATCAAGAGATGGCTAGTGAGTTACTCGAAACCTTGCGTGTATTTTTGGAATGCGGCGGTGCAAAAAAAGAAACAGCCGACCGTTTATTCATCGTGCGCCAAACACTGTATCACCGATTAGAGAAGTTGGAAGCCATTTTAGGCGAAGACTTTATGGAACCTGCAAATCGTTTAGCCCTTGAAGTAGCTATCCATGCGGAGCGCTACATTGCATCACAATCTGCGAAAAAGGATGTAGATCGAATTCATTCATAATCCGCTCCTAGTAACCTTACAGAAAAATGTAAGCCGAACGAAGGAACAAGTTGGATCCTGGCGATTTTAACAGTTTGTTTAGTCAACCTCGTAATCACCTTACAGTTTGTCCAATTCACAACAGAGCCATTTCCTGTAGACTTAACATAGTAATCAGAAAGTTTCATTTAATTAATTTGTAATCGCTTACAGGTACAGGTCATTTTAAAAGGAGATGAGCATATGTCTGATGAACAGCAGAAGCAACAATTGAATCCTGATTTAAAGATCCGACACATTAGCATGATTTCAATTGCAGGCGTCATTGGAGCAGGTCTATTTGTAGGAAGTGGTGCAGTCATTAACGCAACTGGTCCGGGGGCAATTTTATCCTATGCGTTTGCAGGATTTTTAGTCGTCTTAGTCATGCGGATGCTAGGAGAAATGGCAGCGGCACACCCAACGAGCGGATCGTTTTCTACATACGCAACTGAAGCAATCGGTCCATGGGCTGGTTACACGATCGGTTGGTTGTACTGGTTTTTCTGGGTCGTCGTCATCGCCATCGAAGCCATTGCCGGCGCTGCAATTATCCAATATTGGATTCCTGGCATGCCCCTTTGGTTGATGGCTTTGATCCTAACTGTATTACTGACAATGACAAACCTTTTTTCTGTTAAGTCTTTCGGTGAATTCGAATATTGGTTTTCTTTAATTAAAGTCGTCAGTATTGGGTTGTTCCTCGTACTCGGTTTGGCTGTCATTTTCGGTTGGTTCCCTAGTATTGATTCACCTGGAACGGTTAACTTATTAGGCGAAGGCGGCTTTATGCCATCCGGTTTTGGCGCTGTATTATTAGGTATTACGGTTGTAATCTTTTCCTTCATGGGAACGGAAATTGTCGCCATTGCAGCTGGTGAGTCTGATCATCCGACAAAAGCCGTTCGTATTGCCACAAACAGTGTCATTTGGCGAATTCTCGTCTTCTATATCGGCTCCATCGCGATTGTTGTTACGTTGTTGCCATGGAATTCAGCAAACATTCTTGTCAGCCCGTTCGTGGCCGTGCTCGACTATATCGGCATCCCAGCAGCTGCACAAATTATGAACTTCATCGTTTTAACTGCCGTATTATCTTGCTTAAATTCTGCATTGTACGCCAATTCAAGGATGTTGTTCGGGATGGCGAAAAAAGGCGACGCACCAAAAGCCTTTATGAAGCTAAGTAAAAAAGGAGTCCCTGTCCGGGCAATACTCTTTAGTACCGTATTTTCGTACATCGCGGTCATTTTCAGTTATACATCACCCGATGTCATTTTCCTGTTTTTAATCAATTCATCCGGTGCGGTCGCACTACTCGTCTACTTAGTAATCGCCTTCTCCCAATTGCGCATGCGCAAAAAAATGGAGAAAGAAAACCCGGACGCACTTGAAATCAAAATGTGGCTCTATCCATATCTTACGTATTTCTCGATAGTTTGCATTATCGGCATATACATTGCAATGCTTGCCATCGACTCACTACGTACACAAGCGCTACTAACGCTCTTAATCGCCGGCTTAACCGTCGCTTCATACTTCATTTTCGCAAGGAAAAAGCAAATGGCTCAACAAGTCCAAGGAGGCATTCTCCAAGCCACATCAAGAACACTTAAATAATTTGTAAATTGCTGATGAGGCTGGGACAGAACTCTAAATAGACCGTTCCTCTGCGCTCCAAAAGGCACGCTTTCCGCGGGGCGTGCTTGAGCCAATCGAACAACGAAGAGTTCGATTTGCCGTATTTCTGCGTACTTTGCAGAAATTAAGGCATCCTTGCTCCCAACGCTACGCTTATGCTCGCAAAAGCCGTTCTACGTGACGGCTTTCCCTGCGGGGTCTCAACATTCGCGCTACAATCCCGCAGGAGTCGGCCTTTTTCCGCTCCAATCCACTAATGCATATGAAAAAGAAAAATTGTAAAGCAGAAAAAATGCATGCCGGCGAATTTTTGCCTTTACGCATTTTTTTATGTTTTATCCTATCCTCCTCTTTTTAATGGAATGCCTGATCAAACGAATGTGTCAACAGGGTATTTTCCCAGTTATCACCGCTTAAGAAGGTTTTATCACCGCTCGACGTCTTGTTATCACCGCTCGCGCGCACTTTATCACCGCTTATGACCACTTTATCACCGCTCAATCCGCTTTTATCACCACTCGCCCATTTTATAGGAATTAATCACACTTAGTATGCCATGTCTTCAAGGCATCTTCCCTAACCCGCAGCGAATCGATTTCGCGGGTGGATCAAAGTAGATGGCGTGAAACGTCGCGCAGAAATGCTTTTGACAATTTAACGGTTTGATTAGTGACACGTAGCGGTTATGCAGCGTTATCACCGATTCGGGGGACGTTATCACCGATTCAGAGCACTTTATCACCGATTCTCGAGCCGTTATCACCGATTCGGGACACTTTATCACCGATTCTCCACTATTACGTTTTTTCATCTTCAATCTGACTCGTTCACCGGATACTTTTCCAGTTATCAAAGCTCAAGCCCCCATCCAAAAAAGCGATACGAAAAAGGACATCATCCTCTTTCGCATCGCTTCTATCAAATACCTTCAAGTCACTCACTGACTCAAAAATCCAACCAAATTTTAATCGCTGTCCCTAAAATCAACACTGCCAAAATCGTTTGCAGTACTTTCGTATTCATCTTCTGCCCAGCCTTTGCCCCTAATGGAGCGGCAAGAATACTGGCTACAATCATAATAGCTGCCGGGCCGTATAATATTTGGTCTGTCACAACCTTACCGACAGTTGAACCAATGGAAGAGATAAACGTAATCGCAAGAGACGTTGCAATCGTCATGCGTGTTGGGATTTTTAGCACGACAAGCATAATTGGTACTAAGATGAACGCACCCGCTGCACCGACAATTCCAGCTCCGATTCCTACGATGAATGAAAGGCCAGCCGCGAGCCATTTGTTGAAGACAACTTGATCTGCCGGGATATCGTCAAGTCCCTTTTTAGGAACGAACATCATCACCGCTGCAATGGTTGCTAAAATCCCATATACGAGATTAATCGTTCCCTCGGAAATTAAGTTCGAACCATACCCGCCGATGAAACTCCCTAACAATATTGCACTCCCCATATAGATAATGAGTGTTTTATTCAAATAGCCACTTTTCCGATATGCCCACACACCTGAAATCGTGGCGAAAAACACTTGAATTGCACTAATTCCGGACACTTCGTGTGCAGAAAATGCAACGAGTCCAAGCATTGGCGGAATGTACAGCAACATCGGGTATTTAATAATCGAGCCACCGATTCCAACCATTCCTGAAATATAAGACCCCACAAAACCAATGAGGAATATAGTAATGATAAACGCCAAATCCATCTCGTAATTCCTCCTTTTCATTAGGAAAAGGGTACCTGGTTAGATACCCCTCCACGCTAATTAGCCTTTTTGAATGTAAAACGTGAAGACGCCTGCATCTTCTTTTTGGTCAAGCATTTCATGACCACTAGACTTTGCCCATGCTGTCAAATCAGCAACGGAGCCTTTATCCGTTGTCAGGACTTCAAGGATTTCTCCAGTTTCCATTTCCTTCATCGTCTTTCTTGCACGTACGACCGGCATTGGGCACGCCAACGCCTTTGCATCTAATACTTTTGCGATATTCATTTCAAATCTCTCCTTTTAGTGTGTGTGATTTATCTTACTGCACAACGGTTTGGACCAATTTCCATCTCGCGTTGTGTGTCTTCGTCTGGTACAACTTTCCCCATGTTCGTTTGTCGAATCTCTTGATAAGCATTAGGTTGTGGCGGTAAATTGCCCGTTACCAATTCACGGAACTCCGCTTCATCCTCAATGTTCAATCCATGATTTTTTGCGAATAAAGTACCCAACTTCTCAGCAACACTACCATCCGCATTCAATTCCTCAATAATCATGAAGTGAGCTGGAAGAACAACTAAGTCTTCCGCAAGTTCACGGTAACGGCGATACAACGTTTCACGTAAATCGCCAACCCAATCCTCTGCTAACCCTGCAAGATCCGGTCTTCCGATTGAGTCAATGAATAATATATCCCCTGAAAGTAAGTACGCATCATCGACGATAAAGGAAGTCGATCCGATTGTATGGCCTGGAGAATACAATGCTTGAATATCAATTTTCGTATTCCCAACTGTAATTGTCCGACCATCTTCTAACGGGGCATACTCGAATACCACTTCCGTTGCGTCTTTTGGCGGAAGCCAATAAACACCATTGACCGCCTCTGCAATTTTACGTCCACCCGAAATATGATCCGCATGCAAATGAGTATCGAGCACATTTGTAATCGTTACCCCTAGTTCATTTGCATAGTTAATAAACACATCTGTCATTCTCGTTGCATCGATAATTGCCGCTTCTCCGTCAGAGACGATCATATACGAAAGACAACCTTTACCGATACGAACGAATTGATATATGGCTCCCCCGTCCTTCAAGTCACCGACTTTAACAGGCTCTAAATGCTCACTCCAAGCTTTCATACCACCTTGTAAATAGTGAACATTTCTTCCTTCTTCAGAAAGCATTTCTGCGACAAAGATTGAAGATCCTTCCTTCGCACAAATGACCACAACGTCTTTATCCGTCGGAATTTGGTCAAGAACGTCTTCGACTCCATCCAACAAATCGAAATAAGGGACGTTCAAGTATTGAATATTTTCGCCTTCCACTTTCCAATCTTCAAATGCATCTTCATTACGCACATCCAAGATGAAAAATGATTCTTTTGCAATTACCTTTTTAGCAAGTTCTCCTGCTGTCATAGCTGTAACCGTCATGCTTATATCCTCCTCTTACATTTCGTTTAGTTTGTAAATCAACACACATTACATGGACTTTTCCAATGCTCCATTCCAACCACTCATACCGGGAACAACATTTTTCACATTCACAAACCCAGCATTCGTCAGTTTTTGTGCTGCCAAATCGCTTCTACTGCCGCTTCGGCAAATCACATAGATCAGGGAATCTTTATCAATCGACAAATCGGCATCAAGATCACCCAATGGTACGGATTTTGCACCGGGTATATGTCCGAAAGCATATTCCGCCTCTTCACGAACGTCTAAAAGAATAATTTCCGCCCGATTCGTAAGCAACGTCTCCAATTCTTCATTTGAAACAATATGGGGGTACGTTTTTTCCTGGATTTCATCAGCATTCGACTTTCTTACATAGTGCGTGAGTGTTCCATCCTGTTCAGTCGTACCTAAGTATTGATGACCGGCACTCGTCGCCCACGCTTTCAAATCTGCTGTCGATCCTTTATCCGTCGCTTGAACTTCCATAACATTGCCCGGCGCCAATTCTTTCATCGCTTTCCGCGTTTTCACGATTGGCATTGGGCACGCCAAACCTTTCGCATCCACAATCATATCTGTCTGTATCATTTCAGCACTCCTTTATGCCCATAGGGGTATATTGGTGAATAAAAAAATTTGTTACTCCACGTCGCCTTCCCAGGCAAGCATACCACCTGTCATATTAACCACTTTATAGCCATGACTCTCAAGTAGTTGTGTCGCCATTCCACTACGGCCACCGGAACGGCAAACCATTGTGTATTCAACCGATTTATCCAATTCATGCATACGGAACTCTAACAAACCAAGTGGAATATTAACCGCCCCTGGAATTTTCCCTTGAGCTACCTCATCGACTTCACGCACATCGATCAGATGCACTGGTTGCTTTGCAGCCAACTTCTTCGCCACTTCACTTGTCGTAATGTCTTTCACGTCCAAAACCTCCTATTTTTGTTGTATGAAGTGACCATTCAACCAAGAATCGATCACTTTGCGCTGTTTTCGATTCTCTTGATTTAAATAAACAAATCCACATTGCCGTCTTCAGCGTCCGCTAAGTAAGCAGCTACGCCAGCGTACTCAATTCCTTCCATTAGCTCTTCTTGCTGAAGGCCTAACAGATCCATCGTCATTGTACATGCGACTAACTTTATATCTTGTTCTTGCGCTAATTCGATTAATTGTGGGAGTGTCATTGCATTATGCTTTTGGATGACGTGCTTGATCATTTTAGGACCGAACCCTGCAAAGTTCATCTTTGAAATGCCCATCTTATCCGCACCACGCGGCATCATTTTCCCGAACATTTTTTCAAGGAATCCTTTATTCACGGGAATTTGTTCTTCTTTTCGAAGTGCATTTAATCCCCAAAATGTGTGGAAAATCGTCACTTCATGATCATATGCAGCTGCTCCATTTGCAATAATGTAGGCGGCCATAGCCTTATCGTACTCTCCACTGAATAAAACAATGGTCGTCTTTTTTGTTTCCGTCAATTCAATCTCCCTCTCTTTTGTATATTACCATACCCCGTAAGGTATATTACCGTAGAAAAAGAAAAGAGTCAATGATTTTTTATCGACTCTTTACTAACAAGTCTACAGCTTCTTTCACAATGGCTTCTTGAGTCATCGGATTATTTTCATCTGCATTTTGAATACAGGAAATGATATTGGAACTGACAATGACGCCAATCGTCCTGTCAATTGCTGAACGAGATGCAGATAATTGTGTGACGACTTCTTTGCAATCTTTGCCTTCTTCGATCATTCGTAGCACGCCTTTTATCTGACCTTCTATTCGTTTAAGTCGATTTACGACTTTATCATCATAATGCAAATCGAACAGCTCCTTTCTTAACTTTATAGTAAACATCATATACCCCTTAAGGTATTCTGTCAACTATATTCATTTTAATACGTTTACGTTTCAGCAAAGTTCGACAATTTATGTTATACTAGTGTTAGACAACTTGATGCACATCGTTTTCAATCAGCTAGTTGTTTTCATCTTGCATTCTACTTGCTTAGGACAAGCCTAAGCATTTTTTCTTTCGGAATGCATGATGAAAAAAGACAATAGGAGGGATTCGATTGGCTTTTCCACGTAAGGAGAAAGACGTTTCTGATTTTGTCTCAGCTCGTCATATCGATGAAGAAATCACATTTGTTCGGAATGATCATGAAGTGAACGGGACGATTCAAAAGATTCTCGAGAACTCAGTCATTGTAAAGATTTCAGACGATGATGCTGACCGGATTGGAGCTGCATCCAATCTTACTGTCGTTGCACACAAGAACTATTCTGTCCATTAATTTATATGAAAAAGGGCTCTTCCACTAGCGAAGAGTCCTTTTTTTGTTCAAATAATAAAATAGGCTAAAACAGAAACGCAAATTGACACAATCGTCATGGCCAACAACGGTTTCATGGCACGATCTCGTAAATCCTTCAAGCTAACGTTTAATCCTAGACCAACCATCGCAGCAGTCAATAACCAAGTTGTGAGTGTGCTGACGCCTTCCATAAAACCAGCAGATACAGGGATGGAATGCCCTAACACATAACTACCGAAAATACTTAGTAAGATGAACCCAACAAGGAACCATGGGAATTCAATTTTATTCTGCTCTTCGTCTTGCCCTTTGCTTTTACGTTTCATGAGATATATGAGAATAAAGCAGAGCGGGACGAGAAGAAATACTCTACCTAACTTCGCAAGTAACGCAATCGCTAACGCATCTTCTCCAGCTGGTGCAGCCGCAATCGCTACGTGGGCAAGCTCGTGCAAACTCATGCCCGACCAAATGCCGTAATCTGTCGGAATAAGCGGAACGATTGGTCGCAATATTGTATAGCCGATTGCAAATACTGTCCCCATCAGTGCGATGATGCCGACACCGATTGCCGTATCCTCATCCTTCGCTTTTACGATTGGCGCAACCGCTGCAATGGCGGCCGCTCCACATACCCCCGTCCCTACACCTAATAGGAGGGAGATGTTTTTATCCGCCTTCATCCACTTTGCGAGTAACACCATTGCCCCGATTGCAAACGCAATAATGACCGCATCCCTCACTAAGAGCCCTAATCCATCTTTGAAGACAACGTCGATATTTAACTTCAATCCGTACAAAATTATTGCTAATCGAAGTAGCTTTTTAGACGAAAACGTAATCCCTGCACGGAGCATTTCGGGATAGCCAAATATTTGTCTGAATGCTACTGCAATAATAATGGCACTTGCCAATTGGCCAATATGGTCAAAACCAGGCACTTTTGCTAATAAAAATCCTAAGAGTGCAATGAAAAATGTAAAAGCAATCCCGGCGATCCATAAGGCATTTTTATTCCCATTCTTGTTAGTCACAGAATCTGAAGCCATTTTGCAAACACCTCCTGCTGTTAGAATAAACGTGTACATATGATAAGTAAAATAAATTATAATAATAGGTATGATAAGTAATCAGTTATTAATAGAGAGGAGTGGGTCATCATGGATCAGCAGCTACAAGTATTCATAACAGTCGCAGAGAAACAGAGCTTTTCGCGTGCGGCTGAAGAGCATCACATGACGCAACCCGCCGTCAGCCAATACATTCGGCAGTTGGAGGAGCAAATCGGGTCAAGATTGTTAGAGCGGACGAATAAATACGTTCGGCTCAATCAGGCAGGAGAAATTGTGTATCATCACGCAAAGGAAATTCTCGCATTGTATACGAAAATGCAAAATCTTGTCGATGATGTCGTACATAAAGCAAGTGGACCGTTGTCAATTGGCGCAAGCTACACGTTTGGAGAATATGTCCTACCACGTATTATCGCCAATTTAAAAGTGAACTATCCTGACATCTTGCCTACCGTTACGATTGGAAACACAACAACAATTGCGGAATTAGTCGCAAGTCACCAGCTGGACATCGGAATTGTAGAAGGTTCATTCAATGCATCGAAATTAATCGTAGAAGATTTCGCGGAAGATCGGATGGTAATTGTTTGTTCAAAAACGCATCCACTTGCTAACAGGCGGGACGCAATTGAGTTAAAAGCTTTAGAACAGGAAATGTGGATTGCCCGGGAACAAGGATCAGGAACGAGGGCTGCAATGGATAATTTATTTCACCAACATCAAATTGCCCCGAAAAAACTGATGAATTTTAGCAGTACGCAGCCGATTAAGGAATCCGTTGAGGCTGGCCTTGGCATTAGTCTTCTCTCTCACTGGTCCATTAAAAAAGAGCTGACGTGTGGTGATTTACAAATGATGCACGTAAAAGGGCTCCCTTATCCAAGAAAATTTTCAATTGTCACGAGTACACCCTTTCAAACGAAAGCCCTCGATGTCTTTATCGACATTTTACGGACGAATAAATTATTAACGACACTCAATTAGCAGGAATTTCCCTTCTCTCTCTCGAACTACATGAGAGAAAGGAGATGTACATACTGTGAGAAGTTTAGTCGTAGCAGCAATCATTGTTTTTAGCGCTGTTTATATCTTTTTCATTCCACCGGAGCCGGTTAGCTTTAAAATATTCATGAAACTGATTCCGATGGCACTCATCATTCTCTTTGGCGCCTTAACTTTACCGCTCGTCTCTTCAACCTATAAAAAAAGAATCCTGTTCGGGTTATTCATCTGTATGATTGCGGACGGTGTCATTTATTGGTTCATGGCAGGATTGGTGACGTTTTTCATCGGACATGTCATCTATATTTTCGCCTTTAAACAAGCTACTCGAAAGAAAATTCCTATTTGGGTAGCGATTTTACTACTTGCCTACGGAATTGGAATGGCCGTTTGGATTGCGGGCTCCCAATTCATGGCCGATCAATTCGTTTTAGGGATCGCCATACTTGCGTACATTGCGGTCATTTTAACGATGGGCTGGATGGCGATAAAAACCGGACTAAAACTCGCCATCATCGGTGCGTTACTCTTCATGTTTTCCGATTCGGTCCTTGCAATTGACCGTTTTATCGTCGAAATCCCTTACCGCGATGCGTTCGTGATGATCACTTATTACGCAGCACAAGTATTGATTGCTGCTAGTATCGGAAGTCGCGTCGTTAAGTATTCCGTAAATCGAAACAATCTGATAAGATGAACATAGCTATTTATCACGTATACAACGCGTCCATATAATAGATTCAAGGCTACATGGACGCTGACGATACAATAAACGCACTTTAACCTCGGGAGGTAGTTTCGAATGAAAGAAAAATTGATTGAACGTCTAACACGCTATGCAAAAATTGATACACAGTCTAACGCTGACAGTACGTCGACCCCGTCGACGCCAGGACAATGGGATTTGCTGCACGTTCTTGAAAAGGAACTGCAAGAAATCGGAATGGAAGAAATTACGTTAGATGAAAACGGCTATTTATTTGCCTCATTGCCTGCGAATACGGACAAAGAAATGCCTGTTATCGGCTTCTTGGCGCATGTTGATACGGCAACGGACTACACAGGGAAAAACGTCAATCCTCAACGAATCGACGCGTATGACGGACAGGACATCCAGTTGAATGCAAATACGACGATGGCCGCTTCTGCGTTTCCTGAGTTAAAAAACTATGTCGGGCATACATTAATTACAACGGACGGTACGACACTACTCGGCGCTGACAATAAAGCCGGAATTGCTGAAATCATGACAGCCATGGAGTACTTGATACAACATCCAGAAATTAAACACGGAAAATTACGCATTGGGTTTACACCTGATGAGGAAATTGGACGCGGACCACATAAATTCGATGTCGAAGCATTCGGAGCAAATTATGCATATACGATGGACGGTGGCCCGATTGGTGAGCTTCAATATGAAAGCTTTAATGCGGCAGGTGCAACGGTAACGTTCCACGGAACGAATGTGCACCCTGGTTCCGCAAAAGATAAAATGGTGAACTCCATCTTACTTGCTAATGCATTTCAAGCAGCGATGCCCGTCGATGAAATTCCTCAGAAAACAGATGGGTATGAAGGGTTCATTCACCTAATGGATGTGAGCGGGTCTGTTGAGAAGACGGAGTTGAGTTACATCATCCGTTATTTTGACCGTGAAACGTTCGAAGCGCGCAAACAGCTGATGATTGAAACAGCGGAGCAGATGAAAAAACAACACGGTGATCATGCAGTAGAATTGGAACTCGTGGAGCAATATTTCAATATGGGTGAGAAGATTGAGCCTGTCATGGAAATCGTGGATATTATTGCGGATGCATTCAAAATGCTCGATATTGAACCGAATATTGTTCCTATCCGCGGCGGCACGGACGGTTCACAGCTTTCCTATATGGGGATGCCAACACCAAACATCTTCACAGGCGGTGAAAACTATCACGGAAAGTATGAATATATTTCCGCAGACAATATGGTAAAAGCAACAGAAGTCATTATCCAAGCTGTTCAATTATTCGAGGAACGCGCTTAAGGAGGCTTACCCCTTATGAAAGCCATTTGGATTGGGATCATCTCTGCGTTATTTTTTGCAGTCACTTTCGTTTTAAATAGATCGATGGAAATGTCGGGAGGCAGCTGGTTATGGAGTGCTTCCCTCCGCTATTTCTTCATGGTCCCTTTCCTTATTGCCATTGTCGCTTATCGAAAGGGGCTCGGTAATATGCGAAAAGCGATGCTCGCTACGCCAGTTCCGTTTTTCATTTGGAGTGTCGTTGCATTCGTATTATTCTACGCGCCTTTGACGTTTGCTGCAGGCTATAGTCCCGGTTGGTTACTGGCAGGAACGTGGCAACTGACGATTGTTGCAGGGGTCCTGCTTGCACCACTGTTCGTTATCGTCGTTCAGACGAAGCACGGTGAGCAACGAATCCGACAAAAAATTCCGCTTGCGTCGTTGGGGATTACGTTGGTCATATTTATAGGGGTTGTGATCATTCAAATACCGAATGCAAACAGTGTGGACGCGCGGACATTCGTGCTCGGCATTCTTCCGGTACTCCTTGCTGCATTTGCCTATCCGTTAGGAAACCGAAAAATGATGGACTTATTACAAGGTCGATTGGATACTTTTCAACGTGTCCTTGCTATGACATTGATGACGATCCCTGTTTGGATTGGATTTGCAATTTATGCACTACTCACTGTCGGTCCACCGTCTACAAATCAAGTCGTCCAATCGTTAATTGTCGCCGTTAGTTCAGGCGTCATCGCGACGACACTATTTTTCCTGGCAACGGACCTTGTTCAAAATGACCAAGGGAAACTTGCAGCCGTGGAAGCAACCCAGTCGACTGAGCTTATTTTTGCAATGATTGGCGAAATGCTCATTTTACATATCGCCTTACCTGGCACACTATCACTAATTGGCGTAGTAGTCATCATCATTGGCATGGGCTTGCATAGTTATCAGACGGCTGTCGCGAATAAACATAAAACTGCCAACCTCCCCGAATAACGCTCGTTCCATGATGCGGATTTATCGCGATCATGGAACGTTTTTGCTTCAAGCCGATTCAATTCGAATCTTAGCCGGTCTACGAACGATTAATTTTTCTTGTAGTGTAGCGAGCAAAAATGTAGCCATCAATACGAGCACAGTTGCTAGCGCGAGCGTCATCATCCCTGTTGAAAACGAAAACGTAAAGTTCTTCATCGTTACGGCCAGTTCGTTTGTAACTACTTTTGAAACTGAAAAGTAGTGGAATGGACTGTAAGGAGCAAAGGCGGATAAGGACGATGCCTCACTCATATTCATGCCTAAAAATAGTGTAGTGAGCACTAAACTTATCGCTACAGGCACTCTTTTTGTTAGGACGGAGAATAAAAACAACAGGGCATAACAAAACAAGAGTACCATTATGAATAAAATCATCGATTTGATTAAAAATGTGCTCATATTCATAAAGTAAAATGAATATTTTTCTCCGTATATGAGCACTGGATAATTCCAATGGCCAAGGCGGTCAAAAATGGTTCCGAGTAATAAAGCGAAAACGCCTATACCGAAAAGGAGTAGGAGCGTAGCAATTACGACCGTTACAAATTTACTCACAAGGATGTAACCACGTCGAATGGGTTGGCTTCGAAGCAATTGAATCGGTCCGCTTGTGCCTAATCGCTCTCTTGTTACGATATCTCCAAAAAGCAATAGAAAAAAACTGGCCCCAAAAACACTAAAAATAACCGAGAACAGATGGTGCACATAATAAATACCTGTAGATGAATATTTCGTACTGAGTTTCTTAATCGATTCTTCCAATCCAGGTAAATCATAAACAACATCATATGCCGTTCGATAAGCTAACGAGTTAATCGGGTAAACGGGAATGATTTCGTGTTCCCGCATCCATTTGTACTGTTCATAATTGGTTTCGGTTGTAAAAAGCGTCTGCCATGTAGAAGTATAATAATCAAAGTTAGCAAGATCACGCTTCACAATCGGTTCCAAATGATCCAATTCCATATCTAACAAGGCCATCCAATCTTCATTTTTATATCCGTTTAGCTTTACTTTATGTTCTTCGATAATGCCTTTTAAATCAGTAATTCGCAAAACTACTTCTTCGTCATCCGCTTTAACTTCGCCCTTCTTGATAGATTCCTCTAGTTCAGCCAGTTCATTTGAAACGTTAATGATCTTTGCTTCTGACTCTGCTTGTAAGTCGTTTGCTCGAATTGTATTGGTATAGATAAAAACAAAATAAGTAAGTACAAAAATAGAAGAAATAAGAAGCATTAGTTGAAAGAATTTAGATTTCATTAATTTTGTCAATTCGAATTGTATTAAGTTCAACATAATGACAACTCCAATCATTTTACTCTGTGGGAGGTGTGCCTACCAGCATACGCAGTACATTCTATGTATATTATGTAATAGATATTTCCATCTAGGAGAACACTGCTCTTGCAGAGATTCTCCTAGATAGTTCTACACTTTGTGCCCGAAAACATGACTAGAGCCATACTACATGCAACCAACAATCCAACAAGTTTCTTCATTACTTACACCTCCTAAATAGTATTTTTTCTTACACTTATTACTATTTCTACACCCACACCAATAAACCTTTGAATATTCTTAAATTTTTATTTAAATAAATTTTTTTAATGGTAATATATTGAATAAGTAACCTAGAGGGGGAGAGTATATTTGAAGAAATGGGTAATACTGTTGTTTTTTTCTGCCACCTTCATAGTAGGAGGTTGTTCTAATGAGACACCGGCACCTGATTCATTACAAAATGAAGAGGTTGAACTTGGTAGACCAGATGGACTCTTTCAAACGAGAATGGCTGCATTTAAGCCCAAGTATTCAAAGCATTGCTGGGAGGACGAAGAGCAATCTTGCGCATTTGAACCGTTTAACCCAACAAGAGCATTAGAAGATGGAATTCCTACTAAGAGCGGTCCAGGTGAAAAAATTATACTGGGGCTATCTGCTGACGCAAATTCTAATGTGCCACAACCAGATAATTATCGTGTGTTTCTATATGCAGGCGAGGATGATCCTGGAACTCCGATTGACGTAATCGACAACAAAATTACCGTTCCTGAGGAAAAGGGAAAGTATTACTATCATGTCATTGCCGAGTGGACTGAAGACGTAAAAGGCGAAGCGGTTTTCATCTTTTCAATCACCGTAAAGCCGTAATGGGGATACCATTCAACTGTTCCTCACCATCAAGCATTACAACTTCTGGAAATATTTCTTTAGGGTATCAATGAAGCTCGGACAAGTTAAAACTCGATAGAATCAAAAATCGCGTGAAACCAAGTTTCGAGAACCTTGGTTTCACGCTGTGCAAATCATTTATTCCTCGTAAACCCCTATAACTTCTACTGCCTCTTCGGTCAATGATGTATCAATTGCTTTATCAAAATCGATATCTCCTAGAATTGCTCCATTTGCGTTGTACGTGTCGTATTGCTTTTTAATATCTTCTACGAACATTTTGCCGTTTGGATCGAGTCCCGTCACGAAGACGCGATCCCATAGCTCAGGGTCTTTCAATGCCGTGTGCTTCACCATGATGTCAACGATTTCAGCCTTGCCAATGTCTTTGAAGAAGGCATCATTGTAATCTCTTACTCCTTTTAAATACGCTGCCATGAAGCGTAAGGAGATTTCTTCCTCCCCCATAAATTTCGGTGAAGCAAGCACCATAGCAATTTGTGATTCAGGCGCATAATCGGTCGTGTCTCCAAATCGTACGTGGAACCCCTCTGCAATTCCTTGTGCGATTAACGGTTCAATACTAAGCGCTGCATCAATTGTTCCCGAATCGATTGCTCCTAACATTGTACCAAAGTCAGCCATATGGACATACTCTACGTCTTCCTCTGTTAATCCTGCATGTTTCAACATTTCTTCGTAAATATAGCCATCAATCGAGTTTCTGGACGATACGCCAATCTTCTTGCCTTTAAAGTCCGGATAATCTTTTATTTCGTCCACCATATGATTGCCTATTACAAACGAGAAGTACGATTTTCCAGGCATATTATGTCCTTTATCTGCAATGATCCTCACGTCGATACCTTGCGCAATTGCATTGAAGAATGAAGCAGTCGAGACGCCTCCTGCAATATCCACTTCCCCAGCCGCTAGTGCCGGCAGCATATCATCACTGTTGGCGAAATCCGCGAAATCCACCTCAATGTTATAGTCTTCAAAGTAGCCTTTTTCCTTCGCGATATAGAAGCCCGCTCCTGAAGCAGCGCCATCTTCTGCGATTAACACCTTCACACGTTTATCGAGCGGCGCTAAGTCTCCGGATGGTACTTCTACTGTTGTATCTCCAGGATCCTTCCCATCCGTCGGTTCTTTTGCAGGTTCTTTCTTGGCACATGCGCCTGCGAGTAATAGAACAAACGCAACTAACAACATCCATCCAACTCGAAATCCTTTCCTCATGTTTTCTCCCCTTTTCGACCGTTTTCTTTTCTTGACCGTTGCACTTCGTGTTGCAAATGATTCCAAATGTCGACAAACTGTCCCGCCATAACAGGGTCTTTCCGTATATCTTCAATCGTCCGGGGTCTTGGCGTATCGATATGGATTTGATTAATGATCTTGCCTGGTTGAGCACTCATTAATAAAATACGATCTCCGAGCAGCAGTGCTTCATCTATGCTATGGGTGATGAAAATAACGGTTTTCTTTGTTTCAGCCCAGATTGATAGCAATTCTTCTTGGAGGATAAATTTGTTTTGTTCATCCAACGCTGCGAACGGTTCATCCATGAGCAAGATTTCCGGATCATTGGCAAATGCTCTGGCAATGCTTACCCGTTGTTTCATGCCCCCTGATAGTTCTTTTGGATACAAATGTGCGAACTTATCCAGTCCGGTTTTCTTCAAATAATAGTCCGTTCGATCTCGAATTAGTGATTTCGGCATTTTTCGCATCTTTAATCCGAATGCGACATTTTCCTTCACCGTTAGCCAAGGGATAATGCCCCTTTCTTGAAACACCATTGATTGCAACGGGCGTCCCTCTTGTACGGAACGAATTTCGAATTCCCCTACACTCGGTTGTTCAAGGCCAGCTAAAATTCGAAGTAACGTCGTTTTACCACAACCGCTCGGTCCGACAATACAGACAAACTCCCCCTCACCAATCGAGAGGGAAATGTCGTCGAGCGCTGTCACACTTGCTTGTTTTTTGTAAAAGGCTTTCGTTAAATTTCTAATTTCAATTTTCGATTCTTTACGCATCTCATCACCTCCAAGGTAGCAACTTTTTCTGAACACCGCGAAGCAATAAGGAGAATAGATAGCCGAAAAATGAAATCAGAATGAGTCCGACATACATTTCCTTCAGCAGGAAGGCTTTGTAGGACGTCCATATTAAGTATCCGATTCCAGAGGTAGCCCCCATCATTTCTGCGGCAACAATTGTCAACAAGGCGATTGCCTGCCCCATTTGAATGCCTTCCAACATGACCGGGAATGCCCCGGGTAACGCAATCTTGAAAAAGAACTGCACCTTTCCGGCTCCATAATTATTCGCAACGTCCAAATAAATTCGGTCAATATTTAACACACCTGCTGCCGTATTAATAACGACAGGGAAGAAAACACTTCCAGCGATCGTAACGACTTTCGACAAATCACCAATCCCAAAAAGAATAATGATGATCGGGAGCAAAGCCAATGTCGGAATTGGCATAAGCGCCATCACAATTGGCTGGACAAAATGCCGAATTGGAGAATAAAGCCCCATCAGCAATCCAATGACAACTCCAGGAATAACGCCTGCTAGGAATCCAGCAAAAATCCGGTACAACGAAATGCCGATATGTTCAGCCATTACACCACTCGTCACCATGTCGAAAAAAGTGCCGATAATTGCGGAAGGTGGCGGAAAAAAGCGGATATCCATGATTCCCGTCCTCGACAACACTTCCCATACGAGCAATAGGAAAATCGGAGAAGCAATTGTTAACAGTTGCTTATACCGTTCCTTTGATTGTCGTTGCTTCCACTCCCGCTGTTCCACCGCAAACGGATCCTGTTCAACAAACACTCGATCTTTTTTCAACGTTCACCACCTCTTCATATCATTAATATGTATACGCCTATCCAGATGGTTGGGCAGAATGGGCTGGATTTTAGGGATTGAGAGGGATTTTTGTCGGTGTGGGTAGGCATTTGGAGATTGAGGAGGTTTTTTGGTGGAGATGTGGAAGGGACTTGATTTCTTGAGCGTGGAACTCGATTGCTTGAGCGCGGGACAACATTATTAAATGCATGCGAGTCATTTCTTGTATCCGCCAAGGACCGTGCCACCGACGCGATTAAAAAAAGCATCCCGCAGCACTAGAGGCTGTCGAGATGCTTGCTCAATTGTTAACGCCAGGCGCTCATGCCGCCTTTGACGTTCGTAACATTTGTAAAACCGGATTTTTTTAGGATGTTGGCTGCTTGTGCGCTGCGCATGCCACTTTGGCAAATGACGATTGTTTCCTTGTTTTTGTCGAGTTTGTCCACTTTCGCTTTGAGTGTGTTCAACGGGATGTTTTGAAATTCACGGATGTGATTTCCTTTGTATTCTGCCGGTGTTCGTACGTCAATAAATTGTTTCGATTTGTCTTTCAGCAGTCCTTTTACGTCATTCGTTGAAATTGTTTTTACGCCTTTTGCCGGCATCATGCGCCATACAAAAAAGGCGACGATTGCTAGGATGAATATCCATTCCATGGCCGAAATCTCCTTTATTTTTCAGAATAGGTGGCCGTATATGCGCTATACCCGCCAGCCATATGTTTTACATTGTTGAATCCTCGTGCTTTTAATACACTGGATGCAATTGCAGAACGTGCGCCACTTTGGCAATGAACAAGTAATGTCTTGTCTTCCGGTAGCTCAGTCGTACGCAATTTACCTAAGAAATGATGGTGCGCTTCCTCTAGATGTCCATCGTTCCATTCTCCGTCATTGCGGACGTCGATGACAAATGCATCTTCGTCTTTCATTTCCTTCACAAAGTTCTGTACGGACAACGTAGCGTAACTTTCCGTCTCAAGCCCTTTTAACAAAGCTGGATCTGCGAACGCAACAATTGCGTCAAACCCAATGGATTGCAATGCTTTTTGTACATCTTCTTGCTCAGTCTCTCCTGCTATGACGACGAGTTTTTCATCGTACCTTACTAACCAACCCGCCCAATTTGCAAAGGCCTTATTGAATGGGATATTAATGGATCCTTTCAGCAAGTCTTTATCAGCAGTTGTTGCCGGCCTTGTATCCAAAACGAGAACGCCATCTTCCGCAGCCATTTTTACAAGTTCTTCACTTGACGTGAGCACGCGTACTTTTTCATCGCGTAAGATGGCAGGTCCAACTTTGTTCAACTTCTTCATCTCAGCGAAATAAACAGGTGCTTCCGGCTGGTCTTTCAACAGTTCCGTGACAAACGTTTCTTCATCCGTAATTTGAAGTGCCCAGTTAAATTTCTTTTCATATCCGACTGTTGAAATGGGTACGGCACCTAATGATTTACCGCATGCCGATCCTGCGCCGTGCCCAGGCCAAACGACAAGATGATCTGGCAGTTCCTTGAACCGTTGGACGGACTTGAACATATCACGAGCACCACTCTCTGCAGTACCACCGATACCTGCCGCTTTTTCAAGCAAATCTGGACGTCCAACATCACCAACAAACACGAAGTCCCCTGTGAAAATCCCCATTGGATCGGTTGCGCCGCCTCCACGATCCGTTAACAAAAATGAAATACTTTCAGGCGTATGTCCTGGTGTATGCCATACTTCAAAATCAATATTTCCAATTGAAAACTTGGAACCTTCCGTGACAAACTCCACCTCAATACCATCTGTGTACGTATACTTCCAGTTTTCATCGCCTTCATCAGACAAATACAGCTTCACACCTTGCACCGCGAGTTGACGGGCACCTGAAACATAATCAGCATGGATATGTGTATCAGCTGCCGCTGTAACGTGTAGTCCTTCTTTTTCAGCCGCTTGTAAAATATGATCAAATTCACGTGGCGCATCAATAATAATCGATTCACCCGTCCGTTGACATCCGATTAAATATGCATTCTGTGCTAAATTTTCATCTGTGAATGACTTAAAAAACATATATACCCCTCCTGGTATTATTTTTATTTAATATACCATGAGGGGTATTAGATTGCAATGCATTTGTTTGAAAAGATGAGGCTGGGACATAACATAAAAAACTGCATAATAGGCTAATTCGCCGTGATGCAGTTTTTTTATATTTTTCCAATGTTTCTTTTCGAATTCATGAGTGAATCGGAGCGGAAAAAGGCCGACTCCTGCGGGATTGTAGCGCGAATGTTGAGACCCCGCAGGAAGCGCAGCGGACGAGGAGGCTCAAGCGCGCCCCGCGGAAAGCGTGCCTTTTGGAGCGCAGAGGAACGGTCTATTTAGAGTTTTGTCCCAGCCTCTCAGTCAATTAACCCAAATTCTTTTGCATCAAACCACAATTGTTCTCTGAATTTCGGATGCGCAATGCCAATCAATGCTTTCGCGCGTTCAGCAATCGATTTGCCATGTAAACGTGCAATTCCATACTCCGTTACAATATGATCGACATCGTTTTTTGAAGTCGTCACTATCGATCCTGGACTTAGATGCAGATTAATGCGTGAAATCGTATCGTTTTTTACTGTCGAATGCATGCATACATACCCTTTTCCGTGTTTGGAGAGCCGCACCCCTCTTGCAAAATCACCTTGCCCACCACTCGATGAGTAATAACGTCCACCGACCGTTTCGGACGCACATTGTCCATAAAGGTCGACTTCTGTCGTTGCATTAATTGACACCATATGTTCTTCTTTTGCAATTTCATAAGCATTATTGACAACACTTACCGGCAAAAATTCCACAGATGGATTATTATCTAGAAAATCGTATAAACGTTGTGTTCCAAAAGCAAACGCTGCGACAATTTTCCCTTTATGGGTTGACTTTCGCATTCCATCAACAGCTCCAGCTTCAACCAGGTCAACAATTCCATCGGTAAGCATTTCCGTATGAATGCCTAGATGACGCCGATCCTTCAACATACTCATGACTGCATTCGGAATGGCTCCAATGCCAATTTGCAACGTATCGCCATCTTGAATCTCTTCAGTAATATATTCGGCAATCTTGCGGTCTTTATCAGAAATGACTGGACGAATCTCTTCTGTTAACGGCTGATCATTTTCTATGTATCCTAAAATCTGACTACGATGAATGACGTTTTTACCGAATGTCCGCGGCATATGGCGATTCACTTCAAGGATAAAAGGAACTTCACCGATGAAGTCCGCGACATAATCTGCTTGTGTCCCAAGTGAAAAATAGCCGTGCTCGTCCATCGGTGATGCAACAGCTAGGACGATCGGATTTGTAGTTGTCTTTTTTAAGAGCGGATACAGTTCATGGAACGAATTAGGTATGAGTTCTACGTTCCCGTCCCAATATGCTTTTCGTGTCGCTCCGCTGAGAAAATAAGAGATATGTGAAAGATGACCTTTCATTTTACCGTTTATATAATCTCTTTCTCGTAATGCTAACATTTGATGCACGTTAACGTTTTGCAACTGCGTATAATTTTCTTCCAATATATCAAGTAGCTTGTGCGGCTCTCCATTGGATAGTGGAATAATAAGATCCATCTCATTTTTTACAAAGTTCATTACTTCCGCTTTTTCAAGACGTTTTGTCACCCACAACACATCCCTCATTTTTGTATTCAGTATAGCCCAGACTGAGCGCTCGCTCAACTTGTTGTATCATGCAAAACTATTTATACTGGAACTATGAAAAATTTAACAAGCGAACAAATTAGACAGTTGAATAGTTATAGTGTGTACCTAACTGAACCCGTTCATCCTTTATTTACACTTCAAGACCTCTTACATGAACAGAAAACACTGGATTGCTTGAACGCTGTGCAAGTAGTTAGTGGAAGTCCAAATTTGACGGTAGCAGCTTCCTTTATGATGCGTCGAGTCGGTATGTTTGTTGCCATGCAGTTTTATAACCTCGCAGCCTACGGAGATATTTGGGAAGGAGATGCAAGCAAACTTTCATTTGGGGCAATTGAGGAGTACGGAAATCGAACGGTTAGTCTCTATGCCGATGCAACTGACTGGCAACCTATAGATGATGATGCACATGAAGAAGCGATTCGAAAGATTTTACGACACGCACATGCAGTCATCAAGCAGTTGCGAACGGTCACTTCGGTTTCACCGTTGACGCTTTGGGAAAATATCTTTGGTTTCCTTCTTTGGCAATATCACGTGCTTCTTGGCAATCCAGCGACTTCAATGGAAGCTCGGATAGACTTGGATATCCTAAAAGACGATCAAACGTGGACCGGCATCGCCTCACACTCTTTGTTCGCAAATTATTTACAAGGGTGTGAGCCATCTGATTTGCTGAATACGACTGTGCGGACGACTTGTTGTTTTTCAAAAGATGTACCCGGCCTTATTCAGTGCGGATTTTGTCCGTTAAAGTAAAAATCACACCTTACAGGACTCTCACCTTATGAACAGGAATTTATGCAAACAGGAGCGTGGTTGAATGCTGTGCCATGGACATGATGTACAAGGGAGTCTCGTCGATCGCGAAACTCGTTGTGTACATTACCATTCTAAACTGGATATCATCGCAATTAAGTTTTATTGTTGCGGCTTGCACTTTCCCTGTTTTTCATGCCATGAAGAATCTGGTTGTGGGCATCCCGCCGTTTGGCCGAAGGAACGGTTCAATGAAAAAGCAATACTTTGTGGAGCATGCGGATGCGAAATGACTGTCGAACAATATATGAGCTGTCATTCAGAATGCCCGTCTTGTCGAGCCAAGTTTAATCCCGGTTGCAACTTGCATAAGGCTTACTATTTTGAAGTGTAGATTGCTTTGCATCCAAGCTTATAATTGGTGCAAAACGGGTATGTATGGATAGCGATTAGAAGATACTCGAAACAATAAGTAAATGTGATAGGGGACATCAAACACATGGCATATGTTTTATTAGTCGTTGGATTTATTTTATTAATAAAAGGAGCTGGCTACTTTGTCGATGGCTCTTCAAACATCGCAAGATTACTCCAAGTTCCGCCAATCCTCATTGGGTTAACCATTGTCGCATTTGGAACAAGCTCTCCAGAAGCGACTGTCAGTATTATCGCAGCATTGGAAGGAAGTGCGGACGTTGCAGTCGGAAATGTTGTTGGGAGTAATATCTTTAACATTACGCTCGTCGTAGGATTGGCCGCTTTCCTTTATCCTTTGAAGGTCGAAAGTGAAACGATTCGAAAAGAAATCCCGTTTACGTTACTTGCAAGTGTGGCATTGCTCATCCTGATGAGCGACATTTTCTTGCAAGGGTTCAGTAGCAATATGATTACACGCAGCGATGGTTTCATCTTCCTCTTGTTTCTTTCCATTTTTATGTATTACGTCATTGAAATTGGCCTAAAGAGCAGGAAAAATGCGGTGAATGAACCTACCCCTAAAAATATCACTTGGGGTAAAAACATTGTTATGACTTTACTCGGGCTTGCCGCAATTATTTTCGGGGGAGATTTGGTCGTCGATAATGGAACAAAAATTGCCTACTCTCTAGGCATGAGTGAAACATTGGTCGGTCTAACGATTATCGCTATTGGAACTTCTCTTCCTGAACTCGTCACGTCAATTTCAGCAGCATTGAAAAAACAAAGCGAAATTGCGCTAGGGAATATTGTAGGAAGCAATATCTTCAACATTCTATTTGTACTTGGTGCTTCGTCCGTCATTTCGCCATTAGCGGTGAGCGATAAAGTGTTTACAGACGTCGTGCTCATGATTATTCTCACTGTAGTCTTATTGGTGTTCTCACGGACAGGTTTCAAAATTGGAAAACGTGAAGGTTTCGTACTTGCGGCGGTTTACGTTATTTATTTGGTTTATATTATCGTACGGAATTAAGAGCGGCTGATTAGGATTAAGCCACTGATTCTGTACTACCCTATAAGAATCCAAAATGACAATGCCGTAACGATGAACAGCTGTAGCAAGTAAAAGATAAGCGTTAGAGCAAGTTGTTTAAACAATGATACCGACATTTTAACGTAACGATAATATTTAGGTAAATCAAGATTATACTTTTTACATCAAAACCTAATTACACCTTAAGCCGTAGTGTGCAATATAACTCAGGTCCATTTCCAAATATTCTTATGCACTATAGAATAGAGATATTCTGCTAAGATAAGGAGTGAGATTATGCGCAAGCTATGGCTTTATTGGTGGATAGCTAACATTTTTTGGGCTGTTATTTTTTCAGTAGGTACTGCCTTCGTCTGGCTTAGAGATATTGATGGTGCAGGCGTTACACAAACACCCGAGGCAAAATTAATTGCATTTTCATTATTATTGATCGTATTTATTTTCCCAGTAATCCTTCAAGTTGTTTGGTTAATCGTTAACATAGTAATTATCAGCAAAAACAAAAATAACAGATATCATGCATAAATCTGGGCGCAGTTTTCAAGTAGCAACTGCGCTCAATTTTATTACATTAAGGAGAAAATACATATGAAAAAGTTCTATGTAGCATCCAGCTTTCAGAACAAAGAAATCGTTCGCCATGTAAGTATGCGGTTAGTAGATAAAGGATACATTCATACTTATGACTGGACAAAGAACGATCGTGCTTCCACGATTGAAGAGTTAATGGAAATCGGACTACAAGAAAAAAATGCTGTTTTGGAGGCAAATTTCATTATCGTTTTATTGCCAGGTGGAAAAGGCAGCCATATTGAATTGGGCATTGCACTCGGCCAAGGGAAAACAATATATTTGTACTCGCCAAATGATGATATCAATAATTTTGAAACAACTAGTACCTTTTATCATCTATCCAATATTGAAAAATGTACGGGAACTATCGATGAGTTAATCGATATTGTTACAACTAGACAGATCACATGACGTTCCTTGAATGCACGCATTCAGCTGATAGTGCTTGAAGTTTAGTGGTCGGATTCACATGGAATTATTATCTTGTTCAGAAGAATATTTCACATTGATCTGGGGGGATTAGTTTGTCAAAAATAGCCATCATTTCAGATATTCATGGGAATTTAACTGCTTTAGAAGCCGTGCTGGAGGATATTGAAAAACGTGGTGTAGAACGAATTTTTTGTTTGGGAGATTTGGTAGGGAAAGGTCCGCGGGGTTCTGCATGTATTAAACTTGTTAGAAAGCACTGCGAGAAAGTCATTTATGGCAATTGGGATGTATTTATCCGAGAAAAGACAGATAATGAAATCCTAAAATGGTTTCAAAGTCAGCTATCAGATGAAGATTTTAATTACTTAGCTTCCTTACCATTTTTTATTGAATTTGAATTGAACGAGAAGCTAATTCGTTGTTTCCATGCCTCACCAAGGAGCGTTTTTGAGCGAATTGCACCTGAGTATCATCCAAAAGAAAAGTGTTTATCTCTCTTTGAAAATAGTGAAGAAACACAGTCTCTACATAACAAACGGACGCCAGATATTGTGTTTTATGGAGATATTCACATAACATTATTAAGAAGCTATGAGATCGGCACCCTTTGCAATGTAGGAAGTGTGGGTTTAGATTTAATCGATGCTACATATGTCATTGTGGATGGTTCTCATGGAACAAATTCCATTAACTTTGTGCGCGTTCCTTATGATAGAGAGGCAGAGCTTAAGGCGGCAAGGGAATTAGAAATGGTAGGTTATGAGCACTATTATAAAGAGATTATGTATGATCAGTTTATGGAATCAAAGAAATAATATCATCTATTGAAAGATTGTACACCATATAGACCCGGGAAAGCCGTCACAAAGACGGCTTTTGCACGGAAAAGCAAAGCATTACAAGTAAGGTGTTTAAAACGGACACTTTCCTCTCTAAGAGATCGATAAAAAAGGAAGGACAATCATTCAGGGCTTATTCGCAGGTGACCCTTCCGTTTGCGGTCTTTTCCACTTTTCAATAAACAAATAAATGAACATCGGCAATACAGACAAAACAATAAACAGAATTGCCAATTCCAAAAATAGCATATTTATGCGATAGACAGGAATTTTCATGTCCATTAAATCTTTAATAGGATCTGCACCTATGGAGAGAAGGAGTAAAGCAAAGACAAGTTCAAATCCCCAAGTTCGTAAACGAATGATTTTTTCCGGCAACTCTATCTTCAGCAACTTCTCAAATGGAAGCTTTTTATTCGAATAGGAAGAAGCCCATTTATGTAGCGCGTAACCAGTAATACAGATTACACTAAAAAACAACAATTTGCCGATTGGATAACTTAGAATTTGTGATAATAAGTACACTAGGAGTAGAATTGTCACAGTACCTACAAGTACAATCCCCGCTTTTCGTTTCACATCCACTGTCACATGCCACTTCATCGGTGGTAATTTTACTTGTCGTTTCGTCATACTTTCTGATCCAACTTTACACTGAATTCCGGATGTGTCACATATTCCATATAGGCAACGGCACCACTACCTTCCAAATATTTCTGAAAACGCGTGCGATACGCAGGTGCAGAAATGTAGTCGAGGACAAGCTCTTTTTGAACCCAACGGCTATCGGAAGTTTCTTCAGATGTGCATAGCTCCCCGCCTATCGGGACACACGCGAAATCCATCATCACCTTTGTCGGCACATCAGTTACTCCGTCATACCATTTATGGATACCCGTATTGGAATAAATACCGATCAGTCTCGTTACCTCAATATCAATGCCACTCTCTTCCTTTACTTCCCGGCAAACGGCATCCATTAGATTCTCACCCACTTCGACTTGCCCACCTGGAAATACCCATCCTCCATGTTTCGTTTTGACGAGGAGAATATTGCCAGCTTCGTCCTCTACAATTCCACCTGCAGCTACAATATGTGTTGGCATAGCCATTTCCCTATCCCCTTCCATGCTCTTTTTACTCAATACACTCTTTTGGAATCCAACCTACGCTCCCATCACTCTTCTTAACGAGCGTGAATCCTTCACATGTAGCATTTACGATTGAAACGGTTTCTTCTTTCTTCACACTAAGGAAAGTCGTACTTACATCGCCCTTGCACATGCCATTATCTATGTATTCATTCTTCACCCATTGCTGGATATTCAATTTCACGTTTTTGCAAAGTGTAAAATAGGATTCTTTTTTAATCTCAATAAGCTCATAGTTCGGATACGTCACCGTCCCAACTCGATTCGTTAAGTCCATATGGTCCTGTACAATTTCCTTTTCTTCTAATTCATCCACATACGTACAAGTTATTTCTCCGTTTTTAATAATAAGGGCATTTAATTGTCCGTCTTTTTTAATGCCATTGCCACCATCCAATGAGATAATTCTCTTAGTAGTATCTATCACAGGGAAATTTGAACTAACGGTTTCAGAACGGTAATTGACGACTGGCCAATGCCCGACGATGACCATATTGTCCAACTGATGACCTTGTTCATAAAATAAAGGCATATACAAAGCAGATTCGAGACTTGTATTTCTCCAATCTTCCCGATTTTCCACACCTGCATGGATAACAATGAATTCATCTGTCTCATAACCAACTGGTAAGTGATCCAGCCAATCGAGTGTTTCACCAAAATATTCTCGATAGAACTCCCCTAACTCCTGCAACGACGGGAAGTGCTCAAGTTGACGGTCATGCTGTTTCAACATTTCATTCAAAATGGAATGCGGTTGTTTCGCCATATAGTTTTTGATACCCTCCACATTGTTAAAAACATATTGGTGCACGACATCACAATTCCCTTTTGTAACAAAAACCCGATCTGCACAACTAGCAAGTTCTCTTGCAAAGGCAACCGTCGCAAGGCTGTCTGGCCCCTTCTCGCAAAGATCTCCATTGATGAACAAGTAATCTTCCGTTGTGTATTGGACCTTTTCAAGTAATCTTTTAAACAATGGCAAGTTTGCATGTATATCTGACACGATAATAATTCGTCTGTTTTTATCCAAATCCAATGGCTGAATGTCGATCAAATGCCCCGTCTCCTTCGTTTTACATAGCATGTAACTACTTCTAAACAAGTTTACCACATTCGATTGAATTTTCGATGATTTTATTAATAGAAGTATATTGAGTAGCTTCTCCTACTTGAAAAACTGTATTTTAGAATGAAAAAACCCCCATAATAATGGAGGTTCCCTACCTTAACCCGCTACATCCTTCGTAGCGGCTCGTTTTATTTTCATTCGTTGTTCATACACATTGCGCACGATCACTTTCGCTACTGCATAGACCGGGATGGCAACGATGATGCCTACAAATCCTGCAATATTTCCCGCAGCTAAAATAATTGTGATGACCGTGAGTGGATGGATGTCGAGCGATTTCCCCATGACGTTTGGTGTGATGAGGTTGCTGTCAATCTGTTGTGCTACCAACGTGACGATTGCGACAAGAATGACCATTTTTGGTTCATCCAGAAATGCAATGACGACAGCTGGCGTGACCGCAATCCATGGACCAATGAATGGAATGAGGTTCATGAATAAAGCGAATAGCGCCAACAACAGTGCATACTCCAATCCAATGATCTTGTAGCCGATAAAGATCAACATTGCGAGAATCGCGCTGATTAAAAATTGACCTTGAATATAAGAGCGAAGAACATTGTCAATGTCACTCAGCGTTTTCTTGACCCATTCTCTACGTTCTCCGGTAAATAAATTGTAAATGACCGGCGCAAATTTTTCGTGGTCTTTCAACATGAAGATGAAGAAAAACGGCACTAAAATGAGCAAAAATACTGCTTGGAATAGCGATTGTAAAAACTGAACAATCCACTTTCCGAAGTTTACCGCAATCGTTTGTAACGAGTCCGCAGCAGCATCAAGCGATTCTTCCAGTTTCTCCGGCAATTCGCCCTTTTGGTCAAGGAACACATCTTTCATCTTATCTAATTCTTTTCCAATTGCCGGTGCGTTTTCAACGAGTTTATTCACCTGTTGCGTGACAGGTGGACCAACAATTGCAAAGAAGCCCCAAGCAACGAGCGCAAGCGCTACAAGGATGGACACGATACTTGCCCAACGAGGAAACTTCCGCTTTTCTAAAAATCGTTGAATCGGTTCGGTCATGTAGTACAGCACGCCACCGAGCAAAAGCGGTAAAATGATCGCTTTAATAATGATGATAATCGGAGCGAACAAGAAACTGATCTCCAGGAAATACTTAATGACCAATATTGCTAACAGGATTCCTACTCCGACTTGGAACCATAATTTCTTCGTCAATCTTCCACTTCCTTTACCAATTATGTACATTACTTCTTAGTATACGGTTTATTACGGTCGGTGTCGAAAATAGTTTCACGATCACGTAGAAATTAGGAAGATTTTCTTTCTAGCATGTCCATAAATCTTCTTCTATAGAATTTTATCCATTTTTTGAGGTGACGATACTTTCACGTCAATACAAGCATTCATTCATCACATGCTAAAAACCGCGTGTAACCAAGACTCAACAGTTTGGTTTCACACGGTTTTCTGACAACTTCTCATCGATATAATCAGTCTTTCATAAAGTTTTCAATTTCTTCTTCAGTCATCGAAGAATCACATCTAACTTTAACGTCGCTGCCTTTTGTATAAATGAAACCAGGAACAGTCGGAATATCGTACTCTTTCCGAAAAGCAGTAATCCCGTCCATGTCCGATGGATCCACACTATCTACATAGTAGACAAGTGTATCTGTTTTATCCGCAACTTTTTTCAGCTTTGGAATGAACAATTGACAATACGGACAAACCGCCTTGCCAATGTAAATGACCGCCTCTCCGTCACCTTTGACCAATTCTTGTGCTTTTTCTGCAGTAATCTTCTCAAAACTTGCTACTGTTTCATTGTAAGTCGTATTCATCCAACATGCTCCTTTCATGATTGTTTTTGCGACTAAAACCTTGTTAAACGAAAGATTATCCTACTTCAGGAAAAAGTAAGCGTAAAATGTGTTGCGTTACGCGTCTAGATTCTCCTTTATACGGATAAATATGCATATACATCGATGGATTAAAGTTTGCTTCAATGATTCCGTATGCATTTTCATCCGTTGCAGGCACTTCCGTATTTTCAATAAGTAAATCAATGCCACAAATTCGTGCACCGATTGCAGTCACCGCTTCCGCTGCGATCTTTTTGTAATCATCCGGAATTTGATCCGTAACGTCAATCGAATCTCCACCTGTACTAATGTTCGAGTTTTCGCGTAAATAAACGATCTCTCCACTTTTAGGAACAGAACTGATTTCAAAACCTTGACCTTTTAGCATCAGCTTTTCCAGTTCTCCTAATTGGATAATCTCTAACGGCGTACGGTGGTCTCTCCCTCTTAGTGGATCACGATTTTTCTGGGCGACTAATTCTTCAATTGTCTGTTTGCCGTCTCCTTCGACATTCGCAGGCACTCTTAATAGAACCGCAAGCACTTTACCGTCTACAACGAAAAAACGGTACTCTGTTCCGTGTATGAATTCCTCAAGCAATACCGAAGAATCTTCTTTAAAAGCAAGTGAAATGGCTTTCTCGTAGTCTTCGTATGCTGCACCTTCTTTAAAGATGGAAATGCCTAAACCATAATTTGTTGACTTTGGTTTCACAACAAAAGGTTTCGTTGAAAATTGTTGATAGGCACGCATTGCTTGTTCTTCACTTTGAAATTCTTCACCTTGTGGCACGCGGTAACCATGTGCATGAAGAATCTTCTTAGTAACTGTTTTATTCTCCATTATGAGTGACGAAATATACGTATCTTTACTTGTCATATTGCCGTTTTTCACGTATTCCACATGTTCATTGACTTGGAGTTTAATGAACTGCTCTTGACGATCTATAATGTCGACTTTAATACCTTGTTGCATTGCATCAAAAAGCAAAATTTGCGTTGAGAGCTCCATATCCGTGAAACCTGCTAACTGATAAGGATGCTTCCAAGCAGTATCGTAATTATCCTTCGCAAAAGTTGTTGCGACTTGACGTTGCTCGCCAGTACCGATTTGTTCCACTAGTCTACCTGCTAACGTCAACGTTGGTTCTTCGATCATATTTTTGACGTTTTCAAACAATGATTCAGGAACTTCTAGCTTAAACTTCTGGACAAACTGCTCCATCTCTTCAACGATTGTACGTGCTTCCTTATGAAATACCGTTTTTTCCAGAGGATGTTCTAACGCAACGGTATTATTGTTTAAATCCCCTTCTTGCACCCACTCATCGGAACATGCCCCTTCTTCTTTCCAAAGAAGATACACTAAAAAAACATGTAAAAACTTGGCCTGTTCGTAGCTAATGCCGTTCAGTTCAAAAGGATTCAAATCGATATTTCGTAATTCGATGTACTGAATTCCATGATTCTGTAAATCTGCAACCCGCTGCCCACCACGTAATCGAACCGGTGAATAAAACTCTTTTTCCTCCACCAACTGCCCATTTTTCACCAAGGTTGTGAGGTCTGAAACATAGTCGTGAATACTATTAAAGGATACTTTAACATCCTCACGATTTGTATAACCGAATTTGCTGTTTCGTAAGCTTCTTACCGGCTCATTCGTCGTATTTTCCTCGAAAAAGTTTTGTTCACTAAGTGGAGATGCACCGAACAAATAAGTATAGAGCCAACGATAATGCAAATAATTTCTTGTCACTTTTAAATAGACTGCAGTTTTAAATTGATCATAATCTGCAATTTCTGTTTGTGCAGAAAACAGCGCTTTCAGCAGTTCCTCGCTAAACTCAAAATTAAAATGAATCCCACTAATCATTTGCTTTCTACGGCCGTATGATTTTGCTAACGCTTGGCGATATTCCACACTGGCCGGATTATTCAGTTTGGCAATTAAAATCTCTTCTTCATTTTGAGGAAGCGCAGGAGGCATGCTTAATGGCCAAAGCATTTCATCTTCACTGATCGATCGATACGTGACATCATGAATGGCAGATAAGAAATTAAGTAGCTCTTCCAAAGACTCGGTTACAGGCGTGATTAACTCCATTTGGGTTTCAGAAAAATCACGCTGTATATAAGGATGATGATCTTGCACCGATAAGCTGCTTGGATGATCCGTTTTGGCTAAGTTTCCTGAAAGGTCTACACGGTGACTCTCCTTCTCTACTCCAAAACGTGCTTTCCCCAAAAATGGCATCACGCGACGATCATCCAGTAATTGTTTGAAATCCATTTAATAGCCTCCTTCATACTGGCTTGTAGCAACTTCCCGTTCATAACGAAAAGCACCAAGCGAAAATATCCACATTGACGAATCATGTGGATATTTTCATACGTGCACTATACGTAACTGCGGATTGTTTTATTGAAAGTGGTTCATATGGAAAGCGAAATGCTCCTCTAAGAAAGTTGCAATAAAATAATAACTATGATCATAACCTTCTAGTTTTTTATATTGCACTTCCTGGTTTGCTTGGCGGGCATTCGCAAGAAAATCCGTCTCTTCCAATTGAAGTGGATAAAAATTATCCGCACTCCCTTGCATGATTAGTATAGGAGGAACATTTCCATCCTTTATCAACTCTGCAGCGTCCCATGATTTCCAGTCGGATTGATTTTCACCTAAGTACGCTGTAAACGCCTTAATGCCCCAAGGTGATTTACTTGGATGCAAAATCGGTGAAAATGCGGAAATCGCTTTATATCTGCTTGGATTTTTCATGCCGATTACGAGCGCTCCATGTCCGCCCATGGAATGCCCCATTATGCTCTCTTCACCTGAAAAGTTCGGAATTAGCATCTTCGCAATTGCTGGTAATTCTTCAACGATGTACGTATACATTTGATAGTTCTTTGCCCACGGTTCCTGCGTTGCATTCACATAGAATCCTGCACCTTGCCCTAAATCATAGCCATCATCATTTGCTACCTGTTCTCCACGAGGAGATGTATCCGGCATGATGACAGCTGTTTGATAGTGATCTGCGAGGCGTTGGAACCCACTTTTGTGGCTAAAGTTATCATCCGTACATGTTAAGCCTGAAAGCCACCAAATAAGAGGAATGGGCTTTTGACTTTCATTTGAAGGCAAATAGAGACTAAATGTCATATCGCACTGCAACACTTCTGAAAAGTGACGATACTTATTATGCTGACCACCGAATGAACGATGCTGTTCAATAAGCTCTACACTCATTTAAATCACTCTCCATATGTCAATATTGTACGGATCGACTCACCTTTGTGAAGTAATTCGAACGCTTCGTTGATCTCTGTAAAATCCAAGTGGTGCGTAATGAAAGAATCTAAGTCAATTTCACCATTCATATAGTCATTTACCATACCCGGTAATTCAGTTCTTCCTTTTACGCCTCCAAAAGCAGAACCTCTCCACACGCGTCCTGTCACTAATTGGAATGGACGTGTATGAATTTCTTTCCCGGCACCTGCAACACCAATAATTGTACTTTCACCCCAGCCTTTATGGCAACATTCAAGGGCTGCTCTCATCACTTCTACATTTCCAATACATTCAAAGCTATAGTCAACGCCACCGTCTGTCATTTCGACGATGACTTCTTGGATTGGTTTATCGAATTTAGCAGGGTTTACAAAATCCGTTGCACCCATTTTCTTCGCTAATTCAAACTTGTCTTCATTCAAATCAATAGCAATAATTCTTCCTGCTTTCGCTTGCACCAACCCTTGAATAACTGCTAATCCGATAGCACCTAATCCGAATACAGCTGTCACAGACCCTTCTTCTACTTTCGCCGTGTTGTGTACTGCTCCAATTCCAGTCGTCACACCACATCCAAACAAGCAGACTTTATCAAGCGGGGCTTCAGGGTCAATTTTAGCTAATGAAATCTCGGGTACCACTGTATATTCACTAAACGTACTTGTTCCCATGTAGTGATAAATAGGCTCTCCATTGTAAGAGAAGCGCGTTGTACCATCCGGCATGAGACCTTTACCTTGTGTTTCACGAACTGCGCTACATAAGTTTGTTTTCCCCGAACGACAGAATTTACACTCTCCACATTCAGCTGTATATAACGGAATGACATGGTCGCCCGGTTGGACAGTTGTAACTCCCTCACCAACTGCTACAACAACGCCAGCACCTTCATGGCCTAACACTGCTGGAAATACGCCTTCAGGATCATCGCCTGATAATGTAAAAGCATCTGTATGACAAACGGAAGTATAAAGGATTTTCACTAACACTTCTTTTGCTTTCGGTTCTGCTACGTCAATCTCCACGATTTGTAGTGGTTCACCCGGTTTAAACGCTACGGCCGCTTTACTTTTCATTAAACATCCCTCTTTCTAATTATTGTATTTACTGTATCCATCATGGCATGCGGACATACAATATTTCAATACTGACATTTTTGTCACTATGAACATAAAGCATAATAAGTTATGATGTATCACATAATGCACTTTACTCTTCTTATATTTGCATAGTAAAATTCTAATGGCAATACTGACATTTTTGTCAGCAAGGAGATTATTTAAAGGATAAAGGAATGAAAAAATTGGAGATTACGTATAAAGAAAAAGAGTTTTATACAAGTAAAGATTTGGCTCTATCTGTTATCGGAGGCCGTTGGAAAATCGCAATAATTTGGTGCTTACTACAGCAATCCCCTTTAAGACTAAGTGAAATACAAGAAAAACTTCCAGATGTTAACCAACGAATGTTGATCCGGCAGTTAAGAGAACTGGAAGACGATCATATTGTTACGCGATTTGTCTATCCTGTCGTTCCCCCAAAGGTTGAATACGAGTTAAGCGAAATTGGACGTCGTTTAGAACCCGTTGTTACGTCCATCTGCAATTGGGGTGATCAATTCCTGAACCATGTCGAAAAGAATGAAAACGAAAGTCACTCATAGTCTTCATCGGAAAGTTCATAAACATTGTGGAGAGAAATCGGATTGTAAAACCGCGTGAATCGACGTTTACAGAACTCCGATTCACGCGGTATTTTTTATACAATTCTAGACGCGCTAACTCCCCACGAGTAGACTGAATAAAGCAATAGAGACATCTATTTACTAGTGAATAGATGTCTTATTGCTTAAATTAGTTACTATCCAATTCAATAATAATGTCTTCCAGTGTAAATTCTTCTCTACCCTTTCCTTCCTTTGTAGGATTGGTAATTTTTTTCACCGTTTGGTTCGCACCGTTTCCGGTAATTGCGACACCACCATGATTTTCTGCTGTATACTCAATCATTGTCACATAAGGTGTAATAATTAGCTTTGTCGCATTCGGATCCAACTTTTGAAATGTCTTACTCCAGTTCATTTGCGTATCATTTACATTACCATACCCACCATTTCCAAAACCTTCATAGCGATTTCCTAAATCATCTCTAACTTCAATTTCAACATCGACATTGTGCCATTTATCGCTAATTTCTTTAGAAACTAGTTGATTATAGTACACAATGAAAGACATTGGGGTTACTGAAATTTTATCAACCGTTACTTTCACCCCATCCTGTTCAGCACTTTGGCCAAATAGCTGAACATCATTAGCAGATGCTTTTAATGAAAGAGAGAAATTCCATTTTCCTTTAATTTCTTCTTGTGTTTCCTCAATTGTAATATGGTCAACTTTCCATTGTACCTTTACACTTTTTGGATTCTTTTCATCTAATCTACTTCCCGTAATTAAGCCCACATATTGATTTTCGCCTACTTGTGAAATTTGATTACTTACTGAACCACCATTTGTCCCTTTAATATCCAAATAACCACCTGCAAACGGCTTTTCCCCCAAATCTTTTTCACTTTCCATGGAGTAGGTCAGTAAAACGGTTTTCCCGTCGTATATTGCATCATTTATGGTAATTTCCACGCCATCACTTTCCTCCGTCAAATTGACTGCGCTGGAATACTCTTGATAATTGTCGTAGATGCCCGTTCTTCCATTGTCTAAAAACCTAAAAACATCACCGATAATCGGTATGTTTCCAGCATGAGCAGGAAAAGCCAGGCTTAATGTAGAGACTGCTAATCCACATACAACTACAGCTGCTACTACTTTCATTTTCCATCCCTGTTTCTTCCTCTTTCGACGTATTGATGCTTTTAATTTCTTTTTCGCTTTGGCTCTATCAAATTCACTAATCTCCATTTCTTCCATTTCACTATCATTAAAATCCATTTCATTTAATAACTGATATATATCTTTTTTATCTTTCATAACACAAAACCTCCTGCTTTAAGATCAATCGCTTCCTTCAACAATCTTTTCTTGCCACGAAACACCCGATTGTCTATTGCGGTTATACTTAGACCTGTTTGTCTGGAGATGTCTGCCGTCTTGTAGCCTAAGAAGAATTTCATCAAAAATATATCTCGATCAATGGGCTCTAGTTGATTGATGAGCGTAATCAATTCTGTTCGATCTTCCATTTTGATTAATTCCTCTTCAATGGACATTTCGGCATTCAAATTCATATGTTCCGAAGTAATCTCCACCTGTTTCACTGCTTTTCTGTAGTAATCGATGGATTTGAATTTAGCGATTGCACAAATCCATTTTCTGAAATCCGTTGCGTCTCCGCGGAACTTATCTGCGTTGTCCCAAATGGATAGAAATACATCATTCACACATTCATCCACAATCCCTTCGTTTCCAAGAGGGGAGAGCACCTTGTACGTAATTCCTTTTATTAACGGTAAGTAGGCGTCCACAATGAATTCTAGCGCGTCCTCTTTTTGTTTCTGTAATCTTCGGATAAAGTTTTTACTAGTTGACTTCATTTACAAATCCCCTTATTTTTTGTAAAAGCTTTTACACCTTATACAACGTACGGAAAAATTTAATCTCTCACATTTTATTGTTATGTATGCTAACATCTAGTTTTCCAAAGTAAAAAGCGATTCCCTGAGTGATAAATCGCATAAAAAACTGAAGTCATCAACAAAAAAACACTGATACGAAATCAGCGTTTTTAAACTACAGTTTCCCTATTCATCTAAAATTTATAATACCAAAAAATCGCGATTTCATTAGCTGTTGGGGAGTTTGAATAAAGGATTGTATCAACTAACCTCTATGCCATCATTACAAATTAATCTTAATCAAATAGTGTTTCTTTTTCAGGAGTCCGCAAAAATTCAAAGAGTGTCTTAATTTGACACTCGGTATTTCTATTCGTAGAAAGCTGCGGTAAATTGTGTTCCGAAAAAAATTGAATTTTATTCGTTTCAATGCCTGTAGTTGCTTCTCCTCCAACAATCTCACATAAGATAAATATCTTATAGTAGTGATATGGTTCTGGAGGGTGTGGGTGTTTATTCTTATCCAATAACGCAAGTAATCTGATTGGAACTACATCATATCCGGATTCTTCTTTTATTTCCTTTACTACATTCTCTGAAGGGGATAATTCAATGTCACAAAACCCTCCTGGCAAAGCCCATTTATCATCAATATTTTCTTTCACCAGTAAAATCTGTTGGTTTTTAAACACTACACCTCGAACATCAACTTTAGGCGTTTGGTATCCTTTTTCATTCGCAAATAAATCTTTAATTTTGCTCATCTCAAGTTCAGTGTAAGCTGACATTATTTCTACACTAATTGTACGTAATTCCTCATAACGCTCAATGTCATACATATCTTTCGAAAAAGTTAATCCCGCCTGAGACAAAGCTTGAATTCTTTTTGCCCACTCCAACCATTGATGTTTCATAAGGCACCTGCTTTAAGAAACCTTCTAAATTCCTTTACACTTTTGATGACCAAATCAGGTTGTTCGCTAAATGCAGGTGTTTGATATTCAGGTAACCACTGTACGCCGATTGTATAGACATTAGCTTGTACACCGGCAACTATATCAGCATCACTGTCTCCAATATAAATCGCCTCAGAATTTGCTACTTGTAAAAGAGACAAGGCTTTCAGTAAACCCTCTGGATGAGGTTTAGGTTTTATGACATCATCACCCGTTATTATCACATCAAATAAATCTTCCATATTTAGTGCTTTTAGAGAGATATCTAAACTTCTTTTAGCCTTTCCTGTAAAAATCCCTGTTTTATGTCTGCTTCTTTCAAGGACTTCAGTAAATTAAGAATTTCAGGATTGACATCTACTAAGCTTTGATGTGATTCCGAATATTTTTCATAGAAATATTCAATTGCTTCTTCCTTATTAGGATGTAAAAGATTATTTCGAATAATTCCTGTTTCAGAAGGGCCAAACATTTCTTTAATGGTATCCGAAGAAAGTTCCCTCTTATCAAATTCTTTAAATACAGATTGAAAAGCATAAAAACAAATCGGTAAAGTATTTGCTAATGTTCCATCAAAATCAAATACTACAGCATTCATAATTAGCTCCTTTGGGTTTAGCATGAGGACAGCAATCTTCACGCATTTAGTAATAGTCTATATAAGTATTCTATATTTTTGTATAAAACCCTTCTTTCTTATAGCTATTTTCACTGTAATTGACTTGACGAAGATTAATAAAACCAAGATTCAATTCATCACGAATATTTTAGTGCATATTCTTATACGTCCAATCTCAAGACAATACGATTGCCTGAAGGGTCTTCCACGCGAAACGTTGCATCAATACGCTCAACGATATGCTCGAGCTCTTGAACGTTTTTTATCGCTTCTTGCAAAGTTTTTTCATCTGGATAAACGAGCGTAAATGCGTCCATTCCAGCACTTCCTTCAGTAGGACGAGGTGCATTCATCCCATTCCACGTATTTAATCCAATGTGATGATGGTAGTTCCCATTCGCCATGAATAATGCTTGCGGGTAATGGCTCACAACTTTGAAACCTAACGCTTCATAGAACGCTTTCGTATCCCCTAAGTTGGCTACATGTAGGTGAACATGCCCCATGACTGTGTCTGCCGGGAGGCCATTCCATTCCTCATTCCCACTTTCAGCAACGACGCCATTCGCGTCTAATGGGTCCGTGCTCATTGCCACGAGCTCATTTTGCCACTTCCAGGAATCAGGTTCACGATCGCGATAGATTTCAATTCCATTTCCATCAGGATCATTTAAATACAGCGCTTCACTCACAAGATGGTCTGACGCCCCTAATGGCACTTGATTCCGTGAAAAGTGCTTAATCGCTTTTCCAAGATCCGCGCGTGTCGGTAGTAAAAGAGCCAAATGATAGAGCCCCGTCCGTCTCGGTTCTTTGGGCAGTATCGCTTCCGGTTGCTCCAATACGAGTAAAGGTGTCTTCCCATCTGCTGTCAATACTACTTGGCCACTTCCTTTTTCCAAGACACTGAACCCAATAATTTCTGTATAAAAGTCTGTTAATTTGTTAAGATCTGTTACCTTTAAACGGACTTCTCCGGTATAAATATACGGTCGTTGATGAAATTTCATTTCCATTCCTCCTGGTAAGTTACTTACTTTATGTAACTAACTTTATATGCTACAATGGATATTGTCAACAACAAACGATTAGAAGCGAAAGGACCTTTGCCATGAATAACTTTGAACTATGCCCACGATTTGAAAAGGCCATTGCCATATTGAGTCAGCGTTGGACAGCCTTAATTTTGTATCAATTGATGTCTGGACCACAGCGATTTTGCACGATGACCGAGAAATTAGGCGTGAGCGGAAAAACGTTAACGGAACGCTTAAAGGATTTGGAGCAACAAGGTTTTGTCGTTCGCGAAGTATACCCTGAGACACCAGTACGGATTGAGTATTCATTGACCGACAAGGGGATGTCTTTGACACCGATTATGCAAGAAATTGAAAAGTGGTCGAGTGAGTGGATAGAATCGAGTTCTACTCAGTAGTCCGAAACCCATAAAAAAACCACTCCCCTACAGCATTAAGGGTGAGTGGTTTAGTAGTTAGTCATTATAAATAAGACAGCGACACTTTTAAGTTCGCATTACGTTCGCGAATTGCATCTAGTAGAACTTGATCCTTCGTGTTTACCTTACTACGAATGGCAAATGTATATAAAATCATCGTTCCTAAATTGGTCGTCTCCACTTGGCGCAATTGGTGGAAATCTGTCAGCTCCCTAAGAATATCCTCGAACAAATCTTCATGATTCAAGTTTTCAGGTACAGTCACTTTTAAGATTTGCGTGTCTTTCCCTTTGCCATAGTCAAATTTAAATAACAAATAGAAAATCAGACTAGCAAATACAGTTAGGACAATTGCCAACTCAAATTGAAATAATCCCGCCGTCATACCGACACAAAGACCAAAGAAAATATAGGCAATATCCTTGGCATTCGTTACCGCACTTCTAAAACGAATTAACGAAAATACAGCGAATAAACCAAACGCCACACCTGCATTCCCACTAACCACATTCATGACGACAGATACGACGACAGACATCATGATAATCGTATGCACGAATGCTTGCGAATACCGTTCCCCTGTAAATGTTGATATGTACACCTTCGTAATGATTAAACTTAATACTGCAGCTAAAGCCATTGCCGCGATACTCATTAGAATCGTTGGCTGCCCTTCTAATCCGTTAAATGAAAACAAGTTGTTGATCTGTTGCATCTTCCATTCCTCCAATAGTTGTTTTCTCTCGAACTACCTGTGGTGCCACAACACCCTTTAATAATTCTGTACTCGTGCAAAACTTCGAAGCACTTCGTTGTTCGCACTCCAAACTTTGTAGAATTCGTGCGAGCCATAAAGGCACACTGTGTTCAACCTTCACTTCCAATACGACAAGATCTTCGTCAATGAAATAATCACCATACGGACCGTGTTCAAGCATTAAGTCCTCTCTTCTACATCGCAAGTCAAAGTCGAACGTCATTCGTAAATCCGCGTTATCGACACCATGCAGTGCGTGTCTGTTGTAGCTAACAATCATTTCTGGTTGCAACTCGTAATACCTACGAAAATAATCAATTTCTTTTAGCACTTGATAATTCGTCGTATCATACTGACTCAAGCCTGAATCAGTATCCGCAGACAAATAGCGATATGCTTCTTTTAGCGGCAAGAGCATACGCCTCTTATTCACCACTTTGTTATGCTTTTGCTTCACTTCAAAAAAAGCAGTGCTTTCCGGAGTTGCCTCATCGTACACGCGCAATCTCAACTTTTGGCGATACTTCAACTTGTTTTTCGTTTCAAAGTAAATCGTCCGATCCGGATTATCGAAGTATAAGCTTGTGACGGTATACCGGCCATCTGTCCCGTTTTTATCATTTCTCATTATTGGTCCAATCTGCTCAACTAATTGCTCATATTGGTTTCGGGTAATCAAATATTTTTGTTCTTTCCGACAAAATATCTCAATTGCCATGAGACCGTCCCCTTTCTCTTTTAGTGACTTACTTAACCGATAGCTATAATCATAGACTCACTGAATTTGAATTCACTGTGAGATAGATTAGAAATTGGTGAGGAATATATAGAAATTTAAAGTTACATATGCATAAAAAACCGATTGCAATTATGCAATCGGCTTCTAATAAGTAGAACTGTATGGCACTCGTCTTTGTTAATTGAGAAAACCATTTTAACGCTTCATTATCATCATTCGATTCATACCAGCTCTCCTTGCAACTCAGAAATCCACAAATGACCAGGAACATGAACCTTAAGTGCATCACAAAGCCATTCCTGATCCTCTTTGCCAATCAAACCTTTTACCGCAAGAAAGTCCGCATGATCTTTCTCTCGTGTGTTGTTAGCCTTATACAAGAGCACGATAGCTGGATGTAAAAGAGGGATTCCTTGTGGAGACTTTAAGAATAGCGCTGAACTTGGAAAGCTGATCCTCGGATCCCTTCTAAAAATCCATTGATCATTGACCACTTCATTCAACAGCAGCTCCAATTGGTCACCATAACTTTGATGCGTTCCATGCAATTCATGAATCGGCAATTCCAATGTCTCTGGACCCCAGTCAACAAATTGATGCTTTACAACTTTCTTGAATGACCAGTCATGCAGCAATCTTTTTAGTCCATGCTGATCCTCCCGAAGTATGGCAATTTCAATATCTGAATGCTCTCGGGTTACCTGTCCAACAAAAAGATCAATTGCCCACCCACCTGCAATTCCCCACGGTCGGTCGTAGGCCTCCATCCAAATTGCTACTTTTTCAAATGGACTTAGCATTATATTAATCCCCTCCAATTAAGGCTGTTTCGATGACGCAACAGAGTGAGAACAAAGATGAATCAAAATGAGTACTTCATGTCGTTTATTGCGCTCAGATTTGACCTTATTCAGCATGAAATAAAACCATCAAATCTTCATCATAGTAATCATCACCTAGCTGTAATGCTCGTTTCTCTGTTCCATAACATTCAAATCCCATTACAGAATAGAGTTTTTTCGCTGGCTCATTTGTCGATACGACCGATAAATAAACCTGCTCGACACCTTCTATTTCTTTTGCCTTCGCAATCACTTCTTCTAGTAAAGCTTTTCCAATCCCCATGCCGCGTTTTTCAGGCGAAACATACATAGCTACAATAGTTGCTTTATGACGGAGTTTAATCTGCTTTTCTTTTATGAGCGTAACGACTCCTACAAGTGTCCCCTTGTCAAAAGCCCCAAACGTAAACGAGTCTTCGGATTGAAACCGCATTATGTATTTTTCAATAGGTTGTTCTTTTTCTTCTTCAAAGCTAGCAGCAAATGCCACAGGATTTTTTTGTAAAGCTTCTAGCCGTAGATTAAAGTATTCTTCAGCATCAAGTGCTTGTAAAAGTCTTATCTTCATAGTATCGCGCCCCCATAGATATGATTAAATTCTTTTAAAAAACTCTAGTGAACTAATGACTTCTTTCCATGCGACGGAAGAAGGATCGATAACCATAAAGTGTTCCACTTCTGGCAGTACAACTAAACTCACTTCATCGCCCAGTTCAATAGCTCTTCGAGAATACTCAACGCTCAAACCAACTGGAACGTGCCGATCCACTTCACCATGAAGTAAAACTTGAGGAATACCTAAAGGCAATAATTCAACCGGGGAAGCAAGATGATATCGCTCAGATACTTCTTGAGGTGAGCCACCGATAAAAGAAGTTACTGGACTAATCATCCCTTTACGTTCATGCGTTTCTACCATTTTTCTTAAATCTAGAACTCCCGCTAAACTTATTACTCCTCGTATCGAGATATGCAACGACTGTTCCATCTCACTCATTTGTCGATTTTTATTTTGAGCAGCTACCCATAAAGCTAATTGCCCTCCGGCGGAATGTCCCAACACAATGACTCGGGACAAATCGAGCTGAAAACGGTCCACAAGTTGGCCAAGGTGATTGACAGCATCTAGTATGTCGCCCAATGTTCCGGGCCAACCGCCTCCTTCTTCACCTACTCGACGATACTCAATATTCCAAGTAGCGTAACCACGCTTCGTTAAATCCTCAGCAAGAGGCGTATTTTCTTCAAGGTCGTACTTCGATTGCCAAAAACCTCCATGAATTGTTATCACAACTGGACTTGGTTCAGCTATTGCCGGCATCCGTAATACACCGTATTGGGATGGATGGTCTCCATAGGGTATGTGAAATTTTTTTACCATTTTAAGATCCCCTTATCGATTATACAATTAATTTTTAACTGCTCTATACTTTAGAACAGCAGCTGTTTTTAATTAAATTCAAATCGCGTTGTCTTTGCTGAGTTGCAGTAGTACAAATTGAGATAAAAGAGGGTCATATTTATTTTGACCCTTTGAGAAATACTTATTTCGTACCATCAACACTTTTTATTACTTTCAACATCATTTTTGCTGCGGCACGATGTCCGTAAAACTGATTGACCGTCCCCGTTAAATATAGATCAGTCTTTGGATGGTAAAATGAAAATGCGCCTGTTTGTCCCCAATGGCCAATGTTACGTAGCCTATACCACTTCCTACGGTAACTGCAGATAGCAATGAAATCGGTAAAAACATAGATAAAATTACACCGATTTAACAAATGTAAACGAATCTTCAGATTGAAACCGCATTATGTATTTTTCAAAGTTGTTCTTTTTCTACATCAAATGGCTATAAAAGTCTTATCTTCAAAGTTTTGCTCCCTCACGTGTCCAATTTTCTGTTTCTCTACATCTTATTTAGTTTACAACAATTTAATAAATAATCTAACATCTTTATTTTCGGCAAAAATATTTTTATGAATGAAGGGGTCTCTTTGTTTTAGCAAAGCCTCTTGTTGGATCATTACATTTATTTATTATTTTATATTTATTCAGACTTTTGTATTTGATTCTGGACAAATAGCAAAGGATTTTTAAATCGAAAGTAACTCGTGAAAAATTATGTACAGATAATCCTAACGGTTCGGTCGATGGGAAGATCTGATTTAATAGTGAAGTGGCTATATAAAATACAAATAAAAACGCTCAAAAACGAGCGTTTTTTCGAAATATTTTACCAATCTTATTGAACGGAAGCCCTCGTTAGTTGAACAAGGAATTATTTAACTTCCGTAATTTTAGAAACAGGAATTTCAAACTTTGTTTCTAATACGTCATCTGAATCCAAGGAAAAATTAGCAATAGCTTCAAATTCATAAGTACCTGTCTTTAATTTAAGTTTTTCTATCCCTTCAAATTTTACTATGTGAGGTTCATTCTGAATCAGAGTTGTTGTTATTAATGGTTGAGTCATAGCACCAAAATATTCAAAATCACCATCTTGTTGATAGACATTAAAGAAAAAAATACTTCCACCATGATATATATCTTTTTCTGCTGCTTCTCCTATATAAGTAATCGTGGCATAAACATTAAGGTCTTTTTCAACATTTATTGTTACTTTGAAATCATCTACCTGTTTAGAGTCATTGGTAATTTTCGGTTCACCACTTACATTTTCTTCATTGTTGTTATTTTTCACACAGCCAAATAGTCCAAAAATCAAAATTATAGAAACAACGATAAATAATCTTCTAATCATTCCCACCCCCTTTTACGATTAGACGGAATCCTAGTCGGTTTGTTTCATGCTTCAATCATAAAAATGAAGTGACTATGGATAACTTCAACCTTTTAGGGCACCTTAACAGAGATCCACAATCCACAGTGAGAAAGGTGGCTTTTTAATGAAGAAAATGGCGATTGCGGCATTAGGCATTGGAGCGGCCTATCTGATGCGAAATAAAGATGCCAGAGGAAAGCTGATGAAACAGTTTGAATCCCTCGCAGAACCATTCACCTCGAAAAACGGATCAGCATAAAAAGTCTTTCTCACAGATAAACGGCATCCTTCAACGGGGTGCCGTTTTTTCGTTAGCGTCTGTTTAGTTTCTCCTCTATTTGAATTTCTATGTGAATTGAGGTTACTTTCACTCAAGATAAATCCTTAGATTGGCCATCTGGCGTCTTCTTCCATTTACTATTTGTCATACAGTAGCTACATCACGAGCTATTCCTATAAGAAACCATTCTCCGTCTCTTTCTTGGTAGATGAACCGCAGTGATTGGAATAAATGCTCGGTTTCTCCTGGCGAATAGTATTCTACGTATTTAGCATCGGGGTAAAATTCATGGACGGTATTGATAACACCCGCAAAATTCTCTGCTGGTTCATTAAAAGTAACAATACTATAATCTACATCTCTCCATCCCCATCTTCGTAAGAGGAACTGCTGAACATATTCATCTAAAGACATTTCAAATTCTTTTTCTGATTCATCCATTCCCCATACATACTTTGTATCATTTTTTTTACTTATGTCCTTCTTTGATAAGTTGACATATTTCCCTCCATAGCCATCGGGATGACCAAAATCCGCATAAAAAGCAAAGGTAACACCATGTTCTGGATCAACCTTTTCAGCTATTTTTTCGTAGTTGGACTCCTTTAACAGGGAAAAAAGTTCTTCCGTCAATGCTAATAACTTTTTTTCAATTTCTTTTTCTGAACTGTTTTCCGCGCGGTCATATTTTTCAATTTCTTCATCAGGGATTAAAGATCCTTCAGAATTCTCGAGTTTTGGATGCGAAATGTGTGTTTGATTGATAACTTCATTGTTCTCTCTTTCAACTGAAATATAATAAAAGAATGCACCACCGAACAGCAGAAAGAGTAAAGATACTGATGGGATTAAACGTGTGGGCGCATACTTCTTTCTTTTTTCACGGTTAGTGTATAAACCATTTAGAAACCTTTCCTTCATTGCAGGGTCATACATTTTTTCTTTTCCAATATAATTATCGATAGCTTCCTTGATTTTTTTGTCATCCATTCAGAAATACCTCCTTAGCCTTCAGCTTCTCCTTCATTCGCTGTCTAGCTCTTCGAAGTCTAGTTTTAATTGTGGTTGTCCGGCAGTCTAGAATTTCTGCTATCTCATCTATTGTGTAATCTGCATAATAATATAAAACGAGTACTTCACGATATTTCACAGGAAGTTCAAGTACTTTTTTTCCAAGTTGGTCTTCTTCACTTTTGGTTACAATAAGTGCTTCAGTAGAAGATGCTCTATGAATTGTTTCAGCTATTCTATTTGTAAGGAGCGTATTTTTATAGTGCCAGCTTCTTAAGTAGTCATGACTGCGATTTATTGTCATGCGATACAAATATGTTTTGTAACTTGCCTCACCCCGGAAATCCGCTCTTTTCTCATACGCACGCATGAAAACGTCCTGCACAATGTCCTCAGCAGTCTGATAGCTCTTTACGTATGTAAAAGCTAACCGCAATAGAGACTCTCCATAATCATCTAGAATGCTCCCGAAATCATTGTTATTTTGCATGATTAACTGTTAACACCTCCCTGACTTTATCTGTTAGACGGAGTGGAGCAACTTTCGGCTTCAAAAAAACATGCTCAACTCTTGGCTCTTGTAGAAAAATACTAAAATACATATTTAACAGCATGTCGATACTCAACCAAAGCAACTTACCCAATAGATGGAAGGACATAAATATTTTTCAGCTTCAATTTCCAGAACAAATTATGACTTGATCATCATTTAAAAATCTTTTCCAGGAGAACGAATTATTGAAACTTTCAATCCTTTCATACCGTCTAATGTCTACCTACGCTAGAGCAGGTAGAAGAAGATTCACCCTATTATTATAAAATTGGAAGGTTGGATTTACATGAAAAGAATATTGGCGTTTGCTTTTATTTTGTTGTTTGTAGTCGGTTGCTCGAATGATGATAAATTGAATCAAACAGTTATAAAATACGAGAATAAAATTGAAAATCAAGAAAAGGAAATCCAGGAGTTGAAAGAAGAGAATGAACAACTTAAAACGGATATTGCAGAATATAGTAGTTACTTACAGGTTGCTGATCGCCAATCGAGAAATATTATGGGCTATATTTCGGATGGAAAGTTCGAAGAGCTAAAAAAGGAATACAACGTAGAGTTTAATCTAAGGATGATAAAATTGATTTTGGCGTACCAGAGAGCAACCTTCCATTTCCTATTAAACTATCTGGATATCCAATGCATATAGCTAGTTTTTCTATGCACCCTGATGGTGTGGATATCAATTACTTTATTTATGATCTTGAGAAAGAAGAAAGCCATTTAATTAATATGTCTTTTGCCAAAGACAGAGAGTTTGAATTCATATTCTTTGGAGGTAGATAAAGTAAGCACAAAATATCGGAAGGGTTAAAAGACGACGTAAGAACAGAAATCATGAAGTGGAGAAATAAAAGAAAGATTTATCTTCTTTTATTTCTACATTAACACTTTTAGATGAAAATGCTCAAACAACGATGGATTATAAATTTCTACTGCAATTGCTTCCCCTGCTATTTTTTGAACGCCCTCTGTTTCCAAACGAGAAGAAGGGTCTTTAAGCAACCAACCGATTGGTTCCCACCTCCTATAATCGACAGCATTTTACTAATTCCAGCTTGATTCGACAATGATAGATTAGTATACTTACTAAAAACAGAATTTAAAATTCTCTAACAAAAGGGAGGAATTTAAAGTGTTGTCGTCTACTTGGAACCGTTTATGGGACATGCATGACCAAGCAAAAGGTTTATTTCGGTTTTTCTTTCAGCCAAATTCGTCTGAAGTTGCTTCAGGGGGAGGGGGTGGACAGGCGGTTGGTGTAGGAAATGCCGGTGGCGGCAAAGATCCACGAAGCTATTCTCCAGCACAATTGGTTGGTCTCATTGTAGGACCGCTATTATTTTTCATAACGTTATTGTTTTTCAAACCAGAAGGGCTATCTCCAGAAGGCGTCGCTATTTTAGCAAGTACAATGTGGATTGCGACTTGGTGGATTACTGAAGCCATTCCAATCCCCGTTACATCACTGTTGCCGCTCGTATTATTCCCACTTTCAGGTGGGTTGGACGTGAAGGCGACTGCATCTGCTTATGGAGATGAAACCATCTTCTTATTCATGGGTGGATTCATGATTGCGCTAGCAATGGAGAAATGGAATTTACACCGACGGATTGCGTTGACGATTATTTCTGCAATCGGTACGAATATGGACCGTATTGTTCTCGGGTTCATGGTGGCTACAGGGTTTTTATCGATGTGGATTTCCAATACAGCAACGGCCATGATGATGGTACCGATTGGACTTGCCATTATCTATCAAATTTCTGATGCTTTACGTGATGACCCTTCCGTTGATACGTCGAAAGAAAATTTCGGTTTTGGCAAAGCACTCATGCTCGGAATTGCCTACTCCGCATCGCTTGGAGGTGTCGCAACATTGATTGGTACGCCGCCAAATACTTTACTCGCTGGAGCGATCGATAAATTGTATGGCATAGAATTATCCTTTGCAAAATGGATGCTGTTTGGCGTGCCTCTCGCATGGACCTTCATATTTATCGCGTGGTTTTATCTTGTTAAGTTTGCGTATCCGTCCAAATTGAAAACGTTACCTGGTGGGCGTGCAGTCATTGATAATGAAAAGAAAAAGTTAGGTAGCGCATCTGCTGAAGAGATACTGGTTCTTATTATTTTCATCTTGGCCGCTTTCGCCTGGATTTCGAGAACGTTCCTTCTGTCTAAGTTCATCGACGGGATTAGTGACGGTGTCATTGCAATGGTTTTTGCCATTTTGCTTTTCATTGTTCCATCCGTAAACAAGAAGGGCGACCACCTGCTTGACTGGAACACCGCAGTCAAATTACCGTGGGGCATCTTATTGTTATTTGGTGGAGGACTAGCAATTGCTGCTGGTTTCGTCAGTTCGGAATTATCGGTATGGATCGGCTCTCAATTATCGGGATTGCAAGGCGTTCATATTCTCGTCGTCATTTTAATTGTCGCGACACTTGTTATCTTCTTAACGGAAATTACATCGAACACTGCGACGGCATCCATGATGTACCCAATTATGGCTGCACTCGCTGTTGCACTCGGTTTTCACCCATACGCATTAATGATTGCGGCAGGGGTTGCTGCATCTTGTGCATTCATGTTACCGGTTGCAACGCCGCCAAACGCCGTTGTATTCGGCTCCGGCTATTTACGCATTCCGGATATGGCAAAAGCCGGTTTGGTACTCAATATTATCGGCGTTCTGTTAGTAACTGCTGCCATCTATTTCTTACTCCCGGCTGTATGGGGCATTGACCTCCATAGCATTCCGGAAACCTTTCAGTAAAATCAAATGAAGAAACCGCATGGAATCAAAGATTTGGCTCAATGCGGTTTGTTTATTAAAATGCAACGAAGGCAGGCAGTAACAAGCTTGCAGCAAGTAAAATCACCGCAGCAACTTTCGACTGTTGAGCAAGCCGTTCATCGCCCGACTTTATATGCTGAAAAAACGTCAAGGTGAAATAAAAACAAAGTACAATGAGGGCAGTGGATAGTATAGATAGCCCGAATAATGCGCTCGTCAATTCCTCACTCCCTCCTACAAATCAACGCACTCCATGCGCTTTCTTTCTTTTATTAAACCGAATAATACTGACATATACGACGGGTAAGATTGCTGTGAACGCAATAAGAACACTCCATCCTCCCGCTTCAAAAAGTGGACTGAGCAACGTACTTCCCATTGCTACACCGATGTAATAGGAGACGAGATACAAACTGGACGCGCTCCCCTTATGATGTGTCGCTTCTTTGCTGACAGAAGCTGCTGTCAATGAATGAGCTGTGAAAAATCCAAGGCAAATGATACATAAGCCGATAACAATCAATTCAAGCGGGGCAAACAAAGTCATTGCAATGCCCGTTGATAACAGAATGACACCGACTAATCTTACATTTCTAAGCCCATACTTGCCCGCCAACCAACCTGCAAGCGGTGCACCAACTACTCCAAACCCATACGCTAAATACATATATGAAATGGTGTCTAGTGATAGTGAATAAGGCGGCTCCATGAGATGAAACGGCAAAAACGTCCATACACCTGTGAATGCTAATTGGAGCACAACCCCTAACCCAAAAACGAGCAGCAACGAAGGATTTTTCAAGTGGAACATGAATCCTTCGATATCCTTCTTCATTCCATTGGCACTCGGGACAAACTTCTTGGATTTTGGCAATACAAACAGCAGAATCCCCCAGAGGACAGCACCAAATATAGCGAGTATGTATAACGATGTCTGCCACGTATATTGTTCAGCGACAAAACCTGTCAAAAAACGACCAATCATGCCCCCCAAACTATTAAAAGAAATATACGTTGCAGTTGCAATGCTAATATATCGTACATGTATTTCCTCACTCATATACGCAAGGGCAGCCGCAGGAACACCTGCTAAAGCAAATCCTTGGAGGAAGCGGAACAGGATAATGACAAAAAAAGAATCTGTTAAAGGGATTATGAAGAAAGGGATGACGGATCCTATCAGTGATAATTGTATGTAAAGCCTTCTTCCATTTCGATCGGAGAAAAAGCCAAGAACCACCAAACCAACAATAAGACCGATTGTCGTTATCGACATCGCTGTACTCGCATAGGATACAGATATCCCAAACTGCTTTGTAAATAAAGGTAGCAACGGCTGCATGGAATACATCGCCGCAAATATAAATACAGACGCCATTCCTAATCCAAAAACAATTTTCCAAAACTGAATATCTTTTGGTGTGTACCCTTCCTGTTGCATGTTCCCACATCCAGTCGTCAGACAATTTTATAGGTTCATTATAGCACTCTCCACCCTCAGTAGAAGGATATTTAAAAATCTTCTAAAGAAACAGCCCTTTGTGAAAGGAATTTTCATACAAGCTGTCGAATTAACGTAAGTAAGTTTTAAAAAAGATTTGAAAGGGTTGGAAAAACGAAATGAGTCACGTACATGCTAAAGAAGAATGTGAGATTGTAACAAAGGAATTCAAATTTGTCGGAATAAGTACGACTGCCCCGTTTCCATCCGGCTTTCCTGAAGCTGCCATGAAAGTACAACAACAATTTGAAAAGAGAATGCTCGAAGTAGAGAATTATGTGGATCGACAAGTTTTATGTTCTCCATATGTAGGAAACGGAATTGTGACGACCTATTTTGCTTGCCTTGAAGTGACGACATTGGAAGTCATTCCTGAAGAGATGATTGGCTTTACCATTCCAACGATGCAATATGCCAAAACAACTTGTACAAACAAAACGATTGTAAATGGCTATGACAAGATTTTTCAGTGGATAAAGGATAATGGGTATACTCCAAAAGGAAGTGATGCCTTCCACCTTGAACGCTTCCACTTAGACGAGCAGGCTGCGGAAGAACAAGTCGATCTTTTAATCCCCATCCACTAATACAACCCATCACCTCGAGAGCAACAGATTATGGGGCGTCAATCTAAAAAAGGCTGACACAGTCAATCAGTTTTCACTGACTTTCTGTACAGCCCCGTTGTTGTTTCGTTTTTCCATATAGACCACAATTAGTATACTCGCTTCGTAGAGCAAAACCATCGGGATAAGCACGATGAGTTGGCTAATGAAATCAGGAGGCGTAATAAGTGCGGAAATGATTGCGAGTGAGATATACGACCATTTTCGTACTTTTTTTAATGTATCTCCTGTCAGTAAACCAATTGCGGATAGAAACATTGCGACAATCGGCAATTCAAATAGTAAACCTATCGGCATCGTCGTCATCAGCAAAAATTTAGCGTACTCTTGTGCGGACACCATGACGGTAAAATTCATCGCTCCTATGGATACGAGAAAGCGATAACTTAATGGGTTAACAACAAAATACCCAAAGGCCAATCCCCCTATGAACAACAAGAGCATAATTGGCGAGTACAACCCGATGAATTGGCTTTCCTTCTCTAGTAAACCCGGCTTTGCAAATTGCCAAAGATAATGGCAAATGAAGGGGAGCGATAAGCCGAACGACAAGGCCAGCGAGAGAGACATATAGAACGTAACAACTTCTAACGGACCAAGCACAATGAGCTCGTGACCTCTCGTAACAACTGGAAACCATAAATTTATTGTCGAAAAAACTAAGATAAAAAAGACGACAAATGTCACCGTACTCTTAATCAGTTGTTTACGCAAATCCGTCAGATGATCGACGAGCGTTGGATCCTCTTCTCCTCCATCGCCACTTTGATTTGAAGAGATTAGCAGTGTCGAATCAGTTTCCTTGCTTGTCATCTTTGCCGCTGCATTTTGTCCATCGACAGTTGCGGACGGTTCCTTTTCTTCATCATGCGCTACCATTTCATCACCTTCAAGCAATATCGGTTTTCTTCGGCTCTTCCTTCTTGCCTTCTTCATCGTCAATGATGTCACGAGCCGATTTCTTAAACTCTGCCAATGTCTTACCAACTGCCGAACCGACCTCCGGTAATTTTCTAGGTCCAAACAGTATTAAGACAATGACTAAAATGATGATTAAACCAGGTACTCCAATACTTGCCAAGCTCATTTAGTATGCCTCCCTTCCTATACAAATAATCGTGCTTTCATTTTCTGACCCGCCTAAACGATTTGTATAACAGTCCGGTATGAGGAGATTCATCGATAAAAATGGGTATGCTTCCTCGACAATCTTCCTTCCTCCTTCGATGTAGTCATTTCTAGCATGTCCGTTTCTCCCTGGTTTTCATACTCGTTGAATTTGAATTCTGTAGACACGGTACATTTCTTGAATATTTGTTGAGAGGACGGTTATCAATGAAAAGATTTGTATGGATACTTGTAATAGTTGTCTTAGCAGGTTGTTCATCGAAAGAACTTGATGCGAACCATAGAAGCATTGAAAAAATTGCAAACAACTTAGAAATACCTTGGGCGATTGCATCAGACGGTGAGAACTTCTTCATAACAGAACGCAACGGAACGATTGTGAAAATCAAACAAGACGGAACAAAAGAACGTCAACGCGTCCACCTTTCAAAATCGTTATCCAATGCAGCTGAAGCAGGTTTACTAGGATTTGTGCTTCAAGACGATTTCAGTCAATCCAAGTCCGCTTATGCATTTTATACGTATGACGAAAACGGTAAGCCCTTTAATCGAATTGTGACGCTCACGTACGATAACAACGCATGGCACGAAAAAGCTATCCTATTGGATGCGGTTGAATCCGGCTCATTCCACCATGGTGGTCGGTTGGCATTATCACCGGAAGGCGTGCTCTATGCAACGATTGGTGATGGATCTGTTCCTAACAAAGCACAGAATCCAACACGTTTTAATGGAAAAATCTTAAAACTCGAAGCGGATGGAACCTTCACGATAGTTAGCTTAGGTCATCGGAATCCTCAAGGACTTGCGTGGGATGAGAAAGGAAACCTTTATTCTTCAGAACACGGACCATCTGCAAATGATGAATTGAACAGGATTATTCAAGGTGGGAATTATGGATGGCCACTCGTCGAAGGACAGGAAACATTGACGGGGACGGAAGCCCCTTTACTTACATCAGGAAACAATGAAACTTGGGCACCTTCGGGAATGACATTTCATAAGGGGTTGTTATATGTAGCTGCACTTCGTGGAGAAGCAATATTGGTTATTGATCCTGAAAATATGAAAATAGTAGATACGATTGAAGGCTATGGACGTATTCGTGACGTATACTCAGACGGAGATTCTTTATTTTTCATCTCCAATAATACGGATGGCCGTGGGACACCTTCACAAACAGACGATAGTTTGTACAAAATTAACAATAAACCTGAATAGTAGCACATAATTGTTAACATTCTCCATATTAGTCCGATACTAACTATAATGACTGTTTAGGGGGAACAGGTATGCTCGGCAAATGGAATGCAATGGGATTGAACATCGTTCGGAATATGAACATGCATCAAAGTCAAATTGCTCTATCTATGGAAAGACTCTCTTCAGGGAAACGCATAAATCGCGCAGCAGACGACCCGGCTGGTTTAGCAATATCGGAAAAGATGCGTGCTCAGATCCGTGGTCTTCAAGTAGCGCAACGTAATATTCAAGATAGTATTTCAATGTTTCAAACTGCAGAAGGTGCGTTGAACGAAACCCATGCAATCTTGCAACGCATGCGTGAGTTAAGTGTTCAAGCTGCTAATGGTACGATGACAGATGTCGACCGTGAACAACTTGAACTCGAATTCCAAGAGTTAAAAAAAGAAGTTCAACGTATTTCGAAAGATACCGAATTCAATACAAAACCGTTGCTCGATGGATCTCAGTCTTCATTCAAAACACAAGCAGGAGCGAATGCTGGACAATCCATAGAATTTACAATCGGGAATATGGGGATCGACGCACTCGCACTGAAAGATGCTTCAATCGCCACACAAGAACAAGCGAATGACGCGATTTCTTTTGTAGACGATGGCATTAAACAGGTTTCCTCCGAACGTTCTAGAATGGGCGCCTACATCAATCGTCTAGAACATGCTTACAACAACGCATTGACGATGGAAGAAAACTTGACTGCAGCAGAATCACGCATACGAGATGTCGATATCGCAAAAGAAATGATGGCACTGACAAAAGCGAATGTGCTTATGCAAGCGAGCCAATACGTCCTCTCGTTGCATATGCAACAAGCTCAATCTGTCCTACAATTGTTGAAACAAGGATCGTAACGACAACTTGCACCGCTTCACCTGCTTGCGAGCAGGAAAAAAGGAAGAGAGTTCCTCGCTCCCTTCCTTCATTCTTCAAATCCAAGTATCGGTATTCGGTCTTCTAAAACCGTAATTTGTTCAAACGGAATCTGTATCTGGTATTCATCTTTGCCATGTGGACTGACATCGACTTTTTTAATTGCATACGGATTATTCGTAACGAGCGTGATCATTCCATTTTGCTCGTTATAGCTTTCCATCGCAAAACGGTAGCCTGAAAGCATTGCATAAGGGAAAATTTCGTATGCATCCTCCAATTCTTGGATTGCAACTTCTTTAAAGAGTACACCTTCCTGCTCTAAGCTGATAAAGCCTTGCTGCGCATCCTCAAGATTTTCTGATTGTAGAAAGTATTTGCGATCTCTTGAAACAATGGGATATTCCTTCTCATTCCAAATTGCAAAACGTCCTTTTCGAATCATGCCATCTCCTCCAAAACATATCGCTACATTACCATTATATCCAACTCGCCATAGACGAGAAAGATGAGTTTGTCCGCAAAATTACGAACTCTATTAAGTACTTTCCCCTCATGACAACTAGAAAAACAATTTGCTAACTTGCTGCGTTTAGTAAATTTTTCTGTGGGGTATCCAATAACTACAACGATTTAAGGAGGATGTTAACATGAGAGACAATGGATACTCTGAAAAAGCGAAGGGCGCAGTCAATAAAGTCAAAGGCGAAGCAAAAGATCAATTTGGAAATGCAACCGATAATGCAAAAATGCAAGCTGATGGAAAAATGGACAAACTGAAAGGTGAAGCCCAACAAGAAGTCGGTGAATTCAAAGAACATTTGGATGATCATCATAGCCGACGATAATGCATTTTCATTGGTAGGGACAGTCCTCGTCATACCCCCTGTGACGAGGACTGTCCCTTACTCCTTTTAAAGGTTTGTTGTATTAATTCTTGGCACCAATTCGGAGTTGGCATCCCTTGGTTCGTTATGATCCTCACTGGAAAGAACTTCTCCACTTTCAGTCAATTCAGCACTACTATCCCTTTCCTCTTCTTCAGCTTCAATGAAAAGCGATACTGCTCGATCTTCTTGATGTGGATCCGTCATTTTATCGACTACTATTGAAGTGCGTTTCTCTAATGCAGACGCGACATTTTCCGAACTCACTTCCGCTGAAATTTGTTCATCTCGATATCCTTCAGCTTGTAATCCCGTAATTTTTATTATCGCCTCATCTACTCCATTAAATGTTCCCACATGCTTTTTCGTCATTTGGCAAAACGCTCCTATTCTTCTTGACTTTTAGTATACTTTACCCAATTTTCAATCAAAAACACCTGCATGTTTCATCTCACATTAAAACGTGAATAGTAGAAAAAAGCGTAACAAGAAAGGACGTGTCACACATGAACAAAAAACGGAATTTCACGGAAAAAGACAGAAAAGATGCAGAAGGTTCGTTCATGGACAATCCTGAAAACCTGCCAACAGACAAGGAAAGTATTTACGACATGCATGAAGATATGCAAACCGTCGACTCCATCCCACTAGAGGATGTGCGGATGGAAGAGGAAGAGGAAAATCGACCACGGGATACGAAAGACTCCTCCTCAAGTGAAGAAAAATTTTCAACCGAGTAAAACCAATTACACCTGTTAGCAACCACAAAGAACCGCGCGAAGCAATGGCTCCATACACCTTGCTTTCACGCGGTTTTATACTGGACGAGATTAAAAGTCTGAACGAAAACAGCATGCATACTCATGAACGCTCTCGATTACTTGTAAAGCACTAAATCAAAACCTTTTGTTTGGTAAAAGCATTCTGCGCGAAAGACAACTTCCGCCTACAGGAACTCCACGCGGGTTCATGCTGATTGGGAATCCAGTATCCATTTTACTCTGAAGCTTTAGAACACCACATACTTTTCTCAAACGCGGCATATTTCTTGGGAAAGCCGCATAGTTCCCCCGAACGCAGCATAACCTCTTAGAACTCAGCATATTCCAGCAAATCGCCGCATAACCGCCCGGAACGCGGCATTCCCCCCAAGAGATCCTCTTTACACAGTCGTCTTCGCAGCATTGCGCTTAGCGAAAAATATACCAATCAGGAGTAACCCGATGATTAACACAACAGTTAATCCGATACTCAGCCAAACCGCTGAAGTCTCCACTAGCGCATCTTGAAAAGCATATGATGCGTACGTCGCTAGTTTCAAAGGTGAAATCGTCCAATACATACCAACGAAAGAGTCAATTACCGGTAAAACGATTAACACCAAAATGGAAACGCCCGCTACACCTCCTGTGGAAAGCCATGCACTTAACGCAAGGACGACTGTGACCGCAAAAACAACCCACAAACTATATGTGCCGGCAAACTGCATGACTTCCCCTACATCAACTGGGTTGAATAAAATGTCGATGTAATACCAAGCAGCTAGGAAACCCGCCCACATACTTCCCAGCATAATGGCGTTGACAACTATCCATTTGCTGAGAAAATAGCTTCCAAAATCCATCGGTCGTACATAAAGCAACGTAGCCGTCCCATTTTTTCGCTCACTAGCGATAGACCCCATAAACGCAAGAATGAGAATAAGCATTCCGATCATCTGGTATTGCCCCATTAAAGATACAAATATATCTTCACCTCGAAGTTCCGGCCACACGAATTCCATCCCCTCAGGCATATTCCCGATACTTTTCATAATTTGCGGTAGAAAGTGGTTTGTGACTGGTTCGATGATCCCGAAGATGATGAACACGACAGGTATCCAAAATAGCTTATAATTACGGACGTTTTCCCGCCATTCTTTTTGCAATAACACCCCCAAATTTCTCATCCTTCGACCACCACTTTCATAAAGATTTCTTCTAAGCTCGCGGTTTGCAGTTCAACTTTTCGAACGATGCAAGAATGGGTATGCAAGAACGCTAGCACTTCTGACATATTCGTTTCTTCCGTTATTGGATCGATTGAGACACGTTGACGTTCACTCGTTGCCTTCCATGGCGCAAGTGCGACGAACCTTTTAAATTCCGTATCTAATTCAAACTCAATAAGAATACGAGGATTCGCATATTTTTTACTAACGTCTGTGAGGGAACCATTTTCCACTAGCACACCTTTTCGTAAAAATAAAAGCTGGTCCGTCATTTCTTCTGCATCATTTAAAATGTGCGTTGAGTATAAAATTGTCGTTTGTTGCTGCAATTCTTTCAGCAAATTCATGACTTGTCGACGCCCTACTGGGTCAAGCGCTGATACTGGTTCATCCAACAGTAAAAGTTCAGGTTTGTGTACGATTGCTTGCGCTAATCCTAAACGTTGTTTCATACCACCGGAAAAAGTGCCCACTCGCTTTTTTAATGCGTCGCTAAGTCCAACAAATTCAAGTGTCTTCTGCGCCTCTAATCGCGCTTGTTTCGTTTCTACCCCACTTAAACGAGCGGCCATCTCCGTGAATTCCAAAGCCGTCAGCCATGGGAAAAACTTAGGATATTGCGGCAAAAAACCGATAGATGAGCGCAAATCCTTCTTTTGTTCATTATGAAACAATACCGTTCCTTCTGTAGGTGTCACTAACCCTGCCAACATGGACAATGTCGTCGTTTTGCCTGCCCCATTTGGTCCAATTAACGCGGTGGAAGTTCCCTCTGCTAATTCAAATGAAATTCTGTCTACCACTCGATGATTGCCAAACACCTTAGTAAGTTGTTGCACGTGAAGAAGTTGAGTCATTCTTGACGCCTCCCGAAGATGAAATACAAAATAGGACCGATTAGATTGAGAAGTAAAATAATGAATAACCACATAATGAACGAGTCTTTTGTCCGCTGATTTTTGATGAGGTCAATTAAGGCTATTACCATTAAAATGAACTGCAGTACAAGCACCGGCGCGATAAGCTTCCACGGGATATTTGCTAACTCTTCCATACCACTTACACCCTTCCTTTTGTTTGTTCTATAAATAGTATAACACCTGTTGTTCTAGTTTGTATAGAACAACTAAAGGATTTTTCAATGCTTATTCCATTCAGTCCGTGCTATACTATTTCGTGGACTGGAGGAGCATACATGAAATTTTGGATGTATCCATTGTTCGTCATTATTGGTGCGAGCAGTTATGGTATACTATCGACGATCATTAAATTGGCTATCCGTGATGGCTATACAGCTGCCCAGGCAGTGACTAGCCAATACTATATTGGATTTGTATTAGCAGTAATCATTTTCGTTGTGACACATCGAAAACTCCCAAAGTTTGGGGGCGGTTTTACGCTTGTCATCGCTGGTTTATTCACCGCCTTGACTGGAACTGTTTACGGTAAAGCAATTAGTTACATGCCTGCTTCTCTTGCCGTGGTCATGCTTTTTCAATTCACATGGATTGGGATGCTCTTCGACTGTATCGCGCGTCGGCGATTACCTAAGCGGATTGAAGTTATTGCATTGGTCTTTTTGTTCGGAGGAACCCTTTTAGCGGCCGGAGTCATTGATGCAGACCTAAGTGGCATTCCTTGGCAAGGTTGGGCTTGGGGGATGGCTGCAGCAGTGAGTTTTTCTGCTTTTTTAATGTCTAATTCACGTCCTGTTGAAGAGATGGATATGCAAACACGGCTACTGTTCATGTCTTTTTTTGCTGCAATTGCTATCACATTTTTCCAAGAGCCGAAGATTTTGTTTGATGGCACATTGGTCGATGGATTGTGGATATACGGACTGATTTTAGGTGTCTTTGGTATCATCTTGCCCATTTTACTGTTTTCAATCGGCATTCCGAAAGTGGGGGCAGGGACTGCTTCCATTTTGAGTGCAATTGAACTACCGGTAGCTGTCACAGCTTCTGTGCTTTTATTGCAAGAACATTTGACCATCTTGCAACTTGTCGGCATCGCCATTATTTTAGTCGGCATGACGTTGCCTAGCTTTGCAAATCGTAAAATTGCACTAAAGAAATTATAACGACCTAGATTTCACAGAACCGCTTTGGCTCTTGTGAAATCTTTTTTTATGCTGAAAACTTTTTAAACATTCGAAGGGTATATATAGTGAAGACAACAAAATTCGTTGGCAGTGAAAGGAGTGCGCCGCGTGAAGGACAATACGTGGGTCAAACAAATACGTTTCGGAAATCAACTTGCTTTCCGTCAATTTTATGAGGCGTATGCAAGCAACGCAATCCGCACCGCCTCCGCAATTACCCGCAACCGAGAATTAGCAAAAGATGCGGTGCAGGAAACGTTTATCCGTGTTTTCCGGCAAATTGACAGTTACGATACAAATTTACCCTTTGACCCTTGGTTTTACCGAATACTGACAAATGAATGCCTACGGTTAATGAAAAAAGAATCTTCATTGGTGAACATTTCACCCTCTGATTTAGCGAACAATGCAGCATTGGCAGAAGCTTCATTCGACCATTTGGCGGATCTTTATGATGTGATTCAAGCTTTAGATGATGGGCATCGTATACCAATCATCCTAAAATATATTAAAGGATTTTCCGAAAAAGAGATTGCGGACATTTTAGGGTTGAATCAAAACACCGTCAAGTCGCGATTATTTAAAGCAAGAAAACGGCTGAAGGTTCAATTGGAGCCGTTTAAAAGGGAGGCGAATCCGGGTGAGTAACTTTGAGGAGCATGTGAAGAAGGCATTATACAAGCAGACAGATGATGTTGTGAATGAACTGCAAGAAGACATTTGGAGTCATTTGGATGAAGAGCTTTTTAAAGGGAGGAAGCATAAAGTGAAAAAACGAAAAGGATTGATTTCCGCCGTTATTGTCGCTGCAGCGGCAGTGATTATTGCTTTCACTCTGCAAACGGACACTGGCCTAGCCCTTATCAAGAGTGTAAAAGATATGTTTGTTCTGGAAAAGGAGATTATTCAAAGTCTTGAGGGGAAAGATGAGGCGACCAACGTTACGTTAAATGAAGGCGCCAATTCTGAATATGTTATATACGTGGATGAATCGCGTTATAAGATGATCAATGGAGAAGAAGCGGAAGTCATAACAACGATTGAGCCCCTCCCTGAAAATTATCCTGAAGTCAGTATGGAGATTAAGCAGGTCGCATCTAAAAAACCGGATTTGTTGGTAAAGGAAATTGAGGAAGCATTGAAAAAGGACTTTCCTGAATTGCGACCGGTCGAAACGGTGACGGAGCCAGTTGAAGGTTTTTGGCTACATGGCCTCACTGAATCGACATGGGATGGAAAAGTCGTGGATGTATACGTGATCAGTAATGGTAAGGACGGAAGCTTTGTCATTACGCAAAAATATTTTCTTGAAGCGGCAGAGGGGCATGGCGCGAGATTTACGCATATGCTAGAGAGCTTTGAGATTGTTGAATAAATACTGATTGGAGAGGGTGAACTTTTTTGTTCATCCTTTTTGTTTTTTGGGTTATGCGGTGTTTTTGGCGGGGTATTATGCCGCGTTTGGAGCGGATATGCCGCGTTCTGAGGAATTTTGCCGTGATTGCTTGTATTATGAGCCGTTTAGGAGAAGTTTGCGGCGTTTGAACACTTATGATCGCGGGGATTTTTTGTTGGTGGAGTTGCTATCGCGCTGAATGCCTTTGACAAACAAGGGTTTTATTGACGGATATGCGGCGTTTTCAAGAAGTATGATTTGTTTTGGGCAAGTTTGCCGCGTTCTACGGAGTTTTGCCGCGTTTGCGTGGAGTATGAGCCGTTAAGGAGAAGTTTGCCGCTTTTGAACACTTATGATCGCGGGGATTTTTTGTTGGTGGAGTTGCTGTCGCGCTGAATGACTTTTACAAACTAGGGTTTTATGAACGGTTATACGGAGTTTTCAAGAAGTATGAGTTGTTTTGGGCAAGTTTGCCGCGTTCTGCGGAGTTTTGCCGCGTTTGCGTGGAATATGAACCGTTAAGGAGAAGTTTGCCACGTTTGAACACTTATGATCGCGTGGATTTTTTGTTGGTGGAGTTGCTATCGCGCTGAATGCCTTTGACAAACTAGGTTTTTATGAACGGTTATGCGGCGTTCTGAGGAATTATGCTTCGTTTGTAGGATGCTAATCCCTCTTCATTGCTAGGGCCTTTTCTTTTTCTTTTTGTCTATGAATATTTTGCGTGGATATCGGGTATAGATTGTAAAAGTAGATTAGCAAGGGGGCTTGAAAGTGGATAAATTCTTGGTCGTTTTAGATACGTTAATTATTGTACTGTATATACTCTTGATTGGCTTTATATCGCCTTTCATTATTCAATTTATGAAAAAGAGAAATTATGATTTATTCATCCAGCTACTGCCTATCGTGTCAATTATGTTACTTGGTAGTATTGCAATTTCCATCGCAATTGGTGGACTGAACGAGATGTTGTTTTTTAAACTGACGACGATTGTATCTAGTATTCTTCTAGTGTCACTTCTATTTTTAACGATTGCGATGAAGTCGTTATGGAAGGACAAATATGATCGGTTGATGGAACGGATTGTGACTTTTTTGCAAAAAAATGAACGGAGCTTCTCACTGAAATAGTGGGAAGCTTTTTTTATTTCATGTACACTTACACTACGTGAAGCATTAAACTGTCATTATATTGTAGATGGACAGTGCTATTTACACATTCCAAGGGAGACGTTTCTATGTTAAAAAATCGATTTTATTATGAAGATGCGTATCAAAAGTCGTTTCGTGCATGCATTGTACATAGTGGTGAGGATGAAAACGGGCGTCCCTATGTTGTTCTTGATAATACGGCATTTTATCCGACGGGTGGAGGACAGCCGCATGATACGGGGACCCTTGAAGGGATTACGGTTATAGATGTGGAGGAAGTTGACGGCGAAATTCGGCATTTTCTTGATGAGCACTATCTAGGTTCACCAGAAGTGACAGGGGAAATTGATTGGCCGCGCCGTTTTGACCATATGCAACAGCATGCGGGCCAACACATTTTGACGGCAGCGTTTGTTGAGCTTTTTGGCTTCCAGACGGTAAGTTTTCATTTAGGTAAGGAGCTCGTTTCGATTGATTTAGACGTGGAGTCAATTTCAGTAGATCAATTGGCAGCGGCTGAAAAATTGGCCAATTCGATCATTCTTGAAAATCGACCTATTGAAACGAAGTGGGTGACAGAGGAAGAGTTAGCGCACTATCCTTTACGTAAACAAGTCGCTGTAAACGATGAAATCCGTCTTGTCATCATTCCAGAATTTGATTATAACGGTTGTGGGGGAACGCATCCCCGCTCAACAGGTGAAGTTGGAATGTTGAAAATCCTATCTACGGAAAAGCAGAAACGGAAAGTTCGTGTACATTTTGTATGTGGTGAGCGCGTACTAGATGAGCTTCATCGTAAACATGAAGAACTTTCAACAGCTTCAAAATTATTAAGTGCCCCGGAAACCGGTGTTAGTATAGCGATTGAGAAGTTACTATCTTCACAACAACTGTTGGAGAAATCGCTTGAAGATGCCAAAGAAGCATTGTTGACATATGAAGCGAAAGATTTATTGGCCTGTCAGCATGATTCAATTGTGAAAGGGACATTTGAGCATCGATCGATACAAGAGCTGCAAAAATTAGCGCGCCTTCTTGTCGGCTTGGATAGTGAAGTCATCGTGTTGCTTGTCGCGGAGAATGAGGATAAGTTACAGTTTGTAGCGGCTCGTGGCTCATCATGTGAAGTGAATATGAAACAAATATCAGCGGCGGCTTTGCCATTAATAAACGGCAAAGGTGGCGGAAATGAATCGTTTGTACAAGGCGGCGGAGAGCGTGCCATTTCTAGTAAAGAAATTTTACGGGTAATGGAACAAAGCTTGAGCTAATGAAAAAACCGCGTGAACTCTCTTCGTTTCACGCGGTTTTATTATGCTATGACTCAGTTTTTGCCGAGCACTTCATTCCAATCAATTGTACCGTTTTGGATTTGCTCACGACGCTCTTTATCAATGATATCAGTTGGTCTTCCGCCAGCTGGCCAGTCCTTGTCATGATTTTTCCATTCCGGGCGGTCGTGTGATAGGATGAATGCTGCCAAATCACTTGCCTCTTGATCAGTCAAAGTACCTGCTGCCCCGATCGGCATATTATGTTGAATGTAACCTGCCATTTTGGACATTCTTGAAATCCCTGCGCCGTCATTGAATGATCCGTTACCCCATAATGCTGGACCTGTATTAGAGCCTGTACCTGCCCCATCCGCGGCGTGACAAGCGATACAGGATTGCTGATAAAGCTTTTCTCCATCCGCAACGCTAGGTACCGGGACGTCTTCCATGTTACTTTGGTGTCGCCATGGAAGGTCTGCACCGACAGGAATCCCTTCAGAAATATACGTTAAATATGCGACCATTGCATCTAGATCTTCATCGTCGTCCGCAAACTTTTGGCCATTCATACTTCTGACCATACATCCATTAATCCTCTCTTCCAAAGTAACAATTTGTCCTGAACGTCCGATGTACATGGGATATACAGATGCCATCCCGACGAGTGATGATACTTCCTCTTCCATACCTGCTCCTGCGTGACAGCTAGTACATGATAATTCATTAACACGTGCCTCACCATCTGCGGCAGTTGGTGCTTCGCTTCTCAAAACGTTCGATGTGTCATTTGTTAGTTCATAACCACGTAAAATGGCTTCTCCTAATGGGCCGTCCGGTACATCATCCAAAGATGGAGGATTATGTACAATGCCCGCTACTTGTGTTGGTGTTTCTACAATTGTCTCTTCTTTTTTGTTCGCCTCTTCTTTGGTGGCTTTTAATTGATTTGCCATCATGCCAACCATTGAAAATGCCACTACTAATAGGAATCCTAGAACGAGTGTTGAAGTTTTTCTCATTTCTAATACCTCCTTTTCTATACTTTAACCCTACCCTGTACTTCATTCTTTTTCTATGCATTTTTCCATATGTTTTAAGATTGAAACAACTTTGTGGCAAATTAAAGAAACATGGGAACTATTATCATTTAGTATGGTAAAGTTGGTAGAATTGTAATGTATGACCCATTTATTATGCTTAAATCTTTCTTTGCGCGGCATGCACTTGACCAACTAAAGGTTTTTCATCATAGCGGACGCGCTTCTTATCAATCGAGTTCACAATTTATTCGATTGTATACGGGAAGTTATCGATTGCATACGTCGACTTATCAATCGTATAGTGAAAGTTATCGCCATTTCGTGACCTTCGTACTACACCATCCCAACAACATGCACTCCCAAAAACAGAATAAAAAAATCCCCCATTCAGTCGGAAAACTGAACAGGGGTACTTGGGATGTTCCCAGTATTTCAATGTGGAACTGCCTAATTCACTAAGCTTTTTATTAATAAGCTCTCGCGAACCACACTGTATGCTTAGCGTCTTTGCCACAATTAATGCATGTCGATTTTTCTGATGGTGGATTGAATGGAATGTTACGTGTTGTAAATTTCGTTTCTTCCTTCACGTGCTCTTCGCACGCGTCGTCTCCACACCAGCCTGCAAGGATCCATCCAGGGATTTCGCCTTTGTCTACTGAGTCCGCAATATGCTTTGTTAACTCGTCCAATGTATCAATATGTGTGTGGGAATGCTCCGAGCGGAATGCGCGTGCCTTTTCAAGCAAACGCGTTTGCATCGTTTGTAATTCCTTTTCTACACTTTCAACAACTTGAGACAATTCAACTGCTACTTTCTCGCCTTCATCTCGAGCTTTCATAAGTGCTTGGTTGTTTTCCAAGTCACGTGGTCCAAGCTCAATACGAACAGGTACGCCTTTTAGTTCCCACTCGTTGAACTTGTAACCCGGCGATTGATCGGAATCATCCAAACGGACGCGGATACCTTTCGCTTTCAACTCCGCAAAGATTGCGTCGAGTTTTTCCATGATGGCAGGATTTTTCTTCCACGGTCCTACTGGAATTAACACGACTTGTGTTGGTGCAATACGTGGTGGTAATACGAGCCCTTGCTCATCACCATGTACCATAATGACAGAACCGATAAGACGCGTGGACGTACCCCAAGATGTCGTATGGACAAATTCATGACGGTTTTCCTTCGTCAAATACTTGATGTCGAACGCTTCCGCGAATTTCGTACCTAAATAGTGGGACGTTCCTGCTTGTACCGCTTTTCCGTCCTTCATCATCGCTTCGATTGAATACGTGTCGACCGCACCGGCAAAGCGTTCTGATGGCGTTTTTTGACCGTCATAGACAGGAATCGCAAGCAATTCTTCAACCACTTCTTTATAAATGTTCAACATTTGCATTGTTTCTGTACGTGCTTCTTCTTCATCCGCATGTGCTGTATGGCCTTCTTGCCATAAGAATTCGGATGTACGGATGAACGGCAATGTTTTCTTCTCCCAACGGAACACGTTCGCCCATTGGTTAATTAACACTGGTAAATCGCGGTAGCTCTTGATCCAATCTGAATACAAATGACCGATCATCGTTTCGGATGTAGGACGTAGCGCCAAACGTTCTTCCAATTGCTCGCCCGCAGCTTCCGTCACCCATGGTAGTTCAGGAGAAAATCCTTCAATATGATCCTTCTCTTTTTGGAAGAACGATTCAGGAATTAACATCGGGAAATACGCATTTCGGTGACCTGTTTCTTTAAAGCGTCTATTCATCTCTTCTTGGATGTGCTCCCAAATTTCAAAGCCATCCGGTTTAAAGGCGATACATCCACGCACTGGCGTGTAGTCCATCAAATCTGCCTTTTGAATCGTATCGATATACCATTTTGAAAAATCGTTTTGCTGATTGCTCATACTATTTTCCTCCCTAGACATAATAAAAAGCACAAAGCTGTCCCTCAAATAAGGACGTCTTTGTGCTGGATAGACGTGGTACCACCTTCGTTCAGCTTATAACGTTCATAAGCCCTCGGACGTTTAGTAACGAAAACGACTCGGTTATGTTTGCATAACATCTCCGTGGTAGGGTTCAATGAAAAGCGGTGGTATAGCTCTCAACATTCGCTATACTTTCTGTTTCACAATTTCCATCTACTTGGCCACTTCTTAGATTCCATATTGCTTATAATATACCAAAGTTTCACGGTTCATTCAAATTGATTCACTTTTCTTTACTTTATGATGATACTTTCCAGGATTTAATCTACAATATGATCCACCACTTGGCTTATTTTGTTTGATATAGTAGAGAGGAACATACCGGATGGAGGAATCAGATGATGAGTACATTGCCAAATTGTCCTAAATGTAATTCAGAATACACATACGAAGATGGAAATCTGTTTGTTTGCCCTGAATGTGCATACGAATGGACAGCTGAATCCGAACAGGAGGCGCAGGAGGAGAAAGTGTACCGTGATGCAAACGGAAACGTCTTGCAAGACGGAGACACAGTTACGGTCATTAAAGATTTGAAAGTGAAAGGCAGTTCCAATGTTGTCAAAATGGGAACGAAAGTGAAAAACATTAAATTGGTGGATGGCGATCATGATATTGATTGTAAAATTGATGGATTCGGCCCCATGCAACTAAAAACTGAATTTGTGAAGAAAATCTAAAAAAGCTGCTGTCCGGAGTTAATCGGGATAGCGGCTTTTCACTTCTATTTGTCCCTCATATTTCATAACCATCCCTAAACTAACCTTGTGCAACCCGAGCATGAAAAATCCGGACAGGGCTTGGTCGTATTTCGTATTGAATGGAGATGGTAATACATCGGTGTAACCGAGACTTGGTGGCAGGCATAAATGGACCGTAAGTTGGTTGAATAAAGCATTATTGCCGCTATCCATAAAAGCAGTCAGTATGAATAATAGGCAAGCGGGTAAAAGGATGTACCCACTGTTCATAGCGTACCGCTTCATTTGATTGGCAGCTAAACGGTTTTTGGGGTCCGGCGTAACCATCGGCCACCACATCCCGAAGGAAAGAATGAATAGCACAAACAGATACGCATTTTGAAGCATCGGTATTTTTACTAAAACAGTAAGCATGAAAGGTAAATGATAAAGCAGAAAAAGTAGCGCAAACAGGTAGAGGCTTGCGATCGGAACGTTTCTGAGGCGAGAAGTTGTTTTGACAAAACGCTTACTTGTTAGTTTTTGGAACAGTGATTCGGGAATCCCAAGGAGAAGCAGTGGTGGAATGAGGAAGTATAAGATGCTCATTTGAATCATATGTAAGCTGAAGGATAGATGGCTGATGACGGCTAAAGGGCTACCGACGATGGCATACAAGAGAATCATGCTAACTAGAAACAGCATTGGTTTACAGCTGAGCCATGTTAACGCTGTATAGTTAGTAATCAACCATATATACACACAATAAGTACATGCGCATACAACAAATAACGACCAGTTCCATGTCATTTGTCCACTCAGCAATAGCCAGAAGTCTGGCATAACAAGTACCCCCCTCTTTAAATGGCACGTTACCTGTAGTATATGTATTTTTAATTGAACTGGTTCCGTTTTGAAGCAACAAAAAACCGCATGAACCAACTATAAATAGGTTGGTTTCATGCGATTTATTCGTTCTAGATTCGGTTTTGAACTGCTGTTACACTTGCGTACTCACTTCTTTTTTAGCGACCAGCATACCGCCTTCTTTCAAGTACTTCTCAATTCCTTCTGAAGCACGATAGGCAAGCGCACCAACGGTTTCTGTCGGGTGATGGCCTGCGAATTGAGGGAACGCGGACGCACCGATAACAAAGATATTTTCTGCATCCCACATTTGTAGATAATTATTTACGGCAGACGTCGTAGGATCTGTACCCATGATGACACCACCTGCGTAATGGCCACCGTCATAGACATGGTCGAATTCTTGAGGCACTTCATCCTCATCCACAATGTCTGCGCCCATCGCTTCCATAATTTCACGAGATTTCTCGATACCGAATTTAGCGATATTGCGGTCTTGGTCAGTATATTTAAAGGTTACGCGTAATAGCGGATCACCGTTGTCATCCTTGTAAGTCGGATCTAAACTGAGGTAATTGTGCCACCACGCCATGTTTGCGGATGTGTACCAAACGACCAATGATCTATTTGTATAATGAACAGACTTCTTTTTGAATTCTGCTCCCCATGAAGGTGTTCCTTTTGGCACTTTGTTCGTTGCGATAGGGCCGGAACCGTATTGACGCATTTCAATACCGCCACCGTTGAGGAAATTTAAATTCGTATGGTCGAAGTTATCCGCTGCATAATCGCTGATGACGCCCCCTAATGCTCCTGCACCTGCATAGTAATTGAATTTCTTCTCATCGAAGAAGCCACGTGCACCTAGGAACGTAATGCCGAATTGACCGTTGTAATTTCGACCGATGACCCCTTTTCGCGTTTTCGGATCATACGGCTCGCCGATTCCAGATAGTAAGAGCAAACGATTGTTTGTAAAGGTGAATGCTGCGAGTACGATTACGTCTGCAGGTTGTTCGTATTCCTCACCCGTCAATGTGTTCACATACAAGACACCTGTCGCTTTCCCATTTTTGTAGAGGACGCGTCGGACATTCGCTCCGACTCTAGCCTCAAAGTTCCCCGTCTTTGTCGCAGTCGGAATGACGGAAACAAGCGGATCTGATTTAGCACCGAAGTCACAACCGTATTGCGTACAATAAGAACAGTACATACAAGCATTCATCGCTTCACCATCTGGATTTGTGTATGACTGCGATAAATTTCCTGCTGGTACTTGGAAAGGATGATAGCCTAATTTCTTTGTTGCTTCTTTGAACAATTTAATAGGTGGTGATTCTTTCATAGGCGGGTTTGGATAGTCGCTGGAGCGTTTTGCGGCGAGTGGATTCGGGTCCGCTTCACCTGAAATGCCCGCTGTCTTCTCCCATTTATCATAGTACTTTTCCATCTCATCATACGTAATGCCCCAGTCTTGAATCGTCATCCCTTCAGGAATCTTGCCTTTTCCATAACGCTCAATCGTCTTGCTTTTAATCTCAAAATCATACGGTGTCCATCGGTAGCATGCACCAGCCCAGTGAACGCTGCCACCACCTAAGTCCGTTCCCGCCATCATTTCTTTACGCGTCCGGACCGGAAGAGCGACTTCGTCTAAATTATTACGAGATGTAATGGTTTCAGAAGAAAGGTTTTGCATCATTTCATACCGATTTGTATAACGCAACTCATCCTTAACACCGATGTAATCTTCCCTCGTCTGGTTTTTCCCTCTTTCCAATGCGACTACTTTATAGCCAGCTTTTGAAAGTTCAGCGCAGACAACGCCTCCTGCCCAACCTGTTCCAACGACGACGACATCTACTTTTTCTAATTTAATGACCATCTATGTTTCCTCCCATTAATGACCTTGATAATTGCGTAAACTCTGTGGTTCTAACTTTACAAATTCATCTACTTCAATTTGTGCCATGTAACTTGCTCGCGGACCTGGATATTCCTTCATCTTCCAGCCCATCATGTTTTTATTTCCACCATAAACGGGATCTGCGTAAGCGCCTTCTAATGTCGTTTGCAGCAACATATTGAAAAAGTTTTTCGAACCGATCCCTTTTAAGTCCACTTTTCCTTCATCGAACATGCGCAGCACTTCGTCTTGTTGTTCTCCTGTTAGTTTGACAAAGCTTGCACCAAATTCTTTTTGTGCAACGTTATCCATTTCACGGAGCCCCGTAACAAAAATCTCACTTCTCGTCATTTTTGTTTGGTAACGCGGCGTTGGAGCAGGTACTTGCGTTTCAGCGTTTGGTCCTTGTTGGCTTTGATTTCGCGAGTTATTATGCGTGCCTGTATTGGTCGTATAGACGGCAAAAGGCCCTTTCATATATTCCTTGGCGTTAATGCCCCATTCTGTGCTCAATTGTTTGTCAATGAAATACGGAATGCCAAGTTCAATTGCCCCTGGTCCTAAATCATCTTTTGGAAAAATACGCTCTGTGGCGGCAGCTAAAATATCAAAATCTTGTCCGCGACTGAAAAAAACACGCGCATCTTGGATAAGTCCGTTTTCTTGTGTCGACTGTACGGCGGGCTTATCTTGCAGCTGGTTTGTCAGTAGACTGCCAAATAGCCCCCCACCGACTACTCCACCCGCCACAAGGCCCGTATTTTTCATGAACGTACGGCGGCTCATGCCTTTTTTATCTTGTACGCCTTTAGGATTGTCTGCCATTTCGTTTTCCTCCTTCAAATAATGACCGCTTTCTATTCATAGTTGCCAGAGTCATCCATTTGTATTCAAATTGTTTATGCAGTGAAGACGAAAGTTGATTTTGGGAAATATCTCTTCTATACTTTTTACACATAGCTTTGTGTCGTTCATTTCTAACGAAACAGAGAGAGGAGAGAAACAATATGTTAAAAACAACTGTGTTCGAACAATTGAAAACCGCAATGAAGGAAAAAAACACTCTCGCAAAAGGTGTACTAACGCTTTTAAAATCCGCATTGGATTCTGCTGAAAAAGAGAAAGGGTCTGCATTGACAGAGCAAGAGGAAATTGCAGTCGTCAACCGCGAAGTTAAGCAGACGAACCAAGCGTTAGATGGTGCAAAACAAGCACAACGCGAAGATTTGATTGAGCAAGAGGAGAAGAAATTGTTACTATTGAAATCCTTCTTGCCAAAGCAATTAAGCGAAGAAGAAGTAAAAGCGATGCTCACTGAAGCAGGTGTTACAAAAGGCATGAACATGGGTGATGCCATGAAAATTGCGAAACCGTTGCTAGCGGGTAAAACAGATGGCGCGACGATGTCGAAGGCTGTCAAAGACTTGATTTAATCTGTAGAACATCAATAACCCACCTGAGCATATGACTCCAGGTGGGTTTATTAATGCCATTTTTTTGTAGGTATATGTTTCTATACTTGTTCTCCGTAGGTACTATTTATTTTTCCACGATTAGAATATCCACTTGTCGCTAGCCACTTCAAAGAAGCCACTCCATAGAATTTTTTATACTATTTTTCGATACCCTAAATAAATGAACCCCTACAATACAACAACTAAATAATTTACTAACTAGTAGGATATTTCCTCAAATTTAATCATTTTACTCTACTATTTATCTTCCAATGAAAGTTTACTATACTAAAGTTTAACCAAAATACAGACAAAATTAACAGAATAATGAAATGTATTCTGATGAGAGAAAGGGGTCTTCCATGCATACAAAACGTACAGGGTTCTTCCAAAAGTTTTTAAATATGATCGAAAAAACAGGGAACCGCTTACCACATCCAGTGACATTATTTGCGATCCTTGCACTTGTTGTCATTGTTCTTTCAGCTGTCGTATCTTCCTTTGGGATTAGTGTTCCTCACCCAGGGAAGGAAGGAGAATCGATTGAGGTTACGAACCTTCTCAGTGTAGAAGGCATTCACTATATCATTACCAACATGACAGCTAACTTCATCGGTTTCGCACCTCTTGGAGTCGTGCTCATCACAATGCTTGGAATTGGACTAGCCGAAGGGTCTGGTCTAATTAGTGCGTTACTTCGAGGATTCGTCATGTCCGTGCCAAAGCGCTTAATCACACTTGGACTCGTTTTCGCAGGTGTCATGTCGAGTGTTGCTTCTGACGCAGGCTATGTTGTACTACCACCTCTAGGGGCTGTCATCTTTGCCGCACTCGGACGACATCCGCTTGCAGGTCTTGCAGCGGCATTCGCTGGCGTATCGGGTGGTTTCAGCGCTAACTTATTGCTCTCTGGGACAGATGCTCTATTAGGGGAATTAACAATCATGTCCGCTGCAATTTTTGATCCAACTTATGCGGATGGCATGAATATCGCCATGAACTATTATTTCATCGCATTTTCTGTTGTAGTTCTTACAGTAGTAGGGGCTTGGGTGACGGAGAAAATTGTCGAACCACGTCTTGGGGAATACAACGGTGAATTCCGTGAAAAGGTAGAAAAACTTTCAGCTATCGAGAAAAAAGGGTTACTATGGGCTGGACTTTCATTGCTCATAGCTGGAATCCTTGTCTCTTTACTCGTATTACTACCAGGTGCACCGCTACGTGGAGATGAAGCGGATATGCCGATTATCAAATCACCATTCATGAAATCACTTGTACCAATTATCGCGTTCCTCTTCTTCGTACCTGGACTCGTTTACGGGAAAGTGACAAAAGAAATACGGAATGACAAAGATGTTGCGAAGATGTTATCTGCCACAATGGCTGCAATGGGTACTTTCATTGTATTGTCCTTTACAGCGAGCCAGTTCGTTGCATTCTTCTCAGAATCAAACATGGGACTCGTTCTCGGTGTTTATGGTGCAAAATTCCTTGAAAGCATCAACTTGACGGGCATTCCATTGATTTTATTGTTCATTGTTATCGCGGCATTCATTAACCTGTTCATCGGTAGTGCGTCCGCAAAATGGGCAATGATGGCACCAGTATTTGTTCCAATCATGATGGAACTTGGCTATTCACCAGAGCTCACACAGATGGCATACCGTGTAGCAGATTCATCAACAAATATCATTTCACCACTGATGACGTACTTTGCAATCATCATTGCATTTGCACAGAAATACGATAAGAAAATGGGTATTGGGACACTCGTATCGGTCATGTTCCCTTACTCGATGTTCTTCTTGTTGTTCTGGAGCTTGACGCTCATCGTCTGGATGCTGTTCGGCTTCGACCTTGGACCAGGATCACCAATTCATTACAATGGAAATTAAGTCCGAAGCACAACCTCTCTTGCATGGGGTTGTGCTTTTTTATGCATTAGGGTATTTGGTACACTCCTAACAAGACGTTAGCATGCAAGGGGGTTGAACAAATGCCGACCATTGAATACGAGATCTATATGGAAGCCCCTATGCATATTTGCTTCGACCTAGCGCGCAATGTCGAAGTGCATACGTTGACGACTGCAAAAAAGAAAGAGCGGGCAGTCGACGGCGTTACACAAGGGTTGATGGATGAAGGTGACACTGTAACATGGGAAGCTGTACACTTCGGCATAAAGCAACGGTTAACAGCAAAAATCATTCAAATGGATGTTCCTTATTCATTCACAGATGTCATGCTCTCAGGGGCTTTTCATTCATTTACACATGTGCACACATTTCAAGAACGTGGCAGTGGAACGGTGATGAAAGACTCGTTCACTTACAAGTCTCCATTTGGAGTAATAGGTCGATGTGCAGATAGGTTATTTCTAGAGCGCTACATGAAAAACTTCATCATAAGTCGTGCAAAAGAGCTGAAGCATATTGCTGAACATAGAAAAGAACTGCATTGAGTTGCAGTTCCTTTTTCCATTCTATCTCTTATTGCGCGCTAATCACTTTTTGTTGTTGTATTGTGGCATACATACGAATGAGCAAAACCGCTTCAAGCAACAATAAGACAATCATTGGCAGGAATGCGTAGGAAGGGGTAACGAAAAAGCAAATACCCGCCACTATAAACGTAGCAAACACGCCTCCTACTAACCTGTCTACCTTTGCAAATATACCTTCCTGCAGTAGCAAATGGAGAATATAAAAAATTATGCTCATTCCTACTAGTGCCAGTGCAAGGAGAAAAAATCCAACAAACGATGAACTAAATGTAGATAACGCATGAGTCTGAATTGAGTTCCCAGTGCCATTGAGTACGACAAAAAATACACTATGCGCAAGCATGAATCCTATCCATAATCGAATTCGCTTGAATTGATCACTTTGCAAGTGCAACTCACGAACACCTACATACATGGATAGATAACCAATTACATTCGTTACATAGAACACGATTCCTGTATCGACAAAAGATACATTTGTCGTAAAGAAAATGAAAAATAGGCCTAACACAATCTTTTCCATGTCTTATTCCCCTCCTCGCAGATCGTAACCTGTAAATAATTGTAACATAAAGAATAATTTCAATCTATTTTATATTCAACTGAACTATTTTACTTGTGTCTGATAGCATGTAATCGTTTTGCAACATTTGTAACAATTTATTCGCCACTCTTGTTAGATGCACACGTTCTAACACTACTACAACACACGCTTTCCTACTTTTACTCCTCCGACACCCACATAACACCTGTTTACCTGCCTGAAGTCACACTGCTGATTGTAAAGCGCTCATACCCCTTTCCAGTACCGTCAAAGCAACAATGGAAGCCATCATTTTAATTATTCTGTAACGGCAATGACCTATTACCACTCAAAATTTTCAGTATAATTTATATATAGTTGAAGAAAGAAGGGATTTAGTTGAATGAGACAATTAGTAGCTACGATGATGTCGTAGAGATGTTAGATTCTTTATTAAGAGAACCTACAGATTTTTGGAATGCATTTTATGAGGACCGTGATAAAAAAATCCCCTTTTTCGTAAATAAACCGGATGAGAACTTAGTTTCCTATTTTGAAAATCAATTCATGCAGCCTGGAAATGTCCTTGAACTTGGCTGTGGCCCCGGTAGAAACGCTCTATACTTTGCTGAAAAAGGATGTACCGTTGACGCTGTTGATTTATCTGAAGAATCTCTTCGGTGGGCGGAAGAACGCGCTAACGAAAAAGAGGTCTCTGTAAATTTCATTCACAAAAACATTTTCGAGCTACAACTTAAAGAAGAAGCCTACGATATTATTTACGATTCTGGTTGTTTTCATCATATAGCACCACATAGAAGAATGAGCTATCTTAACTTACTCTCTCATTCTTTAAAACCCGGTGGCTACTTTGCCATTACGTGTTTCGTAAAAGGTGGTGAGTTAGGTGGGGCTGATATAACGGATTGGGAGGTTTATAGAAGGCGTAGTCTACAAGGAGGCTTGGGCTTTACTGAAGAATCCTTGCGAACAATCTTTAATCGTTTTGAAGTTGTTGAAATACGGAGAATGAAAGATTTCGAAAACGATCAGCAATGCTTTGGAACTTCGGCTCTATGGACTGCGTTGTTTAGAAAAAGCTAGAACAGGTATCTCACTGACTTTGTTTTAGAAGACACTTATAATCTAATGAATATTTCTGTAACAGATTAGGGAAATAGACGGCTTACCATTTTTTTGCGAAGCAATTAGAAAGATACACAAAAAGGTACTTGTTAGGAACTCAAGCGGCATGTTTTATGCCCCTTGCTCCTTCAAGTACCTTCTTCACTCACTTCACAACCGTTACTGGACAGTCCACGTGCTTCATCACTTTGTGGCTAACGCTGCCGAGCACCATTTCTTGAAACGTATTCAATCCACGGCTGCCGATAACAAGCTGGTCAATGTCTTTTTCATTCACATATTTAATGATTTCAAGGCTTGGCGTCCCCTTCAACATGGTAATATCAGCCTTCACACCTGCTTCTGTCGCCAAATCTAAAACTGGGTGCACTTTTTGTTCCCGTTTTAACGAAAGACTTTCAGGGCTTTGTGCTAATAACCGTTCGTCTTTCGCCTTGTTATAATCTGCAACATAAATGATTTCCAACTGTGCATTTGGAACGTATTGCGCAAGTTGGATTGCATGTTTTGCCGCACGTAACGCGTTCTCTGATCCATCAATCGCTACAGCAATCTTCATGTGGGTTCCTCCCTCAATGTACCGTTATACTTACTTTACAGTAACTTTTCGTATAAATGCTTACTTGAAGCATTCAACCCTTGAATCTTCACGTTCACACCTTTTTCTTCAAGCTTCTGAACGACTTTAAAAATTGCACCGACTGCCGATTCATCCCATAGCTGACTATCTTCGAAATTAATGATGATGTCCTGCTCCGTCACATTATCGAATGACTGAATGAATTTCGTCGTGGACGCAAAAAATAACGGTCCTTTAATTTTGTACTCCCCTTCATGATTCGTTACGGTCACACGGGAAATTTTCGCTACGAAGAATAACGCACTTAAGATGACACCGACGACGACACCGATTGCCAAGTTATGCGTGTACAAAATAATTACGACAGTAATGAGCATAACTAATGATTCCGTTCTCGGTGCTTGTTTTAAAAACTTAAATGAGCCCCAGTTAAACGTTGTCATACTTACCATGATCATGACCCCTGCAAGAACGGGCATCGGAATTTTCGTCACCAGATCTCCTAAAACAATGATCAAGAACATGAGGAAGACACCAGCGGTCAATGTCGATAATCGACCACGACCACCCGATTTGATATTAATGATGGACTGGCCAATTAACGCACATCCTGCCATGCCACCGAAAAATCCGGTGATGAAATTCGCAATCCCTTGTCCGCGCGCTTCCCGATTTTTGTTACTCGGTGTATCCGTCATATCATCCAATACTTGAGAAGTAAGCAATGATTCCAACAAACCAACAATCGATAATGCCAATGAATACGGTAAAATAATTTTCAACGTTTCTAAATTCAATGGGATGTCAGGAAAGAAAAATGTCGGTAACGAATTCGGCATCGTCCCTAAGTCACCGATTGTTTGCATCTTTACACCGCTCATAAGCGCAATCGCTGTCATGACGACAATTGCGATTAAAGGCGCAGGAATAGCTGTGAAAAACCGCGGAATCGCATACACTAAAATCAGTGTAATCATTGCGAATAAAAATGCAGAAGTTGTCGATCCAAACCAATATTGCACTTGCGACATGAAAATCATAATTCCTAGCGCATTTACGAACCCGAGCATGACCGAGTTCGGGATGAAGCGCATTAAGTTCGCGACACCGAGCCCGCCAAGGATAAATTGAATGATCCCCGTGAGAATTGTCGCAGCCAATACGTATTCCAAACCGTGGTCTGCCATTAAACTGACAAGCACCAAAGCCATCGCCCCGGTCGCCGCGGAAATTAACCCTGGTCTGCCGCCTACAAATGACGTAATGACGGCAATTGCAAACGAAGCATATAACGCAACACGCGGATCGACGCCAACGATAAAAGCAAAAGCCAATGCCTCAGGAATAAGTGCCAGTCCTACAACGACACCCGCCAACAGGTCAGCACGAACATTCCCAAACCATTGTTGTTTTAAACTATACATATTCTAAAAGTGCCCCTCTCATGATGACTAAACTTACAAATAGAATTCCCTAGTGGTAGAATGTTATTAGCATATCATTTGTCGTCCCATAAGTGAATAGTTTTGGGAACAACGAGGTGAAAAAATGAAGTACGGATACAGCCGACCGATTGTACAAGATCAGCAAGGAACACAACAGCTTAAAGGACTCACGCTTGAACACCAATACCGTGAAACCCATGGACTTGCGAAGAAACGAACTGCACTTGAGCAGTTATTCATGACTGTCCGACAAGGGGATGAATTATATTTCCAAAACGTCGAAGCGTTAGCCGATTCGTTGCAACAACTACTCGACGTATTACGGCTCGCCGAACGCGATCAAATCACCATCCATTTCTTAGATGAGCAACTGACCAATCGCACCATCCAGCAACACACTTTCCTTCAGAGTGCTACATTTTTCATGAACATCCAATCGACCTTTTTAAGCCATTCTTCCACCTTCGCCTTACAAGAAGCAAAAGAACAAGGCAAATTGATCGGCCGCCCTCGGAAATCCGATGAGAATCTACAACGTGCGTTTGCAATGTACGACAGCAAAAAATACTCACTCTATGAGATCAAAGAAGCTACAGGCATCAGTAAATCCACATTGTACCGGTATTTAGACGATCGCTCTGCGGGGAATTAAATGCGTAAAAAAGGTACCACCTACCTCTTATATATGTAGGGTGGTACCTTTTTTAATTTCCTCTAAGACTAAATTGATGGTTCAAAACGTTAGACGTAGACTCTACTTTAATAAAATTTTTGAAAGTTATTCGGTGTGATGGTGAAGCCACTCTACAATTACAGAAAGTGAATGTTTATATTTTTAACAATTAAACTGTTTTAGCAATAAAAATCATTATTTTATTAAACGCAAAAATAACCATCTATCTTTATGTTATTCCTATATTTCTTGTTCATTCCCTGGAATATACTTATTACTCCCCGGTAGCCTTTTAATTGTATGCCAAGCTTCTATTGCATCTGCTCGACTCTTATGTTTGTTAGTGGGATCTGCAAAATAGTCTCTAGTGAACTGGTTGTATTCAAACTGTGAACCAATTTGCCTTTTATACGCCGGGTCTTTTTTTCGCTCTTCTTCTTCATGCCATGCGTTGACAACGTCCGAATAGGTCTTCCCTGCGTTTTCTCTAAAATAGTTTTGAATAAACGTTGAGAAATGAAAGTTCGGAATGACTGATTGAAAAAACGCTCGTACGGCTTGACTACAGCGGTGGTTATCCGAAATGATCGTGTCCAAACTGAGATTGGTATTCATCGCTTTCTTAGAAGGAGATTTTTCTTTCTGGATGGGTCTTTGAATTTCTCCTGTTTGCAAAAAGGCTGAAATTCTCTCCGTAAGCTCCATTTTCGATCCAGAAACACGCATTCCATTCTCTCTACAAAATGTTTGCAGCTCTTCTTTTAACCAATAATAATTGCGAAAATCTTGCGGGTATAACTCTTTGCTAAGTATCGGTCTCACGCAACGTACCTCCCTATCAAGTTACCATTATTATAGAACATTTGTTTGTTTTAGTCTTTGATAATACTCGTCAACGGTTGCTTTCATGCTATAGACTTGCTAAACCTACTTCAAACTAGTCCAGCACGGACAATACAATTTAGTGGGAGGATGATAGAAAACACCTCTTCGCTGCCTAGATGCTGGGTATTACCCACTTTTTAGCGAGAGGTGTTTTCAAATTTGAATATTATTTATTTCCCTATGTCATTCGGAACCATAAAGGATACCTTTGTCCCCTTATCTTTAACGCTTTCAATTTTTAGCCCTTGACCAAATTGATGTTTTAACCGAAGGTCCGTATTCAATAAACCAATGCCTGATTTATGACTAGCAGTTTTCTTCAATAACCCCTCTACTTTCGATTTCTCCATACCTACTCCATCATCTTCCACGCGTATTTCTATATGATTTTCCAATTGTGAAATACATATCGTTAACTGCCCACCTTCTGGACGATTCATAATGCCGTGATGAATCGCATTTTCCACGAGTGGTTGTATCGTTAGTGAAGGAATAATGACTTGTAAATCATCGTCTACCTCCCATTTAATGTGTAAGCGATCTGCAAATCTTTCCTTTTCAATGAGTAAATAGGCTCTGACTAGTTCCAGTTCATCTTCAAGTGGAGCAAGTTCATTCAAATCAGTAAACTTGAACTTCCCGCGTAGTAACTGGCTAAATGCTTCTAACACCTTTTGCATTCGATCAAGATCAATCTCACTTAATGCCATAATTGTATTCAAAGCATTAAATAAGAAATGGGGTTGAATTTGTGCCTGGAGCCAAGCTGCTTCGATTTGGAGTTTTTCCTGCATTGCTTTTTTTACACCCGCCAACGCTTGAACTCTTGATTTGAATTCCAATGCATCTACGGGTTTCTTGACATAATCATTGGCACCTGCCAAAAAACCATTTTCAATGTCTTTTGGTTGACTCCTCGCCGTTAATAACAAAATTGGAAGCTCCGTTAGTGAAAAACGTTCACGAATGCGCTTTGTTAAATCATATCCAGATATTATCGGCATCATCACACTAAAGATTGAATTTGCGGCTTCACACAATGGATCATCGCTAAACCAAATAGTATTAACAGTGAAAAAGACATTTTAAAAGAACCTGTGTAATCCATCTCGATATAGTGAAATAATACTTTTTCGTCGCCACCCATCAAATTCGAAACAGAACTTACAAGTAACATTAAAGCAAAGTAAAGAAGACGACGATCTCTAATACCAATTACAAATAATATACAAGCAAATAAAGCATGAATGATAAAAACAACTGCGGTAATCACTTGTAACAGCGTCGATAGTTTTACATCTGATAAGATGTTCTCTTCGTAACCGAATTTAATTGAACGAACGAGTCCACTTGAACGGGGGTCCACGAAGTTTGTTGCCTGTAAAACAATCTCTATAACACCCTCTTCATCCGCCCGAATAGAAGACGATACATATGGAACATTTAGTGCATGGGCATCTTCTTCATTGTCTGCAACCTCTCCCGATTTCCCCGAAAATAATCCATTAATATACAAGGCGGAGGAACTACGAATGCTTGGAACCTGCATTCCATATGTTTGGTTTTGATCAGGATTAACTAAAATGCGTAGATGATAAGAGCCATACCCATACGGACTATGGTCTCCTGGATTCAATACTTCTGACCAATCTCCCGGTGTTTGTATATAACGTTCTGTCACATTATCGCTTGCCCTCGGTATTGTTGTAATGTGTTCATAAGGGGAGAACCCCCACTCGCCATTCAGTGATAGGACTTTTCCATCCGAAAAATCCCACTCACGTAAATCAAGCACCCCATTCTCAATAATTGGCTGATCTCCTGTTTCGTTAAACGTATTAATCCACTGTAATCGAAAGCCTGTAAGTAGTAACGCAAATAAAAGAACAGCAACAACCATTGATCCTACACGCCATTTTTTCGTGATTTTCACCAATGAACTTCACCTCCTTAACAGTAAATTAGCTTTCTGATAATTTTTCCGAATCTTAATTTCTATTATAAAGAAGAAATTTCACTGTATGATGGTAAAAAAATCAATTTAAAAGGTTTGGGTTGCAGGCATTCAAACAAAAATAGCTTACTGAATGTGTTTCCCCATTCGGTAAGCTATTCTTGTGTTCCCCTTTACCTGGCAACCTCCAATTTATTACTTCGTTTTGCGACATACATCACTTGGTCCGCATGATGCATAAGTGTTTGTTCATCCTCACCATCTTCAGGAAATTGACTGATGCCAATGCTAAGCGCAACAGGTACATCAGGATGGGTTGTCGTTATATATTGTGAAAATGTTGATTGTAATTGTTCGATAAACTGACTTGTTAGCTGTTTGGAATGTACCTCTCGTAGGAAAAGAACAAATTCATCCCGCCTAAACGTGCAACATCTCCTGTATCCTTTACCGCATCTTGCAATATTTGTGCGGTAACTTGAAGCAGTTCATCCCCTACTTGATGACCATACGTATCATTTAACCTTTTGAAATTATCGATATCTATCAAAAGTAATGTAAGTGATTGCTGTTCATTTCGACATGTTTCCATTGCTGCTTCTAGTTGTTTAGTAAACAACCGCCGATTTGGTAAGCGCGTTAAGGCATCATGGTAAGCAAGAAATTCGATCTCCCTTTGATATTGTTTTTGCAACGTCACATCCTGGAAGATTAATAGAATATGCATCTGATTGTCCACCAGTATATAATCTGCATTGACGAGCAATAAAACTTCGACATCATTATTTGAAATACTCAGCGCATAATCTTTAATTTCTTTTTCGCTTAAAAGCTGTTCTTTTAACTGATCGTCTAGTAAAGCAAATAGTTGCTCTTGTCGAAGATTCAAGTTAGCAAGCAATTGTGTTGCTGCAGGATTTGCATCATGAATAATTCTTTTAAAGTCTAGAAGCAAAATAGCATTTGGATTTAAATGAAACAATTTTTCATATCGTTTATCGTACAAATTAAGAAAATCATGTTGTTTCATTATCCGGCGTAGAAAATAGCACCAAACGATACCGGCGTATATATAGGAATAGGGCGGCAGCATGTTTTCGTAATTTATAAAGCCCAATACAATATTTAATATAATTGCTACCCAAACCCCGACGATCAGTTGTTGGTAGATTGCCCGTTGTTCTTCAAGTTTCGTCCTATATTTTGCAATTACTAAAGGGATTAAGTAGAGAAAATCTATGATCGTACCAATGGTCATGACAATGTAATAGTTCATATTGTAAATTGGATATTTCCATATTCCCACTTCAAAAAAGTCTTGTGTATAAGTCAAGTTAGCACCAGTGAAAATATTTAAAATAACAAAAATCAGAGGTACATAAAAGATGTACGGATACAGAAAACGAGGCCACTTCGTATAAAGACCTGTAAATTTGATAAGAAAGTGAAAACATAAACCAGGAATAATTGTACCTACACTACTTAGCCAAAGAGCAGATAGAATAGGGCTATACTCTATCGGAACCTGATTTCTCACATACTCTTCTACGAATAATAATATAAAGCAAACGGCAATAAGGCTTAGTAAAATGTGTTCTGTTTTTCTTTTATTGCGAAGAAGAATATCCGTTGCCATATAGGTCAAAAATAAAATTGGTAGTAAGTGGGTCATCATCAATAGTATTGCCTCGTTCAATTCCATGCATCCAATGTCCTCCTTTCATCATAAATGAAACTCTATAGTAAACGATCCCACAATTCACTTCCCTAATATTAAAATTTTCCGAAAAAATTATGTATGGGTTTTATTGAAGTCAGGGGTCTATCCCTGTTCATTATGCACCATTCACTATAAATTTAGCTATCTACGATTATATCATTCATAATGTTTTGCTAGAAGCTAATTAATACTACTATTAGAAATCATCCTCTACATCTTCCTTACATAGCAACCCACCCCAAAATGTGAGATAATCAATCCAACAGAACGAACGTACTACAGATCAATTGAGGTGCTCCGATGTAACTGGCGCACACTCAGTCAGAATATCAAACAGCTATGGGTCAACTCGTTGAACAGCAAAGGAAGGACGAATTGATATGAAACGAGAGGGAATTGTTAAGTGGTATAAAGAAGATAAAGGCTATGGTCGCATTATGCTTGACGGGGAAGATGGGAATCACGTTTTTGTTCACTTCAGCGCGATTTCTCCTGATAATGAAGCTTTCAATAATGGATTTAGATATCTTATACAAGGTCAACGGGTTTCTTTTGACTTAGTCGAAAACCCAAATTCTACTGACCAAAAGCAAATAGCAGAAAATGTGATGATTATCGCTGATTAAGAAGTTTTTATCGCAGATGTGTGTAGAAACGTTCGCATGACTCATTAAATGTCAGGCTGTGTTTATTGGGTCCTCTTCAGATAAATTTCGCTTCATCATAAGCCAACCCATTTACTCATATTATACTATGGTGATCTCTTGTTAACAGTTTTATATCTACAGTTATATAATATCGCAATAACAAAAATAGGGAGCACAAATTCATTATATAATTAGCAGACTGCGCGATATAGACTTAAAACAGAACAAGCTCTCCAGTTGATAAACTGTATATTATTACTTATAATGAACATATACTAAAAAAGACTGGATGCGCGAACACCCAGTCAATTGCAACTTACATCCGCTTGCAGAGCGGTTGGCTAGAAATAAGAATGTTAACAAGAAAAAGTAACTATCTCACCTATGCCAATAGCGGAGGATGGTTACTTTTTTCTATTGGTGTAGAGAGCAATTATTGCAACGATAGCTGTTGCCATCATAGCGAGGAACATTCCAAATTGTAATAGCATGTCCATTGCTTCGTAAGTCACCATGTAAACACCCCCTTTCACAAAGGGAGTGCCACCGCCCATCCGCTAGAAATGTAGCTGCGACTACAAGTATATCATTAATATTGTTTTGCTAGAAGGTAATTAATACAGCTATCTTCCTTACATAGCAACCGCCCCCAAAATATGAGATAATAAATCCAACAGAACGAACGTACTACAGATCAATCGAGGTGCTCCCATGAAACCAGTTATTCTAGCTGAAAAACCTTCCCAGGCGAAAGCGTATGCAGACGCTTTTTCGGTGCGTAAATTTGAAGGATATATGGAAATTCAAGCGTGTCCGATATTCCCAGAAGGGGCTTATATTACATGGGGTGTCGGCCACCTCGTTGAATTGAAAGAGCCTCATACGTATAACCCTGCTTGGAAACGTTGGTCGCTCGGCAGCTTACCGATTTTGCCGGACCGTTATGAGTTTCAGGTGGCAAAGGGAAAGTTTAAGCAGTTTCAAGTTGTGAAGAAGCTCATTAAGGGGACGGATACGGTTATCAATGCTTGTGACTGCGATATATCTCCATAAATGTTTTTGCACATAATATAAATAATTATCCTTATTCATGCGTTACCTAGATCCTTATTAATAATTTTACGTGCACATTACCTTTTAGGTGCACATAAAGCTATAAACACCTATGATTTATGTGCAATCTAACCACAAAATAAAGAGACAATTAGGTGTAGATAATCGTCTCTTTACTCTTATTAAATATGAATTTTGTCCTTAGCAATACAGATTGTTAATCAAATAATAATTCAATGGAGCTACCCCAAATACAGAGGCACAGCTCTATTATTTTAAGCAATAAACTCGGTTTTCTTTCCACGGTATCACTTTTCTGACTTTTTACGTTCTTCTATTTTCAGTTCAAATTTATTGTTGACGGTATATACTAGTTTTCCGGGATTTTTTCTTCTTTGTTTTTCTTCTTTGTTTTTCTTCTTGTAGTTCCGAGATACGTTTTGCAAAAGTTTCATAGGTGTGAAGTGTCTTTTCTTTACTGATAACCAAGGGTTCATAGCATTCTATTTCGTATTCCTTTTTTAAAATATAATCAATTAGCTCGATGGTTTTTGGGCAATCAATAGCTATGTTTTTTCCATACGACCATTTTTTGAATAGATCCTTAAGGTCTATTTTATCTTTAAAAAACTTGTCTAAATTGAAATCCACGAGATACTTCTTATTAAATTCATTTAAAAGTTCTTCCCCCCTTAAACTTTCTAAGATATCGAAGGCACTACTGATAGAAAATAAATTCTTTGCCTCTTCTTTAGAATCAGCATCAATAATATCGCTATATTTCCATCCGTCATTTATTTCAACACTTGCCCAGTAAATCATATGAATTAATCCTCCATTTTTGTTAGTGAGGACAAGTTTATCATTTAAAATAACTATTTGAAACTTCACGCTTGTAAAGTGAATTTACCAAAATTCCATTTAATGGATTACTTTTCTACTCTAAGTAAACTTTTGACCTTTTAAAATTGGAAAACAATTAGTGAGGGATATATATATCTACTAAGAGTATAATATCGACAAATACGTGAACTTTTTTATCATACCGTTATTCCATAACATTTAACTAATTAAATGTTATAATTATTGTACAATTCGAATGTTCATTATTAAATTACTATACCCAACAAAGTATTGCATCCTGTTGTTTTCCGTGAATTAGAGGGATTAAAGAACAACGTTGATAGTACAACCAGATATAAGGCGCAAAAGGGCTTCGTCATCATCGAAAAGTATCGGAATTACAATCGTTTATTTTTGGTACGTGAAAACACAAGAGATATAAAATACTCAACAGCTGATGAACAAATTATTTCGGATTTACTAACTAAAGTTGAGGAAGGTTCAAAACTAGTTTTTGCCTCACATGATAAGGGTGCTAGAATTCTTGCCCGTAGGTTAGACATATCTATAATCAATCCTAAAAAAATGTAAAGATTAATTGTTCCTCATCGAACATTGTTTTATAGGCCTGCAATCCATTAGTAAAAGGCGCAACTTTTGAAGGACAAAAGCCAAATTCCCCGCTAGAAATAAATAGGTATTTGGCCTGTTAATCTTTCAAAGATTTAAACGTTACCCTTTTGGTAAATCATGTAACAATAGTCGGTAATGTCACGGAGTACCTTTCAAATTAATTAACTTTTCTAGGTATCATCATCTCATTCCCACCCCATGGCCCCTTAGACCCCTTTCCTTATAATAAAGTTTCCTTTCTCTTCATTTGTATAATCAGGATGAGTAATCGTTCCCCACCAAAATAATATTTTAAGCTCACTTGGTAATATATTCTCAACAGCCCTTACAAGATCGGTACATATATTTAATGCTTGTATGATTTCTTCATGGCCGATATTAAGCAAAGGCAATAAATGTGATTCTCCATTCTGGTCGAATGCAGAAGCATGAATAAAACGATTTCTTTTCTTATTCAAATCATCGTACTCTTCAAATAACCTGCTAATCTCCTTAGTATTTTCTTCATTATCGTGGCAAAACTCGGGAATAATCAATTGTTTAATAACTTGTTCATCTTCGACCTTCATATTTTCCATGAATCTTCTTACCGATTCAGTTTCCAACGAATAATTACTCTTCTTCACATCATAAAAAACATGGTATAAGTATGCCTCCACGAAGGTGATTGCACTTATATTTAAATACTTCCTAAGCGTTAGTAAATCATAGTTCAATTGCTTATGAATCCTATTATATGGTTCGTTAAATTTATTCGAATAATCTTTTTCCTGTTTGATTTTATCTAGATACATCCCCCATAAATTTATTAAATCTCCGTAAGTTAACAGATCGGGATAAGTAGGCGTTATTCCACGAGATAAATCTATATCTACCCATACGTGTGGACGCAAATTGTTGTCTTCAACATTTCTAAAAACCTTTCTAAAATAATTTCCTACTTTAAAAGTTTGTTCCAATTCTGAAACTCGTAATAGTACTTTTTTATTCTGAGATGACTGTTCAAAGATTTTTCTTGTTAATTGGATAACCTCATTTATGAAATCCTCCTGCTCTTTTCCGTCAGGTATTAAATCATTAATTTTAGTTAAGCAAGCTGATTTAAAGCTTAAGAATTCATTTTGATCAGTATATTCCATTGGAAAAAGCAAGATATTTCTACATTCATTTATTAAAAAATAAACGCTTTCGAATCTAATACCCCTCAACATTTCAAAAGTTAATAAAGTCAAATTTAGCTTGTAAAATTTTTTAGGAATCCTACTTAATCTCTTAAGGGTTGCCCTACTATATAACTCTTTTATTTCTTTGTAGTTCATTTAAAGCCTCCAACAACTAATGATTAATAAAAGGTCTTAGTCACAGGATTATTAAGTCATTGAATCGCATGAGCTTTGCTAAACTTATAATCCTTTGAATTTTGTTCATATACATATATTTCATTAAAACCTGTTCGACCACCATTTTTAAAGGACCCTAATACTATTTCTTTTGTGTGTTGGGTATTGGTAGTTGCAAAGATATTTACACGATTATATTGTAATCGGTAATTATTTGTTTGTTCTCTGACGACAGCCGTAAACTCTTGGTTATATGTTCTAACTCCTGAAAAACTAGTGCCACGTTCTATTAAAACTGTTGGTAACGACCTTTTTTCAATAGGTAAGTCATCTAACTGAATTTGATACGTATCAGATAATATAAAGTTAATCTCATCCGATTCATTATCAAGATTAAGTGTCACCACTTTAATTTTATCCGTCCTAGTAGGATGTGTATCAGAAATCATGCAATCAAATACATCATTGAATAAAAGTTTAAATTGCATATATAACGGGACTCTGACTAATGTTATTTCCTTGTAGCCTAATCCTCTACGACCTGCCAAAACAAAATATCTCATAGGGTAATCAAAATAATCACTACCTGTATTAAAAGTTTTGTTCTTGTTAATATGCCTTAGAAAGCCAAATACCATTACAGTAAGAATGAAGCCCAACCCTAAAGAAACAAGCTTTTTGTAAGATACAACCCCATATATCATTTGCTTCATATCAGTTAAGTCGCCTAATTTAATACTCACTATCCCCCACAACAGATCAATGGGTAATACAATTGAACCTAAAAGGGGAATTAACACTAAAATATACTGTATAATAACTTTCCATTTATTAATCATTTTAGTACCCCCGTTTTATCAATGTATACTGCTCTTCCCATTCACTTCGTGGTAATAGCTTGCGCATTTGCTGTACATTCTTAAAGAACCTACAGGTTGAAACGCGTTTTTTGCATCCGCAAGGACAGAGTAAACGATTCGCTTCCCTTTTGCTTGTACCTAGCAAAAACAGCATATGATAAACTTTCTTCTCTTCTGATAAATTAAATAGATTTTTAAAGTCTTCTATTAAACCTAGTTTTCCATGTGCTAGTTCTCCAAAAACAAAAGATTCACCCTTATAAATCTTCAAAGATACTGCATATAAATAAGGAAGTATACAGTTTTCAAAAAAATAAATTAGACTTGGATTTTTTCTCATTGTCATCTTTAATCGAATAGGGGCACCCAAACAAAGGGAGCCATCATAATTCACATGATTTTCAGGAATTCTTTCCACTTTATTCGATGTTTCAAAGACTTTTGGTAATGAGTTAGGGTATTCCACTGGAATTTGAATTTCCAGTTCAAAATCGACTTGGATATCCCCGTATTGCTTGTTAACTAGCAATCCCTCATACTTCCCTTCTAAAACTAGTTCGTTTCCTGTTGTAAGTTTCATCCTAAACGTAGGGTAATGTTGGATGAAACTTTCTACATACCTAAACATTATAGACTTCTCCACGGTCGAGCCGAAGGTGTCCTAACTTCATGTTGCTGAATCAAAGATTTTTTATAACCAAATTTACTTTGTAACGTTTCTTCACTGAAATTTAATCCAAAACCTTTCTCTAACACGTAACTTAGTTCTTTAGAGCGCTGCTCGTTAATTAGTTTTGTGAAGTCCAATTTGGCTTGTTCTAACCATAAATAGAAATTCCTTTCTAATTTCAAATATGCAAACTTAGGGTCATCCCAGCGATCCGTAAAGTCTTCTTCGGGTTTTACAGGGTTGGAAATTCTAGGAATAACAGGATTAATATACTGAGACATCGTATTCAAAATATTTATAAGTGCTTCTTCAATACATTGTTCACCTTTATAGGCTTTAGCTGCCAAAGTAGTAATGATAATAGAAATAGGCTTACTTTCTTTTACTATTTCATTGGCAAACATAGTGTCCCTATGACGTTTTAGTAATTGAATACAGCGCTGCAATACAGATTTTTGTTTATACTCTGGGATGGTTTCAATACTCGCTTTCCGAAGGTCTTGTTTATCCGGCGCCATCTTATTTTGAAACCATAATAAGTATCCTTGTTGATTACTAATGTGCCACTGGTCCGAAATTACATTATAATTTTCCTTCTCTTTATCGGGAATATTTACTGCATATATAGCTAAGTCGGAAGCAAATTGTTCATCCTCTTGATAAGATTTTATTAAATTTGAACGGTATTCATTTTCCTTTTCTTTTCCTAAAGGAATACAAGGCACAAAATCTAAGTGAAACGGCACTTCATCTTTGTAATATAAGCGTAAACAACGCCTTTTTTCTTCAATTTTATGATGAATACCCACTTTCTTACGATACAATTCGAGTTCGTCTTTCACCATCTGCAAAAGTTCTTTTTGTGTATGCTTTTCTTTAAAATCAAAGATATTTACTTTGCAACTCATATCTAAATCATATTCTTCTCCTTCTTGCAACGGTTTTATAGTAGTACCTTGTCCAAATGAACCTTGCACAGAAATAACAACATCTTTTAATGTACTCTCTTCTCGATTGAACCATTCTCCAAGTGAATAGTATCGTTGTCGCACCTTTTCTTCAACGGATTTTGGTAGGTCAAGCTGTTCAATCATCTTTTCTAATAGCGTCTGTTCTTTTACTGTCGGTTGAGTCAATAGTAGTTTCCCTTTTCTTCAAGATTTTTAAATAAGAACCACTGCTCACACTGGTCTTACGACTTTAAATTGGCATCCCTTTATCCAAATGTATTCTTGTATAGCCGTCTTTCATATGATACATTTTAAATTATTAATTATTTATTTCATCTCGCTTTTGGTGAAGCGATGTGAGCAGACAGAAGTTGTCGCTTCTGTGAATTTAGGAGCTATGAATATTCTCTTTGATACTCAGGGATTATTCATAGTTTTTTCTTTCTCCCGCAAGAACGTTTGTTTCAAAACTGTTTAAAACTTTACAATAAAATCCAAGTAAATCTATAGTAGAACAACTCCTACATTTTCCCAACCCCCTCCAAAACACAATATATTGTATGCCTGTGTAAATTAACATACTATATATAGTTGTTATTATCAAATTTTTAATTATTAATACTTTGGAAAGTCATCATGACTCGTATAGATTAGATAATACTATTATTCTTTCATTAACAATTTTAATCCGCACCCTTTATTATGATAGAATTAAATACGAAAGCTAGTTCGTATAGATATTAATAAAGATTAAACTTTTTAAGCATAACGAATCTGTCTAATATCAAACGTTTTGAAAAGGTGATACCAATGACAAATATAGCAATTTTGGCTGAAAAACCATCTCAAGCAAAAGCATATGCTGACGCTTTTTCAGTAAAATCCCGTCATAAAACACATATTGAACTGAATCCATGCAGTACGTTTCCTAACGGTGCTACCATTACCTGGGGGATCGGACATTTAGTTGAATTGAAAGAGCCAAAAGAGTATCGAAAAGAATGGGCTTCATGGAGCTTAGAATCTTTGCCTATTTTACCCGCTAAGTACGAGTATAAGGTTTCCTACGACAAGCGAGTCCAGTTCAATTTTATTAAACGGTTGTTCAATGAACCTACCGTAAATACAATTTTGAACGCCTGCGATTGTGACCGTGAAGGATCTAATATTTTCTATTCCATTTCCTACATGACCGGTGCAAAAAACAAGACAATTAAACGACTTTGGATTAACTCATTGGAAGTTGAGGAAGTGCGAAAAGGATTTAAGAACCTTCAAGATAATAAAAAAGATCTTTTACTCTATTATGAAGCGAAAACACGACAAATCAGCGACTGGCTCGTCGGTATGAATGGGAGCAGACTTTATACCCTACTACTGCAACAAAAAGGGTTCAATGAAAGTCTTTCGATTGTACGAGTACAATCTCCAACGGTTTATCTCATTTACCAACGGCAAAAAGAAATAGAGAACTTTGTTTCCACCCCTTTTTATGAGATTGAGGGGAATTTCACAGCTAAAAATGGGACGTATAAAGGCAAGGCAAAAATCAAAAGCGATAAAAAAGAGGAAGTTCTTCAATTATTGCAACAGCATAACATCATGGAACACAATGAAGGGTTTGTAAAATCAGTAACGAAGAAAGAAAAGCGTACTAAATCACCTAAATTACATGCTCTTTCGACGCTTCAAGCTGTTGCAAATAGGAGATGGAGATACAGTCCTGCCAATGTACTAAAGATAGTACAAGGCTTATTGAGAAGAAACTTGTCACTTACCCGCGAACCGATACACAATTCATTACTAACAATGAGTTTGCCTATCTCGCGGACAACGTGGAACGCTATCAACAAATCGCAGGTATTTCGTTTCCAATTGTTTCCCCAAGGTGCCATCATTACATGGGGGATTGGGCATCTTGTCGAATTAAAAGAACCGAAAGCCTATGATGCACGCTGGAATCGGTGGACACTTGGTAGTTTACCGATTTTACCTGAGCGATGAATTAAAAATAAGATAAGATGTCACGGTAGAAGGAAAATCAGAATAGATGCCCGATCATTTTTTTAATAAGACTTAAGGAAAATGACAGAATAAGCTTTTATCATACAAAACATAAAGGGATCATTGAGAATAGGTGGATGCCGGGCGGAATAGATGCATCGGCCATCCAGCTAGGAACAGGTGTAGATAGTATGTATGTTGTGAGAAATGGGGATAAAGTCGTTCCTGTTCCCGGAGACCGGTTTGAGGCGCCTGCAAATAATTAAATGTGATTGGGATAGATACGATCCAATCACATTTAATTTATTATATGAATCCCCTTCTCTCTAAGCGCAGCTTGAAAAGAACATCATCTATTATTTTCAATAAATGTATATATCTCGTCTGTCAGCAAAAAGCCGAAACCCCTAATCTCACCGTCGGCTCCATCATTGCTCGCATTCGATAAGCCAATAACTTTACCATCCTCATTAAATAAAGGAGATCCCGAATTGCCATGTGTAATGAAGGCATCGTATGCTAGGTAATTTTCGCCTAAAAACATTAAAACTTTCCCTTTACTATCCCATAATGTTCCGTCTTTCTTATCACCTGGATAGCCGATTGTGTTGACGGCATCTCCTACTTTGACTTTCTTTATGTCCTCCAGTGAAGCAAGCTCGAAATGTTCAAGATTGTCATCGATTGTTTGTCCATCCTCAGTCGGACTTACTTCAATGATGGCCAAATCTATTTCTTCAATTGGAGAAGGCGTGACCTTTTTCACTTTATAATCAATCGTCTCACCAGAATCATTTTTTACACGGACAATCATCTTATTTTCCTCGACAGAATCTACGACATGCCTATTCGTCAGGATTTTACTATTACCGATCAAAAACCCTGTACCGTGTTCTTTTTTTCCTGCTTCTCCAATCCATACAATTGATTGGTATTTAGTATTTTCAACCTGTTGAATTTCAGATCTACTTTTATCCTTATCTTCCTCTTCTATTTCAACCGCCTTTCCATTTTCAGCTACTTCTTTTTCTAGCTCCGTTATCCTTTCTTGGTCTACTTTTTCCTTCGTCATCCCGCAACCGGTCAGTATAAGTATCCCCCCAATTAAAAGAGCATTTAGTCCAAACTGTCTTCTCATATTTTTTTCTCCTCTCTAGTTCTTTCTGTCGACATTGCTAATTTACATTGGCAATATGAAACGTAGATGAAATTAAAAAAGTTTAGCGGTTGATATGAAATGACCATCCATTGATAGTATGATGATGTTGACGAAATACAGCAGAAATGAGGAATCGACAATGAAAAAAAAGATTTTATTAGTAGAAGATGAGGAAACGACACGAGAAGGCATTGCCGAATATCTCACAGTGAAAGGGTATGAAGTGGTGGCTGTAGAGGACGGCGAAGACGCGATTCACGAATTTAGCCGCACGGTTTTCGACTTAGTAATTTTAGATATTATGCTTCCAAAAGCGGACGGCTTTGACGTTCTGAAGACGATTAGGGATTCAAACCGGACTTCGGTACTTATGCTAACTGCGATGGACGACGAGTACACACAAATCATGAGCTTCGAGGAACAAGCGGATGATTATATGAGTAAACCATTTTCCCTTGCCGTGCTAGAAAAGCGGATTGAGGCCTTGCTCAGAAGAAGAAGGCCTGATTATAACAGGGAATTATGGATATATGGGGATGGAAAAGTGGATTTCTCCGGCTTTAGTGCAACCTATCAAGAGGAAGCGGTCGATGTAAAACCGAAAGAAATTAAGTTATTGCAGCTATTGGTCGAGCATCCCGGACAAGTCCTTACGCGCAAGCAAATTTTAGACAAATTATGGGATTTTGAGGAGGCACCACTAGACCGTGTCATTGATGTGTATATTAAGAATCTTAGGAAGAAGCTTCATCTTGACTGCATAAAAACCGTAAGAGGCGTCGGATATAAATATGAGGAATCTGTATGAAAAAGCTGAAATTGTTTCCGAAGACCTTCCACTACACGATGGGCATTATGAGCATTATCGTCTTGCTCGTCCACGGGCTCATGTATGTCATGCTCCCCTCTTTTTATCTTGAACAGAAGAAAGAAGAAGTGAATGTGAAGGCGAATGAGCTGATGAGCGCATTGGAGAAAACAAATGAAGCGCAAGCCGTGAAAATCGCCGAGCAATATGCGATCCAGCATAACGTGAATATTACGCTTTTTATTAACGATAAAGCTTACAGATACCAAGGGTTTACACCTATTGATATTTTCTTCGACCCTGGAATGGAAGAGGAGCTATTCGAAATCCCTTCAGAGGTGGAAATCAATACAGCTCAACTAGGCGAAACAGAGTCACCTCAAGTCATCCTTGGGAAGCGTACATTTGAAAATGAAGATTATTTGCCTTATGAATTTCATCTTTTATTAAGCATTCAACCGGTAAATGAGACGAAGCAAGTGGCTTTCAAATTACTTCCTTATTCGATAGCCATCAGCTTTATCATTTCCCTTATTGCTGCCTATATTTACAGTTCGGTCATTACAAGGCCCATCAAAAACATCCTGTCCGCCACAAAAGATATGGAAAAACTAATCAAGGATAGCCATTGCCTTGTCGAAAGCGAAGACGAAATCGGGATGTTAGCAGAAAACATTAACTCTCTATATGACACCTTATGGAATACGATTGAATCGCTTGAACAAAAGCTCAATGATATCAGCGAGGTGGAAAAAGAAAAAGTAGAATTCTTACGAGCTGCTTCCCATGAATTGAAAACACCGTTAACATCCTTACATGTTTTATTGGAGAACATGAGATATGAAATTGGTAAATACAAGGACAGGGATTTCTATTTGGGACAGGCCCAAGAGATGGTAATGGATTCCACCAAAATGGTGCAAAACATATTAAATACGAGCAAATTGCAGACCGTCTCACACGAAGAACAGAAGGAAAATGTAGATGTCAGGGAAGTTTTATTAGAGACAGTCGATTCCTATAAAATTTTGGCGAAAGCAAAAGAAATCCAATTGACCCTACAAATAGAAGATACTTGCTTCATCTATATGAATAAGAATGCTTTGAGAAAAATATTCTCCAATCTTCTAGCGAATGCCGTCAACTATACTCCTAGGGGAAAAAGAATCATACTCCGAATTGCGGAAGGACAGATTTCCATCGAAAATGAATGCACGCCACTTTCAGAGGAAGTATTGGCGCAAGTTTTTAAAGCTTTTTACCGACCAGACTTCAGCAGGAATCGAAAAGACGGTGGAACGGGTTTAGGCCTGTACATTGTAAAAGATATTTTGACACATACAAATCTCCGCCACTCTTTTACGCCGACTGACATAGGGATGAAATTCATCATTGAATGCCCCCCGACTCAATAGGAATAAAGTGATCAAGATAGTTTTGTAGAAAATTCCTCTACAGGCTATCTTTTTTCATTTTCCTGAATTCATATAGGTTTCATATTGCATCTGTAATCTATGTTTTGTAAAGCAAAGGAGGCATTTGGAATGTCAATGATAAAACGTGCATGGTATTACGTCACAAGAAAAAAGAGCAAGTCGCTGCTCATGTTCCTCATTCTGTTCGGAATCGCCACTGCGACAATTAGCGGAATTGCAATTAAAAAGGCGACTGTAGATACGAGAAGCAAACTCAACCAATCGATCAATGCTAGCTTCACGCTAGAAAATAATTTACAGAACAATATGGGAGTTGGTAGCCGTGGCCTGGGGAATGTACCCGCTTCTGCAGTCGAACAGATTAAGTCGATTGACGGAATTACAGAAGTCAATGCAAGGATGCTAGGTGAGGTCGATCTGATTGATTTACAAAAAGTGAAACTTACGAATCCCAGGGTCCAGTATAATGAGTCGCTTGAAGCGTATAAGAACTTCTCCGACTTGGAAGGAATGACAGATTCTTCTTTAGATAATAAATTCATCAGTGGAGTCCTTTCGCTTTCAAAAGGAAGACATATTACGAAAGAGGATACACAGAAAGTGCTAGTGCATGAGGAATTTGCAGAACTGAACGATCTAAAACTGCATGATAAAATTTACGTACAGGCAAGTGTATTATCTTCGGTTCCACCAAACGAAGCTGTAACAAAAGAAAAAATGGCGCTTGAAATTATAGGGTTGTTCAGTGGAAGCAATATGGATAGGGCGACGACAGAGCATGAACTAGTAGAGAATGCCATCATCTCAGATATGCAAACAATTAAGTTACTGAGAGGGTATAACGATACGTCGGCCATCTACCAAAATGTCAACTTCTATCTAAATGACCCGAAAGAGCTGCCCACCATACTTGACAAGGTAGGCAAACTGCCGATTGATTGGTCAAATTACCAAATCACAAAGTCTTCCAATGACTATCCGGCGTTAACAGCTTCCTTGGATAGCATGGATGAACTCATCAATAAGATGCTGATTGGAATTATCGTCATCAGCGCAATTATCTTATCGTTAGTTCTTGCTTTTTGGGTGAATGGAAGAATTCATGAAACAGGTGTCTTGCTATCATTAGGCGTCTCAAAAATAAACATCATCACTCAATATGTTGTTGAATTAGTAATTATAGCTGTCGTTAGTTTCGGTCTGTCCTATTTCTCAGGCCAAGCGATTGCGCAAAAGATTGGGGATAGCATGGTTCAACAGGCTAGTGAAGTAGGTGCAATGAGTGCCCAGCAAGATCTTGGAGGGATGCAGCTAGGAGCGGATCCCAATTCGGGTACATTCACAAAAACATTGGACGGTATCGATGTATCCATTACACTCGCTGAAATGGGGTATGTATGGTTCATCGGTGGATTGATCATCTTGCTGTCAGTCAGTATCTCTTCCATCTTTATCATTCGGTTGAAACCGAAAGAAATACTTTCGAAAATGAGTTAGGAGTAGATGAACATGGCAATTTTACAACTGAAAAATGTTTCATATGCATACAAAAACAACAAGAATAAAAAAATATTGAACAGTGTAAGCACGGAATTCGAGAAAGGTGTGTTTTATGCCATCCTTGGTACATCCGGATCCGGCAAAACGACATTATTGTCGTTGCTTGCCGGATTGGATGAGCCACAATATGGCGAAGTGAAATTCACCGGAGAAGATATTAAGGTGAAAGGCTATCGGCATCACCGGAAAAACCAAATTTCACTAGTCTTCCAAAATTATAATTTGATTGATTACATGACGCCTTTGGAAAACTTGAAGCTTGTCAACAAACGGGCTGATAAGCAAATCCTGTTAGATTTTGGATTGGATTTAACGGATATCAAACGGAATGTTTTGCAACTATCAGGCGGGCAGCAGCAGCGTGTCGCGATTGCAAGGGCGTTAGTGACGGACGTTCCGATCATTTTAGCAGATGAGCCAACCGGTAACTTAGATGCAGAGACTGCGGATGATATTATTGGAGTTTTAAAGCAGAGTGCGCATATGCAAGGAAAATGCGTCATTGTCGTAACCCACAGTAAACACCTTGCGAATCAGGCCGACGTGGTTCTTGAATTAAAAAATCAAAAACTTTTGCAACTAGAAAAAACCATGCCAACGCGATTCTGATTGATGAAAATAATCGATTGAAAGAAAACCATGAGGAATCCAAGAGGGATATGCTCTAATGATACTTGTATTGTAAAAATAGGAGAACAAGATTATTGTTACTTATCCGCTGACAAAATGTCACGATTGTCGGTTTTAGATTCCTTAATGCCATTCATTTACGCATAGAATTCGGAAAAGGGCTTTGAGATGAATTTTAAAGACTATATATCAATCTATGAGATTTCAGTTGAGAAATTTAATAAAAATCCAAACAGCGTATACTTTATTAGTAAATTTAAAGAATTAATACAGAGGCTACCAGCTGAATGTAAAATAACATAAATTGATTTAACAACTAATCACCTTATAGAAAAGCACAATAAAAATGTTAAAGAATTATTTTTAAAAGAATCAGTGAATCACTTTGTTAGGAACATATATGTTCTTAATTGGCCTTAATAATGCATTTGGAAACCACCTCCGTATATGCGATAATTCAACTATAAGAACTACTGTATCATCGCAAAAAGAAAAGAGGTGTTCCTATGAAACCAGTTATTGTAGCCGAAAAACCATCCCAAGCAAAAGCCTATGCGGAAGCTTTCACGGTGAAAAGCCGCCACAAAACACATATTGAACTTGCCAATAGTCAACTTTTTCCGCACGGCGCTATTATTACCTGGGGTGTCGGTCACCTTGTCGAATTAAAAGAGCCTAAAGCCTATGATGCACGCTGGAATCGGTGGACACTTGGCAGTTTACCGATTTTACCCGATCGCTATGAATTTCAAATTGCGAAAGGCAAATATGCACAGTTTCAAGCGGTGAAAAAATTTATTTTATCAGCTTCAACAGTGATTAATGCATGTGACACAGATCGCGAAGGATCAAATATCTTTTACAGCATTTATTACCAAACCGGCGCACACAATCAGAAGATCAAACGGCTATGGATCAACTCCTTGGAAGTGGATGAAGTACGGAAAGGTTTTGCGAATTTGCGGGACAATCGGAAGGACTTAATGTTGTATGAGGAAGCAAAAGCCCGTCAAATTAGCGATTGGCTCGTTGGGATGAATGGATCTCGGCTGTATACGCTGCTTTTAAAAGCAAAGGGCGTTGAAGAGGTATTTCCGATTGGACGCGTACAAACGCCTACTGTGCACTTGATTTACCAACGGCAACGGGAGATTGAGACGTTTGTATCGGAACCGTTTTTTGAAGTTGAAGCAACGTTTACAGCGGAGCAAGGGACGTATAAAGGGAAAGCAAAAGCGAAAGAGCCGAAACGGGAGATTATTCAAGAGTTGTTAAGAAGTCATGGCATTCGACCAGATTCACCCGGTGTCATTTCCTCTGTTACGCATACGGATAAACGGACGCCGCCACCTCAATTGCATGCATTATCCACTTTGCAGGCAACTGCGAACCGTCGATGGAAGACGAGTCCAGCGGATGTATTGAAAATCATGCAAGGGCTTTATGAGAAAAAGCTTGTTACGTATCCACGGACGGATGCGAGACATATTACGCCAAACGAATTTGCGTACTTGAAGGACCAGGTCGGCGATTACCAACAGCTCATTGGCCATTCATTCCCTGTTGCCTCTCTTGCACCGAAAAAGCGCTATGTTGACAGTTCGAAAGTCCAGGAGCACTATGCGATCATTCCGACGAAGAAGATTCCGACACAAGCGGTGCTTGGACGCCTGTCTCCTCTTGAAAGGAACTTGTATGAAGAAGTCGTCCGGACGACGCTTGCGATGTTCCATTCCGATTATTTGTACACGGAAACGAAAGTAACGACGGATGTGAATGGACTAGCGTTTTTTACTACCGGAAAAACGGAACGTGATTTAGGGTGGAAGGCTTTATTCCAACGGTCGAAAGATGAAAAAGACGAGCCCTCTTTGCCGCCACTGCGCAATCAGGAATCCGTGCAGAGTGCGATCGACATCAAAGAAGGCAAGACGATGCCGCCGAAGCCGTATACAGAAGGGCAACTCATCGCGATGATGAAAACATGCGGGAAGCTTGTCGACGATAAAGACGAGACGGATATTTTGAAGGAAATTGAAGGATTGGGCACTGAAGCGACACGAAGCGGGATTATCGAGACGATCAAAAAGCATGGTTATATTACCGTAGCAAAAAACATCGTCTCCATTACCGCAAAAGGCCGTGTCCTTTGCCAAGCGATTGAAGGCAACTTGCTTGCGAGCCCATCGATGACTGCGAAATGGGAAGCATACTTGCGAAAAATCGGTAATGGCGAAGGAACCGGACAACATTTTCTGGAAAACATCGAGAAGTTCCTTGTTAAGTTATTGGAAGAAGTACCACGGCAGTTGGAAGCAACGCCGATCGATGCATCACTTGTACCGCCACGGCAATCTAAATCACGCGGTTCCTACCAAGCAGCCCAAGTAGCCCCTTGCCCTCATTGTAAAACAGGGATGATTATTGCGCATAAATCCTTTTACGGTTGCAGCAACTATAAAAACGGCTGTAAACAGACGTTTCCTGGCATATTTTTGAAAAAGAAACTGACGCCCGCCCAAGTGAAATTGCTCTGTACGAAAGGGAAAACGAACGTCATCAAAGGCTTCACTGCCAATAACGGCAACCAGTTCAGCGCAAGCCTTGAATTGGAGAACGGCAAATTGAACTTAGTATTTACGTAAGCCATCCCACGAAAAACCGACCTCTCCCTAGTGGAGAAGGTGGGTTTTTTGTCCATTTTGATGCCGGGCCTCGAAATTATTCAGAGTGTTCCTAATTGTGTTGGGGACAGGCACCGTTTTTTTAGTTCTTTTTAACTAAAAATGTGACGAGGATGAAGAGGGCGAAGCTGAGTAATAATACGCTTCCACCAACAATATAGAAGATTAGAGAAAAGGTTTCGTTGAGGCCGAATGGTTGCATGAATTGGAACCACATGCCTGCTGTTAAGCCGATGGAACCGATGATGGCAGTCCATCCGTGAACGGCAACCAACTTTTTCGCACGTACTTGATAAAGCTTATAAAATACGCCCCATGCAAAGACGGACAACCAACCGACGACGAGAATGTGTGCGTGTATTGGACGGAACGCGTAAGATCCTGATCCCGCCATATGTGAACCTAAAAATGCACCTATTAAACCAAAAATTGCTGAAATACGTATTAAACGTAAACTCCATTTTTCTTGCATTGTCAATTCCTCCTGTATCATTCATGTCTTACTTATAGAATACATTCCCAACATGAACGGAATATGAACAACACATTACAAGTTTGGTAGTGTGACCGTAAAAGTCGTTCCTACACCTTCTTCACTCTCAACTTTCACGGACCCTTTATGCAGCTGCACAACCTGATGGACGATGGATAACCCGAGACCGGTCCCCTCAATGTCCCGCGTTCTTGAATGATCGACACGGTAAAAACGGTCAAAGAGCCGACTTAAATGTTCTTCTGCAATACCCATTCCTGTATCACGTATACGCACTTCCACAGTATCCAACTTACTTGTCAGTCGAATATCAATCTCCCCATCGGACTGTGTATACTTTAACGCATTTGACAACAGATTCTCCCACACTTTTTCCAAAAATGAAGGGTCCCCTGTAAACTCCACTTCATCCAGTTCCATCGATAACGACAGCTGCTTTTCCTCTAGCAACCACCTAAACTTGCGGACAATCTCTTTTACCTGTTCATCCAGACGGAATGCTCTGCGTCTTAACGGAGATTCAAGTTGATCTAAAGAAGTCAATAACAATAGTTGTTTTGTCAATGAAGACAAACGCTCCGTCTCAGATTGAATGACTTTTGCATAACTGCTTCGCTTATCAGGTGAAAGTTCCTCATCCACAAGTAATTCTGCAAACCCTTTAATATTCAGTAGAGGTGTTTGAAAGTCGTGAGATACATCACTAATGAATTCCTTGCGCATCCGATCATTTTCACTCAACCGCTCCGTCATCCGTTGAAAACTTTGCGCTAGCTGCCCGATTTCATCTTGTCGATTAATATCAAGCGTCCCTGAAAATCGCTCTTCTCCAACCTTTTTCGCAGCGACCGTCAATTTTGTAATCGGCTCGATCAACTTTTTCGCGACAATTAACATCGACAACAAGCTGACAATCGCCATGACGATCACCATACCCCCTAACAAGTAATGCACTTCCGTAAACAATAGTTTAATATCCGGTCGCATGAAAAGGGCGTAAGTCGTTCCTTCATATGTGAAAGGCACGCCAACCGTATTGGCCAGTTCATCTGAAAAGAAACCGGTCATGAATGTTTCTGTTTTCAAGTCACGCATACCGTGATACAGTTTGCCGTCCAGTACTTCTTGAATTGATTGCTTGTCCAAATTCTCAACTCGGAACGGAGCCCCAAACTCCATAACCTTCCCCTGTTCATCGGCAACAAAGATTTTATATCCCGCATCCGCTTGTGTCTTAAAATAATTCCGTAGATCGCCGTGTTCATCCGATTCAATATATGATGCAATCGACAATGCGATGTTCATATTCTTCGTGTCGTTCTGCCCTTTTAATTGCTGATGGTAATATGTATTTACTACAAGAAATGCGATAACCGCGCTCGTAATCATAATGCCTAGCGTGAACGTCAAAAACTTCCCATACAATGACCTCATGATGAAACCTCAAGCTTATAGCCGACGCCCCTCACCGTCGAAATCTTAATCGCTTCAGGAAGACCTTCCAGCTTATCCCTTAATCGTTTAATGTGTACATTCAATGTCTGTTCATCCCCCTCATAGTCAAACCCCCATACACGTTCAATGAGGAAATCTCTTTCAAACACATGATTCGGTTTGGAAGCGAGGACAGACAACAACTCAAATTCTTTTAATGGCAACAACAATACCTTTTTGCCAATTGACACTTCATAGCTTTGTCGATTAATTTTCAATGGACCAACTTGAATATGCACATCGACCGCTTTGTCATACCGACGTAAAATTGCATTGATTCGAAACAACAGTTCCTTCGGTTCGAACGGCTTTACAACATAATCATCCGAACCCGCCAAGAAGCCCCTTTCCTTATCCTCCAGTTCCCCTTTCGCCGTGAGCAATAAAACCGGGATATCCGCTTCGGCACGAAGTCTTTTCGTCAATTCATACCCATCCATCCCGGGCATCATCACATCCACGACAGCCAAATCCGGCAAATCTTCTTCCAACAGTTCAAGTGCCTTCACACCATTTGCTGCTTTCATTACATCATATCCCGCTTGCGATAAGTGGATAGTCACCAGCTCCACGATATTCGGATCGTCATCCACAACAAGAATCCGCATCATTCATCTCCCCTTCCTACTTAATGACCTACGCCACTCCGAGTTCAACAGTCCCGAAAGCATTAAAATCACTGCGGTCAAATAAAACCACAACACAAGTAAAATAATACCTGATAACTGTCCGTAAATTTTTGTATAGTCGAAATTTGCAACGTAACTTCCAAAAACAAGAGAAAATAACTGCCAACCGAGCGCAGAAAAGACCGCACCAGGCACGACTTCCTTCACTTTCATTTTACCTGTCGGAACGACTTTGTAAAACAATAGGAAGAAGAGAAATAAAAACAGCGTACCTAATCCCCATTTCACATTCGGCCAAATATACAACCAACCTTGCCACTGCTCGACAGTATCATAATACGTCACAACTTCACGCAAAGCCCGCTCTATTAATGGTAAAAACAATGAAGATGACAACACCAGCATGAATAAAAACGTCACCCCTAAATCGCGAATCAACACTTTCCAAAACGGATACTTTCGAACATACCCATTGGCCAGATCAAGCGATCGCGCTAACGATTGCACCGCCACAGATGAAATCCAAAAAGCAATGGCAAGACTCGTATATAACACTTTCCCCTGCACTTTATAAATGATAGCCCGAACATTTTGTTCAATAATCGAATACGCTTCACTTGGCGCAAACGGTTTAATAAAAGCGAGAAACATCTCTTCATCCACTGGTAAATAGCTAACGAGGGAGAAAAGAAATATGAGAAAAGGAAACATGGACAACAATAAGTAATACGCCGTCTGTGCCGCCTGGTCAAAAAACCGATCTTTGAAAAATCGCTTAATTACATTAACGAAAAGCACCTTTTCCCACCTCCTGTCATCAATATACCCTATTCTTGCCGTAGAAATAGAATGCCCCAAAAATTTTCGAAACCGTCCTGATTTTTCGAACGCCATACGTACGTTTTTAAGCAACCAATTTTTAAAGTTACTCCTTTCGCCAAGTTCAAGTTGTTTAGCAACACCACGCATTTCTTAGCTCTTCATTGACACCAAGTTGTTTTACAACACCAATAAACAAAAAAAATCCCGCGCAAGTGCCCGCGCGAGATGCATGTAACCTTATTTTCCTCCTGCTTCAAGAAGCAGCTTCTCAATCCCCACAAATCCTTTTGCTTTCGCATGTTGCAACGGCGTCACACCATCCGAGTCAGGAATCGTAACGTCTGCCCCATGCTCAATAAGAATAGTGATAATTTCCTGCTGCTTTTCATTGCCATCATTCAAGATAACGGCTTCCATTAACGCTGTCCAGCCTAAATTGTTCACATGGTTCACATCAACAGTCGTTTCCTCCAGCAACAACTTGACTGTCTCCACATGCCCACGCTCCGCCGCAGGAATCAATGCTGTCCCTCCATACCGATTTACAACCGTCGGATCTGCCCCTGCAGCAATCGTAAGCTTTAATATCTCCATATACCCTTCAGCGCCTGCATATAAAAACGGACTGTTTTTCATATCGTCCTGTAGATTCACATCCGCACCCGCATCAATCAGTGCCTTTGCCACATCCACATTACGCGCATACGTCGCTATCATAAGAGCCGTCCGTCCCTTATCATCCTGCGCATTCACATCGACACCTGTATCAACCAATTGCTTAACTGCCTGCAAATCGCCCTGCTCTGCAGCGATAAATAATGAATTCATTTGCCCATCCTCCTCTTTATTCACCTGTGTTTTTGAACAACCTTGTAACACAACTACAAATACGAGTACTGCTAGTAATAGTCTTCTCATCTACTACTTACCTCCTTCTGTCCATTCTAAATCATTACGAACTAGACGCAAAAAATTCAACTTTCTTCCTGCATTTTCTATTGACAAATTAGTGAGAATGATTATCATTGATAAAGTAATTTATTTACTTTAGAAAGAAGGATTTCTATGAAAACAAAATCACTTATGTCTGTATTGTTAGCTGGTGGTATGTTAATGGCTGGCTGTACAAATTCAGATACAAAAACAACCGTCAAACAAGAAACAACTTCCATCGATTTGCAACAAGAACTAGATGCATATAAAGACTTCGCATTGGAACAGATGGATCAATTCGTCATCGAAACAGAGAAATTTGTATCGGCTGTGAAAAACGGCGAGGTGGAAAAAGCGAAAACGATTTATCCGTTAGCACGTATGTATTTTGAGCGATCTGAACCGATTGCTGAAAGCTTTGGCGACTTGGACCCACGGATTGATGCGCGCCTTGCAGACCTACAAGACGACGGTAAAGGAGAAGAGGACTGGTTAGGTTACCATAAAATTGAATATGGCCTTTGGGTCGAAAACACAACTGCCGGTTACGAAGCCGTCGCAGACCAATTGTTAAAAGATGCTAAAGAACTGCGTGCTCGTGTAGAAACGGTTGAAGTGACGCCGGACTTTGACTATGTTCCAACTACTGTTTAGCCCGGCTTAATAGCTTTTGCGGTGTTTGAGCTCGTTATGCTGTTTTTCTTTTGCTTTTGCCCCGTTTGAGGGTCATTATGCCGCGTTCCTCTTGCTTTTGCCCCGTTTGAGCAAAGTATGCCGCGTTCCAACGAATTTTGCGGTGTTTTATTCCATTCCTTTGATCTATCATTACACCTAATAGCTTTTGACAATTAAAAGGAGTTATTGTGGAGATATAAACGATAGAGGAAAAACTATCAAAAGTCCTCTATACACCTCTTACTTATATAGAAAGCCGCATAAACTGTTCAAATGCGGCATATTTCGCCAAAACGCGGCATACTACCGACAAACGGCTCATAGATCCATCATTCGCGGCATAACCTTCCCAATCGCCGCATACTTGCCCGAAACGCCTCATAACCCTTATAGAAAGTATCCTCTAATTTAAACATTAGACTAGTGGAGATATTAGGCAGTTGTCCTATTGCTGATCTCTTCCATTCCTTCAAATTAAATTTATTAACGTAGCTAGTTTCCTGATCTATTATTGCACCTGATAGCTTTTAACATTAAAAGGAGTTATTGTGGAGATTTTAACCGCAAACTAGAAACCTATAGAGGAAGAACTATCAAAAGTCCTCTAAACACCTCTTACTTATATAGAAAGCCGCATAAACTGCTCAAACGCGGCATACTCCCGACAAACGGCTCATAAATCCATCATTCGCGGCATAATCTTCCCAATCTCCGCATACTTGCCCGAAACGCCTCATAACCTATTAAAGAAAGCAGCCACCTTTTGAAATAATCTTCATGTTCAACCGCCGTTTTAAAAATCTCCTAAAAACACAAAAAAACCAG
>NZ_JANKJL010000010.1:0-118060 GCF_041414805.1 Sporosarcina sp. OR05 | reverse complement strand
AATCACAACTGAACTTATTCTTCAATCCGTAAGATGTCGTTCTTTTCTTCATTGAATTGGTTGGCTATATAATTTCTTACGATTTCTTCAGTAACTGTGCCTACTGTTGTACAAAAGTAGCCTCTCGCCCATAGATGCTGTCCCCAAAACCTCTTCTTCAACTCTGGGAACTCATCTTGCAATAGTCTTGATGACCTACCTTTTAGATATTGCAAAATTTTATTCGGCGACAAACTTGGCGGACAAGACAATAACAAATGAATGTGATCTTTTCCTACACTACCCTGTAGGATTGTAATTCCCCTTGCTTCACATCCCTGCCTAATCAGTTCCCTTGTCCTTATCGCAACCGGACCGCTTAATACCTTATATCTATACTTAGTAACCCATATCACATGATACTTGATATCATGCACAGTATGACTGCTTTTCTTAAACCCATCCATATTCTCACCTCATATGGAGAGTATGGACAGATAAAAACAAGGCTAAAAGCGTATACCGTCTAAAGACGGTGGATTTAAACCACGCGTTAGTATATTAAAAAGGTACCAAGCTCTGAACCAATTTAAAATCCAACAAGAACCTAGTCCCTAAAATTCAATTCGAATTACATGTGAACCTGGCATCTTGAATCAATGAGCGCGTTGCAAGAAGCATAGAGCGCACTCCCGCATTGTTAGAGCGGAATTGAGGGTGATAGAGCGGGGAAACTAGAGACTTAGAACGCGACGCGGCATTCTAGAGAAACAAGTATCGTAAACTATAACACGCTCAGCAATCCAAGATTGGTTGCTAAGCGTGTTATTTAAATTCTTCTATTCGTTAATATTTTCTTGTTCGTATATAACCACTTTTTTCCACACACGGAATTATCCAATTTTTTATTGGCATTCATTTAAAGTAGCGCAAGAGACTCATTTCGAAAGATTTCCCCTACATTGTAAACTAATTTACATCACTTTTTGAATTCCTTCTATACAATAAAGTTAGTCCAGTTGATCATTAGCTAATTCGTTTAATTCGGCTAGATCGTTTATCACATAAAACTTCCCTTTTTTGATGATATAATTCTGATCCTCTAGCCATTTTATATTTTTAGCAACAGTTACTCTCGTAGTGCCAAGAAGGTTCGCCATCTCCTGCTGCGTGAATTGAATGGTCAACTGTACTTTTTTATCATCAATTTTTTCAGAGTATTTTTGAGACAATTGGATGAGGAGTGCTGAGATGCGTGGTAATGATTTCATATAACTTAGCTGCAGGGACTGGGAACATAATAATCGGTATTTCTTTGTAATCATATCTAGCGTCTGAAATATGAAATCGGGTTCCTGGGAAATAAACGATATGAAATCTCGTCTTGAAATTTTTTTAAGGATAACTGCGGACGCACAAATGGCGCTTGTTGAATATCTTGAGTCCTGGCTTAACGAGCACTCACCCAAAATCCCATTTTCACCGACAATAGCAAGTGCCTTTTCTTCTCCAGCCGGGGAAATGAGGAAAAGTCTTACCCGTCCCTTTTTAACGAGGTATACATACTCCCCATGATCATTTTGATGAAAAACAGTTTCGTTTTTCTTAAACGAAACTGTAGTTCCGTAATTCGTTAAGTTCTCCCACTGGTATGGAAGTTTATCAAACCAAGGATTTAATAATTCTAGTTCTTTTAAATGACTATCCATATCAGTCACACTCCATTTCGAAAGGAAGTTAATCAATGAAAAGTTATCGCAGTGATTTTCCTATATTAGAAAAAAAGATCATGCTCTCCAGCTGTTCACAAAGTGCAATGTCCAATCAGGTGATGCACGCATTTAAGTCGTACCAAGATAGCCTGCTCGTTTCAGGAATGGACTGGGATGAATGGATGAACGTGACGAATGCCGCAAAGGAAAAGTTTGCATCCCTCATTAATTGTGGTCCATCGGAAATTGCCATCCTCGGTTCCGTATCCGACTGTATTTCATCCATCCTACACGCACTTCCTTTGGCAACTAAAGAAGTTGTGACAACCGAAATTGATTTCCCGTGTATCGGACAATCTATATTGGCTCAGCAAAAGAGGAAGGACTTTTCCGTCAGCTTTATTCCTAGTAACAATCATTCAATTCCATTGGAGTACTACGACGAATATGTGACAACTAACACTGCACTTACATGCATCCCCCATGTGTCTTTCTACAACGGCTTCAAGCATGATTTAAAAGCCGTGTCTGAAATCGTCCATGGGAAAGGCTCTCTGCTCTTTGTAGATGCCTACCAATCTGCAGGTTCTGTATCAATCGATGTGAAAAGAGATAACGTAGATATACTCGTAGCAGGAATGCAAAAATATCTTTTGGGTATTCCAGGCATTGCGTTCATGTATGTCCGAAAAGAGCTTGCCGAGTCCTTAGAACCTTCAACAATCGGATGGTTTGGGCAAAAAGACATTTTTGGCTTTCATTACGACAAGCTCGAATACGCAAATGGGGCACAACGTTTTAATACTGGAACACCGCCAGTGATCAATGCCTATGTGGCAAACGCGGCTCTCGAATACATCCTTTCAATCGGTGTCAAAGAAATCGAGGATAGACTGACACAGCTTTCTCAGTTCACTATTGAAGAAGCGATCAAGCGAGGACTCGATGTTAAAAGTCCTGCCTTCTCGAAAGGATCTACAACAGCAATTTACTGCAAGGATGCCAATTTAATGGAGCAATTGCTACGGAAAGATAACTTGATTTTGTCAGCTAGAAAGGATTGCATACGACTAGCGCCGCATATTTATAACAACGAAAATGATATTCTACAAGCACTCGATGCGATCGTTTATCATTTGCCGACAACTAATAAGTAATGGTACCTAACAATGTCAGCTACTAGTTAGATTTCTACTATTATATCAAGTTTGATTTAAAAGTAAATCGACAATTCATGACACTTGCAATTATAAAAATGGGCCTTCCCCGAATTTACGGGAAAGGCTTTTTGTTTATTCAATCATTCACTTTTCTAATAATCACTTTTTGCTGTCCATGTAGCAATGTTTTTGAACCGATGTCTGCCAGTTTTTCAAGATCTTCAGAAATCACTTTAGCAAAATGATTCCCTGGCAGCCACCCCATCGGAAAGAATGTTCTAGCATCGCGGCCATAAAAAATGCCGATATCAAATATTTGCGAAGGTACTCCTCCCCATGCATAAGCCGGCATGTATGTAAATAGTAGATCACCCGGTTGTGGAAAACAGGTGAGGTTTTCCTTTACGTCGCCAGAAAGCCCACTATCTGAACATACCTCTTCTGAAAACTGTACGCTTATTTCTTTGCCGGTATACATAGCATGTTTTCCAGTCGTTTCGATCGATTCGTTCGATAAGATTTGTAAAATGGATGTGGTTGTTATCGGCGCCTGTTTTTCCAACAACTCAGCACGAACTGAAATTTGGTGTTCAGGAAACTCAATCTCTATTCTTGTCATTTTCTAATCTCCTTTTATACAACGCTTGGCTCTCTTACCAATTCATTTTTTTCAAACCTTCTATAGTTCAATGATGAAATATCCACTGCGGGTTCTAAACCTAATGTAACAGAAGCAACTGCTTCCCCGATTGCGGGAGACATCATGAAGCCATGACCGCTCATCCCGACAGCTTGATAATAACCTGGCACTTGGTCAACCTCACCAAGAATCGCCTGATGATCAGGTGTGCTATCATAAGTGCCATCGACATGCGTTCTAAATTCAACTTTCTCTAGCGGAGGAAACAATTCCATCCCTACTTCTGCCGCTTTTAATTGAAAATCGAACATTGAATAAGGTGGAGTGAGGTCTTTTCCAATATAACTGCAATAAAGAGTGCCATCGGACAGTTGCTTTGCAGCAAATCCTCTTTCAAAGCTAACTAACAACGGCTCGATCAATCGTTCCTCTATCCGGTTTGTATACAAGATTCTCCTTGTTTCAAATTCAATCGGTAATTCCACGCCAGCAGTTTCGGCTAGTTTCTTAGAACCGAGTCCAGCCGCATTGATCACTTTATTTGCATGCAATAACCCACGACGTGTACACGTTACGCCGACAACTTTTCCGTCTTCCAATACGATTTCCTCAACATCATCACTTACAAACGATACACCTTTTCGCTTGGCAGCATCCGCGAAGCTGTTTGTAACATGGTAAGCATCATCCGCAAAGCCATCCGTCTCACAAAATGAAGCTGCGATAAAACTAGTTGTATCAATTCCAGGGATAATGGAGGCGGCTTGCTGAGGATCCAAAATCTTGGTCGGAATGCCTAACGCATTTTGCAGTTTAACGCTTTCCTTGTAATTCTCCAACGCTTGCGTTGAATGGAATGTATATAAATACCCAACTTCTCGAAATTGGATTTCATGTTCAGGCTTCAAATGATCATTAATCGATTTGAAAAACTTTGTAGACTCCCGGGACATGAGACAGTTGATCTCAGTTCCCCACTGTTGGCGGACTCCCCCCGGACAAATGCCTGTTATATCCGAGGCGATTCCTCCCTTATCAATTACTAACACGTTCGTACATCCTTTTTCTGCTAAGAAGTAAGCAATTGAACATCCGATAACTCCAGCACCGATGATAATCACATCATACTTATTCATTACTATTCATTCCTCCCGTATAAAGATGGCAAGCTGCATAATGACCATCTTCTATTTGTTCCAATTGCGGTTCTTGGCTTTTACATATATCCATGGCAAACGGACATCTCGTATGGAATCGGCATCCTTCCGGCGGATTTATCGGGCTAGGTATATCGCCTTTTAACAAGATCCGTTCCCTTCTAAGCGCTCGGTTCGTTTCTGGTATAGCACTGATTAATGCCTGTGAGTAAGGATGGAGCGGTTTATCAAAAAAGCTTTTTTTGTCGCCGTACTCAACAATTTTGCCTAGGTACATGACAGCTATTTGATCAGAAATATGTTTAACCACACTAAGATTATGTGTGATAAATAAATACGTCAGATTGTATTTTTTCTGTAAGTCTTGAATTAGATTCAAAACTTGTGCTTGGACAGAAACATCCAATGCCGAAACAGGTTCATCCATAATAATGAGCTTCGGCTCTACCGCTAATGCTCTAGCAATTCCGATCCGTTGTCGTTGACCACCGGAAAATTCATGCGGATACCGATCGAGGTACATCACATTCAAACCGACATCTGACATAATCTGCTTCACTTTTTCCAGTCGTTCTTTCTTCGTTAAGTTCGTATGGATCGTCATCGGTTCTTCAATGATTTGACGGACCTTTAATCGCGGATTCAGCGATGCATACGGATCCTGAAAGACGATTTGCATATCCTTACGCATTTTTTTCAATTGTCTTGCGCTCAAATTATAGAGATCGATGCCGTCTAAAACCACTTTACCTTCAGTCGCTTCAATCAGTCTAAGCAGTGTACGCCCTGCAGTAGATTTCCCGCAACCCGACTCGCCTACAAGGCCCAGCGTTTCTCCTCTATTAATGGACAAATCAATTGCATCTACTGCTTTTACAAATTGTTTTTTTCCTCCAACCAGTTTCTCTCCCTCTATGGAAAACCACTTTTTCAAACCTTCAACCCGAAGTAACGGCTGTTCCACTTGACGGCACCTCCTGCCCTTCATATCGCTCGCTATACATCCAACACCTTACCTTTCTCCCCTCGACCGAAAGCAGATCCGGCTCCTCTTGAATGCACAAATCTGTCGCGTATTGACACCTCGTATGAAAACGGCATCCTTTGCGCAATTCAGTAGGATGCGGGACTTGGCCAGGAATCGGTAGTAGACGTTCTGTTTCATCATACATGCTCGGAATCGAACTCAATAATCCCGTTGAATAGGGATGGAGGGGCTTATCAAAAAATGATTCAACGTCTGCATATTCGACAATCCGGCCAAGATACATGACGGCTATTCGATCAGCTGATTCGGAAACTACGCCTAAATCATGTGTGATCAAGAGCGTTGCCATATCGAGCCGTTCTTTTAAATCCTTCATCAAGTTCAGGATTTGTGCTTGGGTGGTAACATCTAGTGCAGTTGTCGGTTCATCTGCAATAAGCAATTTCGGATTGCAGGCCAACGCCATTGCAATCATTACACGTTGCCTCATTCCGCCCGACAATTGATGTGGATATTCATCGAGCCGTTTTGAGGCAGATGGGATTCCAACCAATTCGAGCATTTCAATCGCTTTAAGACGTGCTTGTTTTTTTGTTAATTTTTGATGCAATACAAGAACCTCGGCGATCTGATTTCCTATCGTATACACCGGGTTTAGCGATGTCATCGGCTCTTGAAAAATCATGGAAATTTGGTTTCCTCGCAACATCCTCATTTGCCGCTCATCGTAATCAAGAATGTTCTCGCCTTTAAACAAAATCTCTCCGCTTACAATTTTGCCTGGTGGTTTTGGAATGAGTGATAAAATTGATAAAGAGGTAATACTTTTTCCACTTCCCGATTCTCCGACAATCCCCAGTGTCTCACCTTGCCTTATTTCGAAAGTGACATCATCTACAGCGGGAATTTCTTTTCCATCCGTGTAGAAATAGGTTTTTAAGTTTTTCACTTCTAAAATAGTTTCCATACAAATACCACTCCTCTATAGCGACAGACTGATTTTACGCGGTGTGTCTGTTAACACGTCACATCCTTCTTCAGTGACATGGATCAAATCCTCAATTCGCACGCCGACCCGGTTAGGGATATATAGACCGGGTTCTACCGTAAATACCATCCCCGGTGCAACGATATCACTGCCAAATTGGACAATGCGTGGCAACTCATGAATTTGAAGTCCAACTCCATGCCCTAAACCACGTAAACTGTATTCTTCCATGTCGCTTTCCTCAAAGACATTGCGGGCAACCTGATCCAGTTGATGGCTCTCGATACCTGGCTTAATCGCAGCGATTGACTTTTCCAGCGCTTGTAATGTCAGATTGAACACGTTAGCGGAATAGCTATCAACTTCACCAATCGCAATTGTTCTAGTCATATCAGACATATAACCGTTAAAATTCACACCGAAATCAATCAAGAGGAACTCATCCCTCTGCAGTTTCCGGTTCGTTGGAACAGCATGGGGAAGCGCTGCCCTTTCACCAAATGCTACAATGGTGCCAAAAGCGGGTCCCTCGTGTCCCCCTTTCAACATCAAATATTCCAATTCATTGCGCACATCCATCTCGGTCATCCCGATTTGAATCATCGGCAACAATTCGTCAAATGCATCATCTGCAATTTGGACTGCCTGTTTGATGATTGCCAGTTCTTCTGAAGACTTTACTGCACGAATCTCAAGGAGTTTAGCTCCAAGCGGAATCCATTCAATGTCTGGAACGAATGAACTGAATAATTTATAGTGAGACACCGTCATTAAATCCGACTCAAATCCAATACGTCCTCTTAACCGTTCTGGCAATTTTAATGAAAAAAAATGATTCATCGCTTTGTCTGCCACTTCTATCTTGCAAAACGGAGATTGTTCGTTCGCTTGAAGTGTATAGCGCTGATCAGTCCATAAATAATCATCTTGGCCATCAAAATAATACACACCATTGCTGCCTGTAAATCCGGTCAGATAACGTAGATTTTCATGCGAATGGATGAAAACACCATCGAGTTGGTGTTGTTCCATCAACTTCAACAGCTTGCTGCGTTTTTCTTTTTTCATAGCTACCGCCCCCCTTTTTTGCTGATGGGCTATTCCACCTTATAGGAATAGGGAGTCATAGACTCCCTCCCGACAATTTATTGCAATGACCAATCTTTCGCATTGAATGTGACACCTCGGAAATCCGGTTCAAACCCTTTGATTCGTTTGTTTACGACAAATGGAGAACTTTGCTCATAAATTGGAATCCAAATTTCATCTTCAGCCAGCTGTTGGCCGACTTCCCATATATATTGCTGACGTTTATCGAAATCGATTTCACGTGCTTGTTTTTCTAGCAAGTCATCTACTTTAGCGTTTGAATAACCAACAAAGTTATAGCCGTTCGGCGGCTGGTATGCTGAGCCGAAATAGCTTCTGTATTCATCTGGATCCGCTTCAACTCCAAAACCGAGTATATAGGCGGAGTAATCATCAGATTTTACCTCCCGCTGCGCACCATTATCGTCTTTAGGGAGTAACTTTGTAACGAGAGTAGGAAAGTCCAATGAACGGATTTCTGCCATAACACCGATTTGTTCCCACATCTGCTTCAATAGGACGGCTGACTGTTCACGTTCCTTTGCTCCTGTTGGCACTTCAAATGTGAAGGTCAACGGTTTTCCGTCTTTTTCATAAATTCCTTTTGCATTTTTTTCATAACCAGCTTCTTTGAGTAGTGCTTCAGCCTTCGCTTTGTCGTATTCGTACGTAGGTAAATTCGGATTATGCGACCAATGCGTCGAAGGGAAAATATCCTCTGCCACATTTCCATATTCTCCAAGAACTGAGTTTACAATGTTCTGTTTATCGACAGCATGAGCTAATGCTTGTCGGACACGACGATCTCCAAAATGATCAGCCTTTGAGTTGAAACCTACATAATAGACACTTAGCTGGTTTTGTGTAACAAGGTCAGCATAATTTAAACTTGAAACGGAAGGTGTTTCAGCAACCGGTACGGATGTAATGTCGACATCTTTACTAATGAACGAAGCGAGCATTGTATTTGCATCTCCAAAACGGGCGAATACCTTGTCAAGGCTAGGCGCGCCTTGGAAGTATTCTTCATTCTTTTCTAGTTCAATATATTGACCAGTTTCCCACTTAACAAATTTGAATGGACCTGTACCGATCGGATTGCGATTCGACTCATGTTTCGCCCATTCACCTGGATTGATATCGCCTAAAATATGCTTCGGCAATACACCGATGAACAAACCTGAAAGGAAAGGAGCAAACGGATCATCTGTTGTAAACTTAATCGTTGTTTTGTCAATCACTTCGATTCCAGACACGCTGTCCGCTTCACCATTTTTATATTCTTCAGCTCCGACGATTGGATCGACTCGCCAATAAGCGCCTCCGTCATAATACGGATGTGCAAGGGCTGTAAAGGTGAACGCCACATCTTCTGCAGTGAACGGTTCGCCATCATGCCACTTAATGCCATCTTTCAGCTTAAATGTGTATTCTTTATTGTCATCTGATATTTCCCATGTCTCTGCAAGGCTACCAACCATCTTCAATTCTTCATCTGGAATGACGAGAGAATCATATACCATATGGGTAATATTCGTATCAGAAGTCGTTGCGTAAATCATTGGGTTCAAGTTACCAGGCTCACTGTTAAAAGCGATTGTAAGAGTTCCACCCTCTTTTGAACCACCTTCACCATTTTGGGTAGTGCCAGGACTCCCATCCTGTGAAGAACAAGCAGCAGTCAGCATTAATACCATCATCAGTAGGAAAAACGTATTAATTTTTTTCATTTCTATCCCCCTAGTCTTTTTTAGTTTTTGGATCAAGCGCATCCCTAAGTCCATCTCCGACAAAGTTGATGCAAAGAATGGTGATCAAAATAGCAAAACCTGCTGGCGCCCATACCCATGGTTTAAATTGCAGCACCATAATGGATGTAGCCTCATACAGCATATTCCCCCAGCTTGGCACAGGCTGCTGAACGCCTACGCCAAGAAAACTCAAGGAGGATTCAGTTAAAATGGCTTCTGCCGTTTGCAGGGTCGCCTGCACAACAATCGGAGCCATGATGTTCGGCAAAATATGTTTGGCAATGATAATAAAATTGTTTTGTCCCATTGCTTTGGCGGCTTCAATATATTCGGTTTCTCTTACTCTGAGTACTTCCCCTCTGACAAGCCGAGTCATTGTCGTCCAGCTAACAAGCCCAATAATAATCATCACATTGAATATGCTAGGCTTCAAAATCGTGGCGATTGAAATGGCCAGAAATAGTACAGGGAAACAGATGACAATATCTGTTATTCTCATAATAAGTGTGTCGACCCATCTGCCATAGTAACCGGCAATCATTCCTAACACGACTCCGGTTATCGTAGCGATCATGACCGCTACAAATGCGACACTCAGGGAAACACGTCCCCCGTAAATAATTCTGCTCAACAAATCGCGTCCCAAACTATCTGTTCCTAACAGATGCTCTGCAGATGGACTCGCATGAACGTTGTATCCGCCATCTGGTTTTGTTTGCGAAATATAAGGGTCATAAGGCGATATAACCGGAGCCAAAATGGCAGCTATTACAAGAATGCTTAAAACGATTGCGCCAAACAAAGCTAATTTGTTCTTTTTAAACCTTTTCCACGCTCCTGAGTTGGAAAATCTCTTTTCCGGCTCCACTGACACTTCTGTTAACGCCTGTCGCGTCATATAATCCCCCTCCTTTCCAGCTGTTGCCTAATAGCGGATTCTTGGATCCGTCCACGCATACATAATATCAGCGAGTAAATTTCCTGACATGACAAGTATCGACGTGAATAGGTTAAGCGCCATGATCACTGGATATTCTCGTGCAACGATGCTTTGAATCCCTAGGCTTCCCATACCTGGCCAGTTGAAAATGTACTCTGTTATATATGCCCCGCCAAATAGGAATGGAATGGATAGGCCAAAGATCGTAATGACCGGGATAAGGGCATTCCGTAGAGCATGTTTTAAATAGACAACATTCTTTTTCAAACCTTTGGCTTCTGCTGTACGGATATAGTCCTGCCCCAAAACTTCAAGCATGCTGGACCTTGTAAACCTCATGACAACAGCAATCGTGGGCATCGCTAAAACAGTAGCAGGCATTATGACATGTTTTGCATAATCCATTACTAACCCAAACCCTGTGTAGCCTGCCCCAATCGTTAACATGCCGGATGTCGGCAGCCATCCAAGCTTCAACGCAAACAAGAAAATCATGCCAAGGCCCAGAAAGAACGAAGGAACCGATATACCAATGAAAGAAAATACAGTTAGTACATAATCTTGTATTTTGTATCGATGAGTCGCAGAATAGACCCCTAATGGAATCCCTATGACAAATGCCATAACAAATGCACTGCCCGTCAATAATAGTGTCGCTGGCAACCTTTCCAAGATTAGTTGCCCAACAGGCTGTCCCGTCTTAACGGTGTAGCCAAGATTGCCTTGTAAGATCTCCTTCATCCAATTCAGATATTGGACATAGACAGGGTCATCCAACCCGAGGCTCTCCCTCATTTTTTGCATCTCGGCTGGTGAAATTTTCGGATTGATCATTGTTTCCATCGGATTCCCCGGAGCAAGCTGCATAATGAAAAATGTCATGATTGTTATACCGAAAAGAATCGGTATCGACTGGAGAATCCGTTTAATGACATACCTTTTCAAACCTCTCCCTCCCATGGAATGCAAACGACCTCATGCTGTCTTTCTGAAAGCCACTCTGCCCCATCTTCTGTAACAACAACATTTTCCTCGACTATGAAGTGAACGCCATTCTCCATGAAAATTGTTGGTTCAATTGTGAAGACCATACCGGCTTCAATTTCCATAAACGGTGCCTCACCATACCGTTCCCATGCAGGACCAAGCAGCGCACCGCCGTCATGTACATCACGCCCTATTTGATGGCCCGTTGCATGTGTGATATCCGGGTAGCCGTTAGACAAGTAATGTTGTCGAGCGATGTTGTCAATTTCAAACCCTTTAGCTCCCGGTCGCAATGCCTCTTTTGCCATCGTGATTGCTTCATAGATGACATTGAACGTTTGCTGAATTTCCTTTGGCGGCTCCGTTTCTCCCTCTTTAAGAAAGTAGACAGTCCGCGCGATATCCGAGACATATCCCGCATACTCCACACTAAAGTCAAAGATGACTAAATCGCCCGCATCAATGACAGCATCACTAGGTGGCCTGTGGGCAATATTTTCTTTCATGACGATAGGTCGAGATGCAGTCCGGTCCACACCATTGACAAGTCCACGGTCATTCAAAGCATTGACAAAAAGGTCTCCTGCTTCTTTTTCCGTCATTCCAGCTTTCAACTGCCGAAAACATTCAGAATAGATTGTCGTTGTTAGATTCACTGCATGATGGATTGCTTGCAATTCCGCTTTCGTCTTAATGCTTCTTAATTTTGTTAAAAAAGGTTCTGACGAAACAAACTCCACTTCCGGAAATTCCGATAAAGCCTTCATCAGCCACCGGTATCGGCCGGTAGTCAACCCATCAGCTAGCGGCTCCTCAATTGAATAGTTTAAGGCGATACGCTTTGGGGCCACCTTAAGCATAAGTTCACGTAAGCCTTCTTCAATACTTGGGCTATGCTTAATAACCTCATGAAACACACCGGATTCTTCGATATCTTGAGCGTCTATTGAACTGCAAATCGCGTATCGTCCACCGTCTTTCGTAAATAAGAATATGCCCGGTCCGACTGTTGCCACTCCCGGCACAAGCTCCAAGCAAGGGTCACTACTTTCACTTGCATAGATAAGCCATGCGTCTGCATATCCCTCATTCAAATAGGAGATCGCTTGTTCAACTTTTTCTTTCTGTATTTGCATAACTCTTTACCTCTCTTCCTGCTAGAAAAGTGATGGTTTCCACTAACAAGCGGGTTCCAAATTCGAACGAATCCAGCTCAATGCGCTCGTCGGTATTATGAACCCTTTTTAACACTTCGGTAAAAGGGATTTTAACCGGAGATAGCCCGTAAATATTTTTTGAGAGATGACCAATGAAACGGCCATCTGTTTTCCCTAAAGCTGTAAACGGCATAATGACCAATGGATAATTTGCATCCTCGCTCATTTTTTCTGTATACCTTATTGCTTCTGCAGCTATGTCACATTCATAGCCTTCATGGAACGAAGTGATTTCCCACTCTACATTCGACTGGTGGAATAAATGATCAAGTATATGTTCAATATCCTCTTTCTTTTGCATCGGCAACGTTCGAATTTCAATCGAGGCTTCGGCATAAAAAGGAACAACATTGATTTGTTGGCCGACGTCGACCTTTTCTATCGTTACAGTTGGGTATTTCATATATTCATACATTTGTGCGATGAAAATCTCATCTTCGGTTATTTTTTCTTCTTTGCTCAACGTACGAGTAAACGCCTTAGTATAGCGATCAAGTATTGGATAAGTAGGCGGGTTGAAATTTTCCTGTAGAAGACTTGTCAATCCTGAGACTAGGAAAAGAAGTGCTTGATCGGCAGGGGGCGCTCCAGCATGTCCACCTTCCCCTTTTGTTTTCAACCGAACCTTTGCTGTCCCTTTTTCACCCGAGGCGACATACATATAGCGTGTAGAATTATCTTCTACTAGGAAGCCGCCGCCTTCACTGAATACAGTAGCCTCCTTGAATTGCTCGCTGTGTCGCTCAGCTAGGAATGCCATTCCTTCTTGACTGCCATTCTCTTCATCTGCCGTCGCTAAAAAAGTGACCTTCCGATGCAATAGACCTTCCTCTTGCATCTTTTTCAGGACCACGAAAACGGCTGCATGCATCGCTGTCAGCTGTTTTGTGTCCAACGTTCCTCTGCCCCATAAAACACCTTGTTCAATAGCGCCGCTAAAAGGAGGAAATGTCCATTCAGTGTCTCCTGGTCCGACAACATCCAAATGGGACAACAAAATGATTGGCTCTTCCTCTGTTGTCCCTTCCAATGTTGCCACCAAATTTGCGCGACCGCCCGGACTCCATATGATTGTCGAATCAATTCCGTGTTCAGTAAAGAAATCTGTTAATACATTTGCTGCTTCAATTTCGTTTCCATATTCATTTGTCGTATCCGTTTGAATCAGCTGTTGAAGAAGTTTTACAGTTCTAGCCATGAATTCCTTTTCCATTCACCACTCACCTCTACTCTTTCACAAGCCATAATTCTTCTTGACGTTTGCTAAGTATGACTGGACCATCAGGCGTGACAAGCACATTTTCCTCAACAAGCATGCACGGCAGGCCATCATCTTGAATGACTGTCGGTTCGATGGCGTACACTTCTCCTGCTCTGATCGTACCTTCCACAGCTGGTCTCGCAGGTACACGCTTCGGTCCTAATATCGTTCCGCCATCATGTGTTGCGCGGCCAATCTGATGACCGACAGAATGGCGAATTGTCGGATAACCCGCTTCCTCGATTACTTTCCTGCCAACTTCATCGACTTCATAACCTTTCTTACCAACTTTCAATGCCTCGATTGACGCGGTGATGGCGCGGTGCGCCGTTCTAAATGCGTGTTCAATTTCTTGAGGCGCTTCTGTCTCTCCAGCTCTTACGAAATAGATGGTTCTTGCAATGTCCGAAACGTAATCATCATATTTGAGGCTGAAATCCACAATAACTAGATCACCAGGTTCAACTTTACGATCACTTGGTTTTCGGTGGGCCAAGCCGTGTCGTACTGCGCATACCAATGGCGGATCATAAGCTCCGCCTAACCCAGATGAAACACCCCGCTCCTTCATCTCAGCAACGAATAAGTTTCCAATTTCGAGCTCGGTCATATACGGCTTCATCTTTTTATGAACAGTTTCAAATATGTCCGTTGTTGCATGAACAGCATTTTTTATGGTCTCTATTTCTGTGCTCGTTTTAACACTTCTCAACTCGGAAAGCATTTGCTCACTCGATGTTTCAACTTGCTGAAGCGCATCCTTTCCAACCGTGTTAAGAAGCCAAGTATACAGACCGAATGTAAAGCCGTCACAAAGATGATCGTGCTCTGAGATATTCAATGCAAGCTTTTGAATGGTTAGCCCCTTCCATATACTGAGGAACTTCTCTTCAATTGCTGCTTCATATATGTGCACATGTTCAAACAAACCCGTTGCTTCATAACTGCCCGCATCACTTTTTGACGTCAATACAAGATGCTTTCCAGAGTTCCTTAAAAAGATGGCTGCCTGATGAACAGAGCGAACGCCTACTAGAAGAGGCAATGCAGGATCCGAGCCTTCCCGGGTCATGATCAACCAAGTATCCACATGATGCTTTTTCATCAGGTGTGTCGCCTGTTCTAATTTCTCCCGTACAACTTCTGTATTACTGCCTTTCATACGCAATCTCCCCTTCCGTATATCTCTCAATCAGACTTTCCATTATCTCTACCATTTGCGAAATGCCGAATTCCAGATCTTTAATGGAGATTCGCTCATCCATTCCATGTACTAAGGGAAGAACCTTATCGAATGTCATTTCAGATGTCATTGGACAATAACCAAGCACTTCGGCATGCTTTTCTTTGAAATACTTTCCGTCATTGCTCCCAATCGTCATAAATGGGACAACGACAGCTTCCACTCCTGACTTTTCCAGCTTCTCCTGAAGGAGCAGCCGAAGCTTTTCATCTAATGTCTGATCGTAACCTGCATTCATTGCATGCCAGTTAATCAATGCAGATGGTTGGATGGATTTGACTTTCTGCTCCACTAGATTTTTCACTGTGGCCAAATCCGTGTCTGGAAGCGGTCGTACATCCACAGAAATCGTATAGGCTCCATTCGACTCCTTTACTTGCTTCCCTCCGCAGATTGATGTCACTGTGAATGTCGTTTTCACCATGGCCGAGAACATCCGGTTATACTTTTCTGGAATTAGATCGAACAATTCCTCAAATCCCTCTGTCTTTGAGGAAATCCCCAATTTCCTTTCCATCAGTTCAAACATTGTGGAGACCGAGGGTTGCATTTGTTCCTGCGGTACTTGCAGAGCTGCAACGGATTGTGCAATTCGAAATGCTGAAAGCTCCGCCTCATTTGAAGGGAGATACGGGTTTCCAGAAGGTTTTCTTGGAATCGTGAGAGTGAAAGACATGTTTCCCTTTTGTCCAGTCTCCACCAAATAAAAAAACGTGCCGCCCACTTCGATCGGAAATCCACCCCCCTCATTCCAAACGATTGCATCCTTCCATAAGAATGGATAATCGCGGAGAAGCCTTTTCAGCCCGTTCTCACTCCCATACTCTTCCTCTGAAGTAATTACTTGCACGATAGATAGCGAAGTTTTTGTTCCCCTCAATTTTTTCATTGTCATTAAATGAACAATGCCTATTTGCTTCGCATCGATCGTCCCTCTTCCCCAAATGAAATCATCAACGATCTTTCCAGAGAACGGCGGGTAGATCCAACCATCTGGATTCGCATCGACGACATCGACGTGTGAAAGAAGAACCATAGGCTTTTGAGGGAAAGGCGTTCCCTTTCTTTGATTGTCATAAAAAAACACTTCATCGTAAAAAGGTTGTAAATCCTCCTCCCTCAGCGCGATAATCAAATTTCCTTTTGAAGGAGCTGTCTCGTGAAAATACGTATATAACCCAAATGAATCCGCTAACCTTTGCATGTAGAGGAGGCCGCTTTTCTCATTTCCTTCTGACGTTGATGTATTGATTTGAACATAGTTTGATAATAGAGTTGGCGCTGATTCCATTGCTGTTACACACCTCATTCTGATTAACAATAAACTTATTATAGACCAACGAAAATTTTTAAGATGTTAAATAGTTTACATTATTACTTGATTTAGAATATTTTTTACAACGAATAAAGAACTTGAAGCTGCCACTGACTACAGCCATACGATTGTTCCATCATTGCCGGGCGAATAATAAAAAGAAGTCAACCAGGCATTCTCTGGTTGACTTCAAATTTCCTTTTCCCAATCATCACCACTACAATTTTACCTCTCACAAGCTAACGCTCCCACACCTCATTACTCCGCGCTAATCGGTTTTCCTTGCATTCGCTGTTTGCCTTTCTCGTCGTTCGGCAATGGCTTTGAGAAGATTCTGGTCAGTCTAGCTACAATCAGCAAAAAAATCAGAATCGCTAATCAGACGAGTCCGACGATTAGCGAGCTGCTTTGGAGCATGAGCACCGGAATGATGGAAGTGATTAGACCGCCGCCTAGGAATGGACTATAGAACGGTGCTCTCAGCGCGTAGGCCTTTCCGGAATCGGTTTCCATTTCCGGATCTACTGTGCGGAGAAGCAATAGGCCCACTGCCGCTACTCCCGTGTAAGAACCGTAGTGGACTATGGCATTCTCGAACCAGTTCTCAGGGAAGAACCGCTTTCCTAAATAGTAGAAATACCAAATCATCATTCCGAGTGCTAGAGCCGTTAAGATGAGTAACGGGACAAAGTACTCGATGACGATCGGAACTTTAATAGATGCCACCGCACCAATGATGAGGAAGTCGAGTGCGAACCCTTGAATTCTTTTAAATGTATCCAAGTTGATCATATCCATGTGTTTCGTTCTGGAGATGACCATATTGACCAGCAAACCACCGATCATGACCAGTGGGAATAACGGGATACCAGGGACGTAAATTGTAACCGCTTTCTGCATGAACCAACCGATGAGCGTAGCAATTGCAATCAGACCCATATGGAATGCAAATCCTTCTACTAAATCCGGGTTCAACGTATTTACCGAGCTGACAGTCCGCTTTTCAGCAGGAATGATGTCATCCTCATTGTTGCTTGCAAGTGTCTTTGAATCTTTGATAATCGACGTATAACCTTTTCGTACGCCATGGTTGATCATAATAATACCACTTACAATTCCCAAAACAATCCCAAGAGTGGCCGCAGTCACGCCTAGAGACGCGCCGCTTTCCCAACCTAGATCGGTGTAGCTTCGCTTCCATTCGCGGGCATGAACAAGCGAAACGCGCACTTGAAATTTCCGCTGCTGGCGGACATCATTTGTTACTCACCGGACCGCCTGGTTGCGGCAAAAGTATGCTGTCAGATGCATTTCATACGATTTTACCGGATTTAGTACACGATGAAATTATCGAACTTTATAGCATCTATCATTTAGCCCAGGAAAACCGGGGCATGTCAGTTCGTCCGCCTTACCGCCATCCCCATCACTCCGCTTCGTCGATTTCGTTAATTGGTGGCGGAACATTTCCGAGACCGGGTGAAATCTCGCTCGCTCATCGTGGCGTATTGTTTTTAGATGAACTCGGTGAATTCTCAAAGAAAACATTGGACATGCTTCGACAACCAATGGAAACGGGCCAAGTGACGATCAATCGCGTCAAACAATCCGTAACGTATCCGTCGAATTTCATCTTAATCGCTGCAACAAACCCTTGTCCATGCGGCTATGCCGGCTCGAATGAACGGTACTGTACATGTTCACCGAAACAAATCATGAACTATCAGCTAAAAGCATCCGGCCCTTTGCTGGACCGCCTTGACTTCGTGCTTTCGCTCCAAAGTGTCGGACTGCAAGCGACAGGCAAAGCGGAGACTTCATCAAGTATCCGAAAGCGTACAACAGAAGCCCGTAGACTGCAACGTGCACGTTATGGCAACGAGTGGCTGAATGGCTTTGTTCCGTTCCAACTGTTTGACGAAACATGCGGACTAACTACGGACCAGAAACAAATGATTCAACACATCTGTTTTGAGCAAAAGTGGAGCAACCGCACCCAAATGAAACTGTTACGAATCGCTCGGACAATTGCAGACCTAGCGGGAATCGAACACATTTCAGACGAAGCGTTGCAAGAAGCGATTCAATGGAAAACAGTCGCTGCCAATTTACATACCTCTATCCGAATGGAGGGACGGTAAGTGGCGCGAAGAAAACGCAACTGGCGGCCAAACGCCTACTATCACGTCGTCATGCGGGGCAACAACCGTGAAAAAATCTTCGCAACCGACGAGGACTAACTGAATCTAAGGCGAGCAATTGAACACACATACACCAAATACCCCTTCACCTTACTCGCCTACTGCATCATGACAAATCATTACCATTTGCTCATCCGCTCAGAAACCGACCTGAGCAAAGTGATGGCGTCCATCAATCGAAAGTATAGCGACTACTACGCTAAACGCTACGGGCATGTAGGCAGGATTTACGAAAAGCGGTATTACGCATCCCACGTCGACGGCCCAGAAGCCTTGCTCATCGTCAGCGGCTACATCCATCGCAACCCAATCGACACAGCCATTCCAATGGTTCAAAATCTAGCAGACTACCCATACAGCTCATTTCCCTTTTACGCAAACGAAACAAAACCACCCCCACCCTTTCTAAACACAGAACTACTCCCAACATTACTACCCAACCCGTTCGCAAAAACCAAACAAGCCTATTGCCAATACTGTCTCATGTACAAACACGTCGTAGAAGAGGGATGATTGGGTGTGGTGCGCTGGAACACTTTTTGACGGTGCCTGTGCAAGAAACATTCATGTTAATTCAACCAATTTGAATGGATATACAAAAAATAATGTGAAACACATCGCCTACAGCATTCTAAATTTATGAAAATACAATTGTAGTGAATTAACTGAATTCAACTATACACAGGCATCCGATTTTCCATCATACAGACGCCTGGCAATTATTTATACAATAATGTAAAGACTTTCCCGTAACCTGTAGAAAAAATCTCTTCTTTCAATGATAAATCTCTATCACCTGTATCTGCATTCCATACATTCAAATATGTTATCTCTGGTTTAACTGTGGAAGCAAATTTCTCAATGTGGATAAAGTCATGTGTTCTTGACTTGTCAGGAACTTGAGAATTCCAGGTTAAAAATTTTTCTTCCTCCCAGGCATGTGAGTATTCCGAGTAAATAATATCACCATTCTCTGAAATAATTAGTACCATTTCTAAATCCGTTATTGAAATCAATTTTAAAGCTAACATACTCATAGAAACTTTCCACTTGCCAGATAAGTTAATAATGTTCTCAACAAAACTTGCATGAAGTCCTTTTAAATGTTTAACCTCTTTCGAATTTGTCGGTATTAATAATCGGTGAGCAAATTCATTTGCTTCCTTTTCCCAACTCAGATTAACATACTGACTATTATACTTATCATTGTTTATTATTTCCTCAATATATTCATCAACTAGAATATTTCCTTCCTTTGGAAAAGAATGCTTTAACAAATGACAGATTTCATGTGCTAAAGTAAAATTTGTTCTCTTTGCTGACCGATTATTATTGTTAAGGACAATCATTCCTTTATTTGCAGATGAACTTTTAAAAGTAAATGCTTCTATTTTATCTGGCAACGCAACTTTTTTCACTAGGATATTCAGTTTTTCACAGAGTTCAAACGGATCGATGGGTGAATCCAGTTCTGTTTTATGCAACAGATCGTTAATAATTGCATCGTCACTAAACCCTTGTGGGAATGCAAGATCCGATAAACTGTGAGTTTTTTTAATTTCTGTGTGATATGCATTCAGTATTTCTTCCCATATCTCATCTTCTATTTCGCCGTAGACCTCATTCATGTATTTATCAGATCTAGCCACAAGTTTGAATTTAATTGGTTCCGTACTAATATCGTTTGTTCCTATTATCTTATTTGAATAACTATACAGTAATGTTCCTAAAGGAAATGGAGCATTTATAGATGCATTTCGTAAAATTGATACGAAACTCTTCCCATTAATATACTTTTCTAGTTTCTTCATAGTTAATATTTGGAATGAAAAAATCCTTGTAGATAATTTAAAACTTTCATTTGAGATTGCATCAGTAAGTTCATTTATAAAATGGGGACTAATATTATCCTCTTGATTAACTATTCCAATAACTTGCTTTGTTATTTTATGTAGATTTTGATCTAAGTCGGGAGCAAAAAAATTATCTAATTGTTCAATTTTACATTTAATTTCCCCTTCAATCATTTTTAAGCAAAAATGCACAGCTAATTCCAATGTTTCATTGCCCCATAAGGCTTTTATGTGTTCATCATACAGATTATACTTTTTTAATGTAGATTTCCATTCATCGCGGCTATTAGGATAGCGATTAAAAACATAATTCAACACTTTATAATCTTCAAAATTTCTACGACACCATATATTTAATGCACGTCTTGCAAATTCAATAGATACAGTTTGATTTTCTTCACTGATTTCTGCAAGTAATATAAACGCACCTATTGAAACTTCTTCGTTTCCTTTTGAGTCAAAGAAATTCCACAAAGATGACTGATACAGACTAGCTTTGTTATTTTTAGCAAACCAACTTGCAACTGGAATAATTCCATAGTTGGTATTTGTAATGATGCATATACTCTCTAATTTTCCTTTGCCTTCAAAAAAATCCTTCACATGTTTTTCTCTTATATTATTATCCATTTCCACCTCCCCTTTCTACCAGCCTAAACAAAGTGGAAACACAGTATTGTCATAAAGACTAACCATTTTTATTCCTCCAACACTTTCTACTTGATGCGTTGTTGATCGCAGTACTCCTCCAGATCTATAAATTTTCCGAAAAGAAGTTTCATCCAAGCAGACATACGTTGCTTTATATGATCTATATGGTATACCATGGCTATGTAGCACTTCTTGATGCGTTTTATTGTTAAATAGCTGACTATGTTGTGTAAAATAAATACCATCGCCATAGTGCGGCTCTCTGGTATTAATGGTATCCATCAAGCAATTTAGACACAAGTGCTGGTACCTAGCTTTTGGAGGTTCTCCATTGCTTATATACTGATAAGTCTTTTCCTCGTAATAATAATAAATTTCTATTCCGGAGTATAGTTCAGTTACTTCTGCTTCATGACTTTGCAAATCTATTTTACTAATATCTGTTATACTACCGCATAACTCCATTTCCTCTGGATTAAAATTCTCAGGAATCTCGTGTCCACAATTAAAGGTTTTTGTTCTCTTCGACATACTTTCACCCCTAGACAACTTTATTGATTATCAATAATTCCAATTCAAAATTTAAAACAATAAATATTTCACACACACCATATATTCCGTGTTGATTTTGGAGTGAATAATAGCTTGAAGATCCACAACACATACTTGCATTTTTAATCCTTACGTCTTGTACTTATCAATAAGCTATTTCTGTGGAGTAATCTGGAAGATTCAGAGTGATTAAAATCAGCTCTCCTAAATCACTAACAACCATCTTTCTTTTTTCTGCTTATTTGAATCTATTCGACATAAGTTGTTTAAATCCTTCACTGTTTTATCGATTATTTATGATACTATACACCCCCATCTAATTCTATGTGGGGATTATTAACGCTTTTGATAATTCAACATTAAGCTAATACTATCTACGTTGATGATAAGGGAGAACTATATGCAACTAAAAATAAATAACAAACTAGTATTTAATCTCGAAATTCTTAATGCACTTGAAAAAAATGCTTCAGCTTTTGGTGAAGAATATTTTAACCCTACTTCTCTTCAAGCTGAGAGAGAGAACATAATTTCAGGTTCGCCAAGTAAAAGATGTGAAGAGGATGTTATTTGTTACGAAATCATTTTAGAGGATGGTAAGCATGTTGGTGATATTATACTTACTCCTATATCGGAAAATGAATTCGAACTAGATATCATTATTTTTATTCCTAATAAAGGGTATGGTTCCGCTGCATTAAACAAACTTGTAAATATTCACAAAAGGAATTATGACCAAACCTTATCGGCAATGATATTAAATGATAATCCCATAAAAGAATCTGTAATAAAGATGTTTGAGAATTCCGGATTCACCAAAGAGGAAATTTATTCAAATGGTGTAGGTTTGAGGTTAAGATCCTAGAATCAATAAAGAAACCCCACTAAGTAGCTGTATAGTACACCGTTACTCAGCGGGGTGTCATGATTACCACTTTTTATTTTTCTTACGTTTGCGAGGCTTACCTTTCTTCCTCAATCGCCAAGCCATCATATTATTTTGGTCAGTAGTGACTTGCATCACAAACTTTAAATCATAAACGATTCGACCATCGGGATAGACAGTTCCCTTCTCAACAATCCTGCTAAAAATATCTGCCCGGAATTCAATCCGTTCCTTTTCAGGTTTAAATTCTTGAAGATCCATTAATTCCTTCAAAAAAAATCAATCAAGGTCCTTTTCCGCTACAAGGCACTGGCGTTTTCTATTTTCAAAGTCATAGACTTGATTTTGAAGTTCCACCATTTGATCTGTTATTTCTTTTATCTTGTTGGGATTGCCCCCATGCAGCTCACCTCCATCCACTTCATCATAAAGCTGTTGGTAAAGCTGCTACATATCTTCTCTTACCTGTTCTATACGTTTTCGTTCATTTACATCAGAAACAGTACTTCTGGTGTGAAGGTGCAAGAAACATTCATGTTAATTCAACCAATTTGAATGGATATACAAAAAATAATTTGTAACTCATCGCCTACAGCATTCTAAATTTATTTATATACAATTGTAGTGAAATAACTGAATTCAACCATGCACAGATTTTAAATCTAACTATAGTAACTATTCAGCACTTTTGAAGAGCATGGCGATTAGATAAGTTAAAATGGGCAAAACAAAAAAACCACCTGTTATGGTATACGGTTAATACCATAACAGGTGGTTAAATTAATAGCTTATCGAGTTCTCCTTCATTAAACGTCCAATTTCAAAAATAGCCGCTATTTCAGCATTTTTAACCTGCGAAATTATAACCCCATCTTCTTTACGGGAATAATTGACACCATCACAATGCACATAATCATATACGTCACTTATATCATAAATAGCTTCTGGTTTAATGCTTCCTTTTCCCTGAATAATACCGACTGATATTGAGTGGTTCCCTCCATGCACCCATGCGATTCCCATTGGTAACCACAAGTCCACACGATGATTGTAATCTTGGCGCCAACGCCCATCTTCTCTTCCTTCACCAATTCGAGCAATACAATTAACAATTCTGGACTTTTTCCAGGACCACGGTAATACTAAATCTCGATTTAACAATACAGTTTTTTCCTCTCGCAACTCCCTTACTACATCATAAAAACCCTTACCATCCTTCGACAGTATTTCTCGCAAATCAAATAGAACCTCTTCTGGAAACAGGCTAGGTAAATCTGACTCATTATTTACATAAAGTAAATTGGTTAAATATTGCGTTTGGATTTTTCTACCAATTAGTCGTATAACATCAACTAAAGGATGCTCTGCCTCTTTATTTAAAGGGCCGTTACCCTCTTCTAATTTGTTTGTCAGGTCCAAAACTGATTTAGCAAAATTCATGATACTATCAAAGTCTTCCTTATTCCTTTTTTTGTTAATTCTTCTGTGCATTTCATCCAAACGTTCCTTTGCGCTTTTTTCCCGCCTTTTTCTTATTATATGGAACAAATAACCACCCCCTCAAATGATACTTATGAATTGAATAGACATAAAATACTAAACCATTCATAGAAAAAACCACAGGAAAAGCACATGTTTTGTTGTTCTAAAGAATACTAGCTATCCTTCAACAATATACTTAATTAACAATGAATAAAATTGGGGAGGCTTTTGCATGTTTGATTTGTTCCGCAATAAAACAACAGTGGTAAAAATGTTTGATAACAATAAGGAGACACATAAAAATAAGGATGAGGAATCTGTAAAGTCAATTAAGCTAATTACTTTACTTGACCTTATAAAACACGGGGATAAAATCAATCTGAATATCAAAAATGAAGATGCGTATGAACAAGATGCTCTCTTAGCTAAGAGAAGAATTCTTGAATTGGAAGGTGTAAGTGTAGAGTTTTCAGAGTGGGCTGAATGGACTGTAACTATCGATATTTACGATAACGATAAGTCTTTTACCGTTTACAAGGAAGAGTTTGAGATAGATTGGGATAAAGGAACTGTTGCCTTCCCTTATAAACATTCTTCTCGGGATATCGAAGTGGAATGGAATCATAAAGGAGCTTGGTGTGAATATATTACGTCGACCATTCATGAATTAAAGACCAAATTGGATAAGCACAGAGAAGCTGTTAAAATACAATCTGAGCTTGAAAGGAAGAAACAGCATGAATTACAAGTAAAAAAAGATAATGATCAAAAGCAACACTTCAATGAAGTTTTTAACAATAAGAGATAATTTACAAAGCACCCCACCAAGTAGCCATCTAAAACCTAGACGCCAACTCGGTGGGTACTTGTATACCGCTATTTTCTTTTCTTTCGCTTCCTTTTCACTTTCAGTTTGTAGGAGCGTTTTTTTTCCAGATATTCCGCTCATACAACACCCAGCTTCTATTGACAGAAAATTCTCTCGTCCGGATCAATCACTCTACTTTCTACAATCCGGTCAAACAAGTCAGCCCTGAATGGAATACGTTGTTTCAAAGGATTGAAGTCATCTAGTTCATTTAATTAGTTCACTAACCACCGAATTCCTCACGATATTTTGCAGCCTGTTCTTGCCGTTCCTCATAAGCATCAAGCTGTTTTTTCATTTGAACAATCTCATTTGTCAACGCTTCGACCCGCTTGGTATCTTGTCCCGCCTGATTAAGCTCTTCATCGACAGCCTCATATAGTTCTTGATTGAGATGCTCCATTGCCGCTTCAATTTCCTCAATAACGATCTTTACCTTTTGCTCCAGACTGCTGCCTTCGGCCTTCATGGCCAACAAAGCACTCATAAAGTTATGCTCTACATAGTCTTCCCGAAAGCTTGGAGCTGTACAAGTGGAAGAATTGTTTTTTCCTGCAGCCACGATACATCGCCAATAATGCCTTGCTTTTTTCTTGGGATTTTGACGATCGTAATGCATACGATGACTTACCGATCCGCCGCACTCACCAAATCTAAATATCTGATGAAAGTTTTGCGGTTTGCTAATTTCACCATTTTTGACCGTCATTGTGACGGTGCCTGTGCCACAAACATTCATGATAATTCAACCAATTTGAATGGATATACAAAAAATAATGTGAAACACATCGCCTACAGCATTCTGATTTTATGTATATACAATTGTAGTGAATTGACTGAATTCAACCTTGCACAGGCACCCGATTTTCATCCGCCGGGCCAAGAATTCACGAAAATTCGTTTTAGGGAGTTTCTGAGCGCGAATGGGACAAGCGGAAATCGTTTTTTGGAATTAAGAACGGATTACCCAAAGGTGGGAAGGTATTTTATGTGATTTAATATCTTGTTTTTAAAAAAGTGTTCAATTCTATCTGGCAGGAACTGTTGATTTTAGTCTAACAGTTTCACCATTAGAGCGAACTCCGTTTTAGTGGCTCTTTTCCCGCACTTACTGGCGTATATGTCCGCAAAACGACGGCTCAAAACTCCGTACTGTGGGGTCATCCATTCGCAATACTAATAGCGACAGCGTTATTCCAAGGAGGCCATCAAAAACATACACTATTTCCGTGTTTTTGATGGCTTATAAAAAAGTCGGGATAGGTTGTGTGAGGGGAAGGTGTCCAATTCCATATGAAAAAAGACCCGACCAACCCGTTATGGAGCTATCCTGAATTCAACGAGAACTGAAATTATTCCGAATTAATCGAGAACCTGGCAGCAGAAATTAAGGGTTTCAACTGGAAAATACTTTAAATTTCATATAAAAACTCTTTCTTCTCTTCTTCAGAATAGGTATAATAGAATAAATAGACGGAATAATGAGCGATGGACAACGATAAGACATCCTTCAACGGAAAAAATTATGAAGGAACAATTGCTTTTAGTAAATGAGAGCAAAATCGTGATTTTTCCACTCGTTAGTTAAGTCGACAATCTGACCAAGCATCTGTTTGGCTAAAACAAAGAAATTCAAATACAATACGCCTGATTCACACAGGGAAGGGATTATGTTTTAGTGTAACAGATTTCGGAACAACACCGAGATTTAAGAATTCCAATTTAATGTTTAATAAGGGGTGTAAGTGCTTTTTTGTGATTATATTCTTAGGAGTGTATTTAATGCCAAAAGTTGCGTCTTTAGTTAATGAATTAGTTAATATTGCTCACGACTATGAAAATTGTACTTTTGATGAAGATCATGTGAATAAGTGGTTAAGTCAATTCCCGGAAAGATATCATGAAGTTATAATGCGAGAATTAGTTTATATTTTAGGAAAAATCTATGTAAGCAAAAATCAAATGATAAATTACGTTGATTCTGTAATAAATAGCGACAAAATATTTGGCGGTAATTCAAATAATCATTACTTTTTGAACATCCAAGATACCGGGACGAGTCAAATTGACTTACTTTATATTATGAAAGATATAATTGGAGTTGACTCTGATTTTAATATTTTTGAATCAGATGAAGTAAAAGAAGGATCATATGTATATATAGATGACGTGTTTTATACGGGGAACAGATTAAAAAGAGATATTGAAAGATGGGTTAAACAAGTAGATGATGTAACTAAAGTGAAAAAATTAGATGTTATTTATTACATTGTTCATACAGAAAATTATACTTATGTAAAGGAAGAATTGAAAAAAATATTGCCTTATACTGAGATTAGCATTTGGTTTAAGAAAGCATTAAGCAATAATATTAAAAAACTACAGACTTATGATGCTTATTTGCCTTCCGATAAATACAAATTCACTGGTGAGGCAAATAAATATATTTCAGAAATAGATAATGAAAGAACGGAAAAACAGAAGCAGTATATTAAATTAATTAGACCTGATGGTTTGGTGAATAATAGCAAGTATTTTCAGAGTCAGGAGGATAGAAAATTATTGGAACACTTATTTTTTGAATACGGAGTAAAAATAAGTGAGCATGTTACAAACAAAAGTTTTAAAGCAATGGGGTATGATTATAGTTTGAGTTTAGGTTTTGGAAGCATCGTTATTACTTATCGAAATGCACCAAATAATAGCCCGTTAGTTTTATGGTGGGGAAATTCAACATTAAATAATTGGTATCCTTTGTTTCCCAGAATAGTTTATTAGGAAGGTGATAATATCTCAACTAATGAAAGAACGTATAGGCGTGAAAATGTTGTTTTTTTCAGAAAAACTAAAGAAGACTTTGGCGGATTATCAAATATGGCTGCAGGGTTTCCAATAAAAATTAACAATGTAAGAATTAAAAGTTCGGAAGCTTTGTACCAAGCGCTAAGATTTACTGAGTATCCAGAAATTCAAAGTGAAATTATTGCTCAAAATAGTCCCATGACCGCAAAAATGAAAAGTAAAAAGTATAGTGAATATAGTAGGAATGATTGGAATGATATCAGAGTTTTAATAATGAGATGGTGTTTAAGAGTAAAGCTTATTCAGAATTGGGAAAGCTTTGGTGGGATACTTTTCGAAACTCTTGGAAGGGATATAGTAGAAGAGTCTAAAAAGGATAAATTTTGGGGTGCCATACCTTTTGAAGACGATACATTAGTAGGTGTAAATGCACTTGGTAGACTTTTAATGGAACTTAGAGATGAAATGCCAAACTACCTGAAATCAAAAGAATTATTACCCCCTAAAATTTCTAATTTGAAGTTATTTGGAAATAAGATAGGTTGTATTTCTTTTTGCATTACAGAAATGCCATCTTTAAATGACGTTGAAATTTTACAAAAAAAAATCGAAAATCTAACGATTTTTGATATTAATTAGTATTCTTTATTTGTTAATACCGATTCAAAATGTCTATAGACCTTGCAGAGCCTCATTTGTAGGTGCCTGTGCCAGAAACATTCACGTTAATTCAACCAATTTGAATGGTTATGCAAAAAATAATATCAAACACAACGCATACAGCATTATGAATTTATTTATATGCAATTGTAGTGAATTAACTGAATTCAACCATGCACAGGCACTCGGTTTTAAAAGATTGATTTACTAATCTTAGATGAATGGTTATTAACGGAACTATCAGAGGAAAATGTACTTCATGTACTGGAAATAATTGAATCACGGTTAAAGAGAGCCTCAACAATCTTCTGTTCTCAGTTTGCGCCAGAAGGATGGCATTCTAAATTAGGACAAGCACAAATAGCAGATGCGATTCTCGATAGAATCGTACATGATTCATATAAAATATTAGTGGATGGGCAGGTTTCTATGAGAGAGCGTCATGGATTGGTGGGAACCCCTGAATGATTCCAAGTGAAGTTGATCGTAGATTAGCCTGGTATGTATACAATAGGTATCTACCTGTTAAAGTGAAGGAAGAGATTATAGACAAGCTATTACCTGTCTGCATATGGGAAGATGAAGAAGACTTAGACCATGATGAACTCGTTCGTTGGGCAGTAGAGATAATTGATGAGCACTTTGATGATAGAGAATTACTATGATTACAGAAAGCCATTAGAGCACGACGTTCTAGTGGCTTTTCTCCCGCAATTACTGGCTTAAATGTTCTCAAACAGAGGCTCAAAACTCCGCACTGATGGCTCAAACTGTCCGCAATACTCAATTGACTGAATTCAACCTTGCACAGGCACCCTATTTTATTGGGTGCGGTGCGCTGGAACACTTTTTGACGGTGCCTGTGCAAGAAACATTCATGTTAATTCAGCTAATTTGAATGGATATACAAAAAATAATGTGAAACACACCGCCAACAGCATTCTAAATTTATGTATATACAATTTTAGTGAATTAACTGAATTCAACCATGCACAGGCACCCGAAACCATTATCGATGACCGGATGGTGAAGAAGATCTTTGAGGGAGAACTTGCATAAGTTCTCTCTTCTTTTAAAAATAGAAGGACAGTAAATTCATCAGAGTCTGGACAAAAGTACGTGTCAGTTTCTGGTCGAAATCTTATGTCAGTAACAAAATACACTTGATGGAACAAGAGCTGGTGAAAGTAAGAGAAGCAGTAGGCAGATTGGTTTCGGATGCTGGATCTAAGCGTACGGGGACAATCATCAATGGTTTTTGTGACATTAGAAAAGCACCTCCTTCAAGTTGATAAATCAATCATACTAGGAGATGCTTTTTAAAAATATGCGTTGTTTAATTGGGGGCTTACAGTGGACTTTTTTTCCAGGTATTCCTTGGCGTGCAACGCTAATGGGCACCCGATTTTGATTTTAGGTTCCAGGACAATTCCGAATTCAATGAGAACCATGAATTTAAGGTGCACCACTACCACCATTGAGCATTTCCTTGCTTATGAGTTATTGCTTTTTTGTTTCTTAATTTCTCTAATCTTCATTCTATATTCTTTTGCAACTTTTTCACATTCCTGTTTTAAAATTTGATTGTGTACGTCTTTTGTGATTACTTCAATTACGCTAAGTTTATTGAATGGCTTTGCATAGATTTTTTTATATCTATCTTCTAAGAATTGATAAAATGTTAATAAGGCAAAAAAATTAACCATTGAAACATATGTTTTATCATGAATAAAAAGCGTTTTAAACGTTTCAATTGTTACAGCCCCTTGGTTAAGAAAAATATACAGCTCATAATAACTTATTATCATATAAATTATGGCTACAAGAATAATTCCCTTTGGTAATAACCAGAGTACTTTTTTTTGAAGTTTAGGCCACTTTTCACCCACTTTTTGAAGTACAAATATTAATATGAACACAGTAGTGATTAAACAAAGTCCAATTATTAAAAAAAACATATTATTCTCTCCGATTCACCAAGGAATTATGAGTATTTATTAGAATATATTGAGAATAACTCGACGGTGCTTGTGCTAGAAACATTCATGTTAATTCAACCAATTTGTATGGGATAGGCAATCAACAAATACAAACACATCAACAACAATAAATCAGGTTTATGTATATGCAATTGTAGTGAATTGACTGAATTAAACCTTGCACAGGCACTTGATTTTATGCAACTAAGGCCACATCTTCACGATCTCAATTACTTAAAACATGTTTCTCATTCGTAACACCAAACGTTTTTTGAACAACCCCAATAACCCTCTCCTGCTCCTCCCACGTCATACTCGACCCCGAAGGAAGGCAAATCCCCCTCGCAAACAACCTCTCACTAACCACATCATCCTCAGCATGCGCATAAAATGCACAGCCTTCAAACAAAGGCTGCAAATGCAACGGCTTCCAAACAGGTCTTGCCTCTATGTTCTCCGCCTCCAACGCATCAATCAGTTCATATGGAGACACGCTAATCTTCTCAGGATCCAACAACATAGCCGTCAACCATCGATTAGAATAAGTACCTTCCAACTCCGGCATAAACTCAACACCATCAATGCTCGCAAGAGCTTCCGCATATCTTTCATACACCGCACGTCTTGCCTCAATGCGATTATCCAATACCTCAAGCTGCGCTCTGCCCACTCCTGCAAGTATATTACTCATTCGATAGTTATAGCCAACCGAGCTATGCTGATAATGTTTCGCTGCATCACGTGCTTGTGTTGCTAAAAAACGTGAACGTGCCAAACCATCCAGGTCATCGGACACTAACATTCCTCCGCCCGAAGTTGTTATGATCTTATTCCCGTTAAAGGAATAAACACCATATCGGCCAAACGTTCCACTCTGTTTCCCCTTATATAACGACCCCAATGACTCCGCAGCATCCTCAATCACCGGAACTTCGTAACGGTTACAAATAGCCATCAATTCATCCATCTTGGCACTTTGTCCGTACAAATTCACAACAATGACAGCTTTAGGCAATTGACGCTTAGTTTGTGCCTCTTCCATGGCACGTGCTAATGCAACCGGTGACATATTCCATGTTTCGTCTTCGGAATCAATAAAGACAGGAGTAGCCCCCGAGTATAGAATTGGATTGGCACTTGCGACAAACGTCAAGCTTGAGCAAAAAACAGTATCACCCTTACCTACACCAAGTAATTCGAGCGCCAAGTGAATTGCCGCAGTACCAGAAGAAGTCGCTGCAGCTCCGCCACTACCAACATAGTTTGATAGTTCACTTTCGAATGCATTTACATTCGGTCCAAGTGGAGCAATCCAATTCGTTTCGAATGCCTCGCTTATATACTTCTGTTCATTCCCACTCATATGTGGGGGGGATAATAAAATTCGATTTGTCATTTATAATCCTTCTCTCTTAACGACTTTTGCTGGTACACCGACAACTGTTAAACTATCATTAATGTCAGATACAACAACAGCGCCTGCCCCAACGGTTGTCCAAGCGCCTACAGTTTTCTGAGGAACAATAGAAGCTCCTGCCCCTATATGCGTTCCCTCACCGATTTGGACTCCACCGGTCAACACAGCACATGGAGATATATGTGCGAAATCATCAATTTTAGTATCGTGTTCAATTACACTTCCACTATTTAGAATTACATGCTTTCCAATAGTAGCGTCGGCATTTACGATAACCCCTGGCATGATAACCGTCCCAGCGCTTATAGTTGCACTCGGGCTGATTACAGCAGTTTTATGAACAGCAGTCATATAATATTCATCAGATATGGCTAATAACGAGACAAGTTTCTTTCTAATCAAATTTGAACCAATACCTATAATCACTCTTAGTGCTGGATCATTTGCAATCAATTCATGAATATGTTTAATCGGACCTTTTACTATTCCATTTTCAATAAATACATCATCATATTTATCATCGAGCTTCGCAATAACGAATCCACTGTTGTGAGAGTGTATGACATCAGCCACAACTTTTGCATGGCCACTATCACCAATGATTACAACTTTCTTCATAGCCCATCACCTTTATTCAGCTATTTCGTTCCCTCAAACTTACTCATAGTCGCTTGGCCGTCCTGACTAATTCCTTCAGACTTAAATACTTTCAAAACCGTCATAAACAAAATTTTTATATCCAGCCAAAATGATCGGTTTTCCACATACCAAACATCCAATTCAAACTTCTCTTCCCAGGAAATCGCGTTACGCCCATTCACTTGTGCCCACCCCGTAATACCCGGACGCACTTTATGGCGTCTTGCTTGGCGTTCATTGTATAAAGGCAAGTATTCCATTAACAATGGTCGTGGCCCAACAAAACTCATGTCACCTTTTAATACGTTTAATAGCTGGGGTAGCTCATCCAAGCTCAACTTTCGAAGAAGCTTACCAAATGAAGTCAACCTCACATCGTCCGGTAACAACTCACCTTCCGAATCTCGCTCATCTGTCATTGAACGGAATTTATAAACATGAAACGATTTCTCATTTAAGCCCGGACGTTGCTGTTTGAATAAAACCGGAGACCCAATTTTCGAACGTATAAGTAGCGCCGTCACTCCGATGATTGGAGATAAAATAATCAATGCTATTAAACTTACAACAATGTCAAATATTCTTTTCATTAATAACCCGCATTTCTAAACATAATTTTAATTGAGTTAAAAAGCGAAGTCCTTAAAATTACCTTATATCTTTTCATGAACTCTATCTAAAGCAGTACCCAATTTTCCAAAGTTCACATACTCAATTTCTGAACTTCTAATATCAACACAATTTCTCGTATCTAGTACCAAAGGACGTTTTGTTTTAGATAAAATAGTAGTTTCATCCAACAACTTAAATTCATTATGATCGGTCAATACAAGAATACATACCGAATCTACAACAGCCTCTTCAAATGATGATAACTTAAATTCAACCTTTTCTTGACTCACATGTGGATCATGAACTCCAAGGCTGTAACCTTCCTCTAACAACTTATCTACAATTTCCATTGCTGGGCTTTCCCGTACATCATCGATATTCCCTTTATAGGTAAGACCCAATACGGCTATTTTCGAATTATTATTACTCACACGTTTTCCAACTTGATTAACAACAAAATCCGGCATTGAATTATTAATTTCCCGTGCATTAGCAATTAACTGCGACTCTTCTGGCGCTTTTTCAATTATGAAATACGGATCTACCGCTAAACAGTGTCCACCTACCCCTGGTCCTGGAAGATGCAAGTTAACACGTGGATGCTGGTTCGCAAGTCCGATGACTTCCAATGCGTCAATTCCTAGTTTTTCGGAAATCTTGACTAACTCATTGGCTAATGCAATATTCACATCACGATAAGTATTTTCCATTAACTTCGACATTTCAGCACTCAATGCTGAAGTTCGTAGTAACCTTCCTTTTACAAAGGTATTATACACTTCTACTGCTTTTTCAGTTGAAGCTTCATTAATACCTCCGACAATTCGATTGTTTTCGACAAGTTCTATTAGTATTCTTCCTGGTAAAACTCGCTCTGGGCAGTGTGCCAGGTAAATCTCCTCGCCTACTTTCCAGCCCGCCTTAATGAATAACGGTGCTACGACATCGTTAATCGTTCTCGGAGGAATTGTCGATTCAACAATTACAAGATTACCTTTCTTGACCTTTCCAAGAATTGATTTTGTGGCTTGTACCAAATAATCAAGATTTGCTGTGTTGTCTTCTTTATGAGGAGTAGGAACCGCGACAATGAAACAATCTGCTTCATCCACTTCAGTAGAGGCTCGCAAACTTCCGTTCTTAACTGAACTCTCGACAACTTCTCCTAAACCTAATTCTTCAATATGAATTTTCCCCTGATTAATCATGTCAACTGCATTTTTATTAACGTCAACACCTTGCACTTGCCAACCATGACTTGCAAACATCGCTGCGGTAGGAAGACCAATATAACCTAAACCGACTACACACAACTTTTTCATTTTTTCACTACTTTCTCAAGCTCGTTGATATATTTCTTAGCAAGTGCTTCCCTACTAAAGTTTTTCCTGACAAAAACTAAACCATTATTACCTAAGTCTTTCATTAAGTTTGGATTAGCCTTTAGTTCACGTATTTTATCCGCAAATGCATTAGAGTCTTCTGGATCTACATAGAATCCTGAACCACTTTCTTTAACTAATTCTCTCGCAACGCCGTCAATACCTAAAAGAATTGGTTTGCCACAAGACATATAGTCAAAAACTTTATTGGGATAAACCGTTTTAAATGTATCAACCTTTTTCAATACTGCAGTACAAATATCAGAGGCATTGCAAAAATCAGGGATTGTATGTTTAGGCTGGGATTCCACAAAGAGTATATTCTTAATTCCTTCATCCTTCACTTGTTGCATTAAATCTTTCTTTCGCATTCCGTCTCCAATTAGCATAATAACTATATCTTCATCTTCATTAAATTGCTTGGCGACTGCAAGAAGCGATTCCAGGTGATTTGCAACACCATGGGCCCCCATATAGGTGACAACAAATTTATTACTTAAACCATACTTTTCTCTGACCCAATTTTCCTTGGCACCTGGCTGAAATATATCGAGATCTGCACCATTAGGAATAAAGACAATTTTGTCCTCTTTAATACCCTTATTTTCAACTAACTTTGTCTTAAAGGCAGGCGTTAACACATTAATTTTATTAGCAAACTTATAGGATAGCTTCTCTACTAAATAAGCCATCTTAATGAGCGGTCGGCTAGTTAATACTCCTGTATCAATTGCTGATTCAGGCCATAAATCTCGAATTTCGAACACCATGGGAATCCGTTTAACCCACTTTGCTAACACTCCTGTAAGCCCTACAAATAAAGGTGGAGAAGTAACGATGATTACATCATGTTTCTTCACATGAAACAAAATACCCCACAAAGATGAGACGGTGAATGAGAAATAACCCCATAATCGACCGATAAATGATGTATTATATGATTCCGAAACGAAGGTCCGAATTACATTTACTTTTGGAGAATAACTTTCTTTAACGACCCATTTACCTTTGTATTTTTCTTCTTTTTTTCCTGTTGCATAATGAACAGTTCCAGCAACAACTGTAATCTCATGGCCGAGTTTTTCCCAATATTTAACGAACTGGTTGAATCGTGACCCACCGGGGTCGTCCTTACCTAAAAAGTATTGGTGTAAAACTAAAATCTTCATCGCTACATCTCCAAATATTTAAAAACTGTGTTTGAACCAAGTGGTAATAGTTCTAATTTCAAACTACCAATTGATAGTTTACTATCTTTTAGAATGACATCATTATATTGAGTCTTTTTATGCAATACTGTGATAAAACGAGACTTCGAAGTAATTTCTGATTCAATGATTAACTGTGGAGAAGGCTCTTTGTCACCGTAATACAATGAGCGCCAACCTGCCACAGGATTATCTGATCCAACATACATATTATTGCTGATATCATTAGAACTAATTACAGACATTTCCCATACATCACCATTCGGAAGCGTAATATCCCACGCTGATTCTGAGGTTTTATTTACGTTATGTATCCCAAACAACCAACTTAAAGAAACACGCTCTTTTTGTATGTCACCTAATATATCATCGACAACAACTAAAATATCTTCGGATTGATATACCGCACGTCTATGGGTTAATGATCCATATCCATAATGTTCACCTTCAAAGTAAGAACCTTTTTTTGTATTGCAGAATTGGTTTATCTTTGATTTAGTCCAATTTAACCAAATAAATCGTGAAGCTTTTGTCATTTGGTCACGATTGTTTAACATCACTGTGTTATGTGACGCCGTTCCATTAAAATAAAGGAGGCCTTCCTGGCTTGTATTGTAAGAAAACGTGCCCGCATCTGCCAAAATGTTATGATGTCCATCCCAAAAGTCAACGTGTAGCATATCAGCCTGGGCTGGACGATGTTTGTATGTAGCACAACGAATCATTGCGAATTGCTCAGAATCTCTTAATATTGCATACCCACCATCTTGGTATAGTTTCGACTCTTTCGCTGGTGCCTTGTATGAATTGTCATTGTTTACCCCAAGCCAAATTGCAAGTTCATCAACTTCTTGCTCTTGATATAATCGATTTCCTGTTAAGGTTTTCCATGCAGCCTGTAATACCGGTCGGTGATCTAAATACTCTTGTGAAGTGAACGGATGAATATAAGCACCATCATTCATCCCGTAGTTAGGTAGTTTACCAGTACACGACTCTTGCATTTGGTACATAAACTCTATAGCTTTCTTGAACTTTTGAATAAATGTTTCTTCAAACCGGTCTCCGTTAAGCTGGCCTAAACGGACAACCCATGTTAAATCCTGTATCGCTAAACGTTGATAATTGAATGAATGTTGTATATAAGAGCCGTCCTCATAAATCTGCCACATCGCTTCGGATTGAATGTATTTCTTACCCTTTTCAGCCCATTTCTTAGACAAATCAAAGAAAGGAAAAACCATTCCAACAGTATACATACCCGCCGCTTCAGATAGTGAATGATTGTTTTTTACTGATTTTAAAGCAAAGTCAAAGTGTTTTTCCACATGATTTGCATGATGATAAATTGCTTTCATCATTAACTCCAAGCGATTGTCGGTTGTTGAAGGAGATTCAAGAAAAACATTTAATCCAAATGTCCATGCCATAACACGCAACGACATTTCTTGTCCACACTTATAGTTAGCACCAAGTTCAGGCGGATTATGGTCAATGAAGTCCTCAACCATTTTCCAGAAAGCCATAGCATATTTCTCATCTCTCGTTACGACATATGCTCTGCAGAGTGGGTACACAAATGTGAATCTGGATAACTCCCAAATCCATTTAATATCTCCAAAGTCACTTGATAGATCCCCAATTTCTGTCCAATGTTGATTTTCGGGTGATTTCTTTTTTGTAAATGGACTGTAATGCCAGTCAATATTTTCAAAGCTAATTGGGTGTTTCGAAAAATAATTAAATTTTTTCTCCAGAATATCATCTGCTTCTTGGATTGCTTTATCTAAATTCAAGACCTCTTTGGAGGCTAATAGCATTTCATAGTCTAGTTGAAAGAATCTTTTATTAAAACTACCCTTAAGTAACTCTTTAATTGGTTTATCTATCGTTAATTTTGAATACAGATCCAGGTTTGAATATGAGAAAGCCGGGTATTGCTTTTTAAGCAAACCCAGTTTTTTTTCAATTTCGTACTTTGCCCTATACATCGTCCATGATATCCCCATGTTTTTGACAACTTCTATTTTTGCTTTCATATCGCTCATCCTCTAAGTTGGTCGACTATATCAAACGTTGCTTCTGTGACCTCATAAATTTCTTCTAAAGGAATAGGAGATTGTCCAGATTTTACACCGTTTAGAAAAGCTTTAATACCATTGGTATGTCCTTTATCTTGGGTACGAGTCTTAAACTTAGAAAAGTTCTTCCAACCATAACCCTCTAAGACTTTAAAGTTATCTAGTGCCAATACTTTATTGCCTGCAAATACTTCAATTCTCTCTTTTGGGAATGATTTATTTCCATTTGCCAAGTACATGATAGTTGCAATAGAACCGTCTTCAAAAGATAGCTGCATTGAAACTTTATCTTCCAACACCTCTTCCCCAGGAGTGCCCATCTTGATAGCTTGGACCCCAAGAATTTTGGAATCTGCCAAAAACCTTGCCAAGTCTATAAAGTGACACCCTTCACCTATGATTCTACCTCCACCGACTTTAAGATCTTGGGTCCAATGATCTGCTGGAATTTCTCCAGCATTCACTGTTATAATAATTGACTTCGGTTGTGCAACTGTAGCTAACAATCCTTTCATTTTTACAATATGTGGAGAAAACCTTCTGTTAAAGCCAACCATCAAAATTTGTTTGTGTTCAATAGTCTTTATTTTCTCTAACTCTTCCCTTGAGAGACAAAGTGGTTTTTCCACAAAAACATGCTTGCCATTTTCCAAGCCCTTCATCGTGATATTCGCATGGCTATCATGACGGGTAGTGATGAACATTGCATTTATATCAGATTCTTTAATAACATGATTTGTATCTGTTGAAGCTCTTTCAAAGCCATGTTTTTTACCAACATGGACACTTGTCATTCCACCACTACTTACGATTGTGTGTTTTCTTACTTCAACACCATTCATAGCAGGCAACAAAGTCTGATTTGTGTAATTGCCAGCACCAATTATTCCAATACTCGGGACTCCTTTGACATCCATCAGTTTCGTAATTAAAGGTACAGATCTTGAAGTATCAAGATCCACCCCTTCACTTTCATACTCTAATAATATTCCTATTGCTTTTTTGTCTTCCGATAATGTGGAATAAGCATCAACAGCGTTTTCAAACTTGTATCTATGCGTTATAAGTGGAGCAACGTCTATTTTTTTCTCACTCATCATGTCTAATATAGCTTCAAAATTCCGCTGTTCGGTCCATCTTACAAAACCAATTGGATAATCTTGCCCTTTTTCCTCATAATTCGAATCATAACGTCCAGGTCCATATGAGCATGATACTTGGAACGACAATTCTTTTTCATAAAATTCGGAACGGTTCAATTCAAGTCCCGTTACACCAACAAGAACTATTCTCCCACGCTTGCGTGACATTTTAGCGGCTTGGGATATGGGATCGCTACTCTGAGTAGATGCAGTAATTAACACCGCATCTGCCCCTCTACCATTGGTTCTCATAAACACATAGTCAACAATATCGATTCCATTACTAACATTTATAGCATCAATTCCATATGATTTGGCTAAATCCACCTTTTGTTGGTCAAAGTCTGAGGCAATGACTTTACATCCATGCGCTTTTAACAATTGAACAGTTAAAAGTCCTATCAATCCAAGACCAGTAACAACCACGGTTTCTCCTAATGTCGGTTTTATTAACCGAATCCCTTGAAGACCAATGGATGATATGACAGTAAAAGCTGCTTGATCTAAATTAACATTATCTGGAACCTTTGCGCAAAGATTTTTTGAAACACTTACCACCTCTGCATGCGCTCCGTTTGATACTACTCGATCGCCCACACGAAAATCTTTTACGTCTTTACCAACAGCTATAATTCTACCCGCATTACTATATCCCAATTGGATAGGTTGATCTAGTTTTACTTTTACAGCATTTATTGTCGGCTGTAATCCATCTGTTTTAATTTTGTTAATAACTTCCTTAACCTTTTCGGGTTGCTGACGCGCTTTCTGTAAATAATTTGATTTACTAAAATTAACTAACATGCGTTCAGTGCCAGCAGAAACTATTGAATATTCTACTTTTATTAAAACTTCGTTCGATTTAATACTTGCTATTGGTAATGTAACAATTTCAGTATTTCCATCCCTAAGATTTTGTTGAATTATCTTCATTGCAGTTTCTCCTGTCAAATTACTAATACAAATTCTTTCTGTAACTATTGTTTATTCTCTTTAGATTAAAAATAAATTTACTATGGTCAATTGCAAAATTTCCTGTTACCACTTGATATTCGTCTACACTTTTAGTTACAGTCGAACCAATACTTACCCTACTACCTTTTTCTATATTTATTCGATTTGAAATCGTTACTCCTGGTCCTATATACACATCATCTTTGATACATACATTTCCAGCTATATTTCCATGTGAGCCAACCATTACTCTATTGCCCATTTTTACTCCATGAGCAATATGGGAATGAGCATCAATTTTAGAATGCTGGCCAATACAAGTTTTGTCCCAAGCAAAAACTGCTTGATGGACAGTGCAAAACTCTTTTATTTCGACAAAATCTTCAATTTCAACCGAGCCGTAATGTTCAACCCTAAATATCCGTTGATTTTTATCCCTTTTAAATTCATAACCCTGTCCTCCAATAACTGACCCGGCTCGAATAATACAATTATTTCCAATGAATACATTTTCCCTAATCACTACATTTTCTTCGATTATTACATTATCTCCTATTTGTACATTATACTTGGCAATAAGTGCGGAAGGGGAGATAGCAGAATCACTTCCAATTACTGTACTTTTTTTACTTGTATTAGGCATACCAATCAGATTATGAATTCTAAAAAACTCAATCCTTGGGTAATCAGTTGTTATTATACCGAACGATTTATCCCCAAATAACTGCTGATCTTGAGGTCTACAAATTACGCAGCTAATACTTTCATTCATATTAATACAATCTAAGTACTTTATATCGTCAAAAAATGTTAAAATTCTTTGATTACTTAAGACCTTACATTGGGCCATAATATCGAATAGCCCATCAATTTTTAATACCCCTTCAACAATAGGTACTTTAGATAATTGCATTCGAGGCTCAACTCCTTCACGTTTGGTCAAAGTTAAAGTAATTCTATATTATGTCTATCAAATACATTTTTCATAGCATTCTTAGTGTCAAATACAAAATTTGAATGCTTTTGAATATAATTATAGTCAAAATTAGTATGCGCAGTCGTAATGATAACTAAATCTGATTCATTTAATACTTCCCTTGTTAAACTTCTGATTCCCGTTTTCTTTTTTCCATGGAATGTATATTCTTCAATGTATGGATCATAATAATTTATTTCGGCACCCAGCTTTTCTAACTCTTCGAAAACTCTAATTGCTGGACTCTCACGATAGTCAGCTATATCTTGCTTGTAGGCGATCCCCAATAATAAAATTTTAGATCCGTTAATAGACTTCTTATAGCGATTTAAAATTTTACTGCTTCTTTCAGCACAATATTCTGCCATTCTATCATTCACCATCATTGATGATTCAATCATGGATGTATGAAAACCATACTCCCTTGCCTTCCAAGATAAATAATAAGGATCTAATGGGATACAGTGACCACCCAAACCTGGCCCAGGATAAAATGCTTGAAATCCATATGGCTTAGATTTAGCTGCATCTATAACCTCCCAAATATTAATTCCCATCTTATTGCACAAGATTGCGAGCTCATTTACTAATCCAATATTAATATTTCTATAGGTATTTTCCAGTATTTTCTCCATCTCAGCAACTGCTGGTGAAGATACCTGATGAATTGGTGCCTCTAGAATACTTTCATACAAAGCCGCTGCCACTTCCGTACAATTTTTAGTTACTCCTCCAACAACTTTCGGGGTATTCTTTGTTTTATATAATAGATTTCCCGGGTCTACACGCTCAGGAGAGAACGCTAGAAAAAAGTCTTCCCCACACTTTAATCCTGATGATTCTAGAATCGGTAATAATAACTCCTCTGTTGTGCCAGGGTATGTTGTGGATTCCAACACAATTAACATTCCTTTATGCATATAAGGAACAATACTCTCTGCCGAACTTTTTACATAACTAATATCTGGTTGTTGATACTGATCCAACGGTGTTGGTACACAAATACAAACGCAATCTGCCTTTGCAACTTCGGAAAAATTTATTGTTGCAGTGAATAGCCCGGAATTCACTATAATCTCGAGATCGGCATTCACAACATCTCCTATGTAGTTCTTTCCTGCGTTCACCATATTGACCTTTTCATCCTGTATATCAAAACCAATCGTCCTATAGCCGGCTTTAGCTTTTTCTACAGCTAATGGAAGACCAACATACCCAAGTCCTATTACCCCTAATACAGCTGTTTTATCTAATAATTTCTTTATTATTTTTTCCATTATTCTTTCCTCCTTGGTCAATATTTTTCCCACTCAGCAAAACAATTAATACCAATAGTATTAATTTAATGCTATTGGCTATGAGTCCTCCGTAAAAAAAACCTATTACACCATGTCTCATTCCAAGTGAAATTGATGTTATCGAATACACTGTGATAAATATTGAGTTTAATATAAGTTGCCATTTCAAATGATAAAATTTCAAAACAATTGGATTTAATAAATTTGTTACAATTGATAAAATGCCGATTATCGCAGCCATCTTAACGTATAAAATAGACTCCTTGACAAATTGTGGATACAAAATAGTTAAAATCGGTTCACTTATCCAAACGATAATGTAGTAACTTAGTATGATAGAAACACACAATACTACAAGATATTTGATGTATTTTATTAACTTGAAGTCTTTTAAATGTGCAAGATAGCTTAACAACACACTAGAGAGAGGTTGTAATATTAATGCTAAAGTTTTCGGTAATAGAGTAGCTGTATAATAAACTGAGACTGCCAAACCACCTAATAGGGGATATATTAATAGTCTATCAATATATAATGTCCCACTTAGTAAAAGTGTTGAAAATAACAGTAACATACTATCTTTCAAAGTTGCCTTGTAATATCTGGTTTTTTTGAACGGTTCTTTTAAGATTGTTGATTTCCGGATTATTATACCTAGATAGAATAAATTACCAATAAAATAAATCCACCCCCAATAATTAGTTATTAAAAATACAAAATACCCTACTATATATCCGCAAGATAGATAAACACTGCTGTATAATATATTTTTATAGTTTAACTCAATTCTAAATGCAACTATGGAATATCCAGTTATTATTATTAAAAACGATGAAAAAACTAACAATAATATATCAAATCCGCTTGAAATTTCACGATAATAGAAGATAGCTACGGCTACTAATAATCCATTTAAAGTTAAAAAAATTAGCAATATCGAGGAGAAATCTCCTTTTAATTCTTTATATTTTTTAATGTTTATTAATCTAATATTATTTAAAACAGTTCCCATACTTCCAGAAATTAAAGTGACTAACCCAATCATAGTAAGAAATTCACCATATTTATTGGGAGCAATTTTTAAAGATATGCTTGGAAATATAACAAATTGCAATACTACTATAGGTAATAACGATGCAATAATACTTAAGATGAAATCTTTTATTATTTTATTTTTAGTCATGTTTTTTCTCCTACTAATTCATCAATAAAGAAGCCTACTAAAATAATAATGAACAAGCCGCCTGTTAATAGTAGTGTAAATAAGTCACCATCATTAAGTATCAACATTGGATAACCCAAAATTGCAAAGATTAATTTAGAATCAATTTTTTGTGTCTGTGAATCAATTAACTTTAGAATCAAAACAAACAAAAACGACATTATGATTATTCCGAGAAAACCTAAATTGTCATATGCGTAAGCAATATAACCAGTATTTGAGTTAGAGTCAAATCCATTATGTAAACTAACAACGTATCCGCTTTGAACCGAGTATGGATATTCTATTCCTAAAAGCTTCCCAATCAACCCCTCCGAAAAATATAACTTTTCAAACATGGAAAAGAAGTCATAGTGTTGAAACTTGATCTTCGCAGGTCCGAATAATAACCTAGATGGAATAATAGCGTAGTATATTAATTCTGATGAAAACTTGTAAATTAAAGAAGTTAATATACTGATAATAGGCATTAACCATAAAAAAACCAAAGAAAACTTAATTTTTTTCTTATAAAGAAACAATAGCAAGAAAAGATATCCTATCGCTAAGAATACTTCTTTGTGAGGATACATCGTATACATTATTATCTGTGCTATTACTATTAAAATCATAATTTTATATTTTTTATTAATAAAAAAATAAATGATCAGCAATGGATTAATAATTCTATACTGCCATGTAATTAAATAACCAAAAGGAAAATGTACTAACTGGTCTTCCCGTATTTCATAAATACCTTTGAAATCAAATGCAGATATATTTATACTTTGGGTTAGAAATAAATATGTATACGTTGCTATTGTAGTTATAAATATAAAGCATATAAAAATTGGTTTTATATGCTTTATTTTTGGTAGTTTTATATTCGGTAAGAGTTCAAGTAATAAAATTTGCATTAGAAAACCAAAAAATATCATAAACATAAAAATACTGGAGAAATTCGCCATTGAATACAAACATGTCATAGGTATTATGATAATAATAAAATGAAGTTGTAATATTAGACTAGATACTCTTTTCTCATGTTTCGGAATGAAAAATATTAGTATAATAAGCAACGTATAGGAAATAATCAACTTTATTATATCAATATCCAAATCATAACCCATATAACTAAAAATAGGATTTTGAAATGCAATATAAATTAAATCTAAAAATACTCTATATGCAAAATAAAGAAATGGAGTATATCTTAAAACAGTAAACAATATAATCCCTCATTCGGTAATTTTTTTTGCAAGTTTATTATAATCAAGTATATCTCTAGCAAGACAGTAAGCCTTTTTTGACATAGTCTTCAATAAATCATTGTCATTAGAAATATTGTTGAAAATAATCTCCATTTCATTGTAATTATCTATGGAAAAGGCATTACCTTTCATATATATTTCATGACTTTTCACATTTTTGAACAAAACAGGTGTACCTACACACAATGCGTTTTGCATAGTGGCGCTTTGACTACCAGGTTGAACATATAAATCACTTGCCGCTAAGTATTCCATTAACTCTTCCGCACTTTTCCACCCCAAATAGTTGATTCTTGAATCAGATTGAATTAATGGCATTACTACTTTTTCGACATCCTGAGTAAAAGTACCTATAATTATCAATTTCAGATTTTCATTTTTGATCTTTATGAAATTTTCAACCAGCTCTTTTGTTTTTTTATTTTTATTCATTTTCCCTGAATGACATAATAAAATATCTTCATTTTTTAAATTTAGTTCATTTCTAACTTTCAAACGCATTTCTTTTTTTTGTTTTTCTTCTATAATAACTCCTCCCAATGGGAAAAATTCTAATTTGTCTTCCGGAATATTATAGTATTTCTTTAAGAAGTCTTTTGATTCTGGAGTTATATAAAGAACACTATCAATACTTTGTATGTTTTTTTGTACAATAAATTTATAAAAAAACGAATGAAGTATGTACTTGGACACAAGATTTCTTGCACTATTATTTTCATCCTCATGACTATCAACATACAACCTTATGTTGGGATTATTTTTTTTATACCTACTTACAGTAAATAATTCAAATGCCGGCACCCCATGAAAAAGTATTACATCCGGTTTAAAATCCTCTATTAGTTTTTTTACATATTTGTAATGTCTAATTTTTTTCATTATTACATGTGGAAGATATCTTCGATAAGGCACCCTCGTAATATTTATCCCTTCAGGGGTCTTGTAGGACGAAGGGAGGACATATGACAAACTTTTATTGTTATTTATAACTTCGGTGGATGCTATAATTTTAACCTCATGACCATTTTGGTGATGAATCTTTGGCAGAACATTTTCTTGATAATTATACTCATCTATATAGAAACATGATAAACAACAGTGCAAGATCCTCATTTTTTCACCTTTTCAATAAATGTTTCTGGATCGGTAATATACTTCGCAAGACTTTTAAGTCTTTTTTCTTCAATGTTCCAGAACTTCAATTCTAACAATTCCTCAATAATCTTATCATCAAATCTTTTTTTTATGAATTTCGCTGGTGAACCGGCAACTACAGTATAAGGTGCTACGTCCTTAGTAACTATACTACCCATTCCAATTACCGCTCCATCTCCGATTGTTATCCCTTGCTTTATTAGAACACCCTCTCCAATCCAAACATCATTACCTATAGTTGTGGTTTTAATTTCTTCTCTCTCGTGTTCTGAAAATTTCGCTTTCACGCTATCTTTACCTTTATAAAATACTGGTGACATAGACACCCAATTCATTGGATGCATTCCACCACCAATTACAACATTATTAGAAATTGAACAATAAGACCCAATAGAACAATTAATTATTTGGCAATCATAACCACAAAAGGAGTGCTTACCAAAACTACTGTTCACAACACTACTTCCCGATTCAACTTTAGAACTTTTATGTATATAGCTATTAATCAATGCTCTGCCACGGGCTTTTTTGAATATCTTTGCCCATAAGTATGAAATATTCATATTTCCCCTCCTAAATCATTCACCTAAAGTTTCTTTTTTCAACTCCAACAAACATTGCAAATTTTATTGCCAACTTTAATATACTATTACTGTTTTTATAGTCCCTAAAAGTTTTATTTTCTTGTTTTATTATATTTAAAAGTTCGTCGCTACTAATCCCCAACCTTTTAGCGATATACTCTAAATCATTCATTGCTATCTCTCTGTCATAAGGCTGTGTTGAGATTAAATCTATAGCTTCTTCTCTAGTTATTTGATTAGACAAAATTTCACTAGAAAAGTAGCATTTTCTTTTATCGTATCCGAACTTTTCTGGTAAATAATAACCTTCGTAAAACCTAGTAAATATATTTTCATAATGTTTGTTTTCATATCTAACCCAACCGAATTTTTCACTTAATTCTTCAATTGCTTTCTCCTTATCAAAACCAATAAAATTCAATGGATGTATCACTTTCATTCCCTTAATCATTCTATAATATATTCTATTTCTTAACATTCCACATAACGGGAAGGTTTTCAAGGTTTCTTTTCCATATTTTTTATGAATATCTTTAATTAATTTAATATCATTTACATAAGTCCATTCATGGGGAGGTTTTACGCCCTCCGTTGAAAAGTTTGCTCCTGTAAACACATATTTTATTCCGTTTTCTATGGCGTAATTATACAATCCAGCAAATATCGCATGATCTTGTGGTAAATCCTGATAAGGCACCTGTGACTTCAGAAAAGAAAGTTGTAAATCTTTCATCTCTTCCCAATCAACTTTTATTACTTTTAAATCTAATTTTAGAGTTTCAACTATTTTCTTTACATTTTCATTCGTTACATTTAAATTCCAGCCGGTATCAACCATAAGTATCAAAGGACGTAAACCCATTTTTTCTTTAACAATATAAGTTAAATATGAACTATCCACACCTCCACTCATTCCAATAATACAATCATATTTCTTGTTTTTAGATTTTTCTTTTATCACTGTAGCCATGTTTATTAAATCATCATAATTTTTCTTATCTGAATTTGGCGATATATTCCTCTTGTAACTATTACAAAAATCACAAACACCATTTTCATCAAACGATATATCTGGATCCGAACTATCCATTATACAATTAGTACATACTTTCAATGGCTGTTTTGTCATCATTTATCTACTCCTTAGTAACCGTCTTTATTTTCATAAGCTCTAAAACCAACTCAGTTCATTTAACTTATCCACTTTTTATTTCAATATGATATTTCATCTTGAAGGGATAATATCCTTTAGTTAAATCCGCTCTTATATATTCCATTCATATGAAAAGTATGAATTAAGTAGTGTTTCAACAATAACAAATTTGATAATTGTATTTACACTATCATTCTAAATCGGCGGCTGATAGAAATTGCATATCAGTTACAGAGACCTTTCCTGTTATAATGTCTTTGATGAGCGGGATTTTTGCGTTTTTATTCAACTATCCACACAACGCTTCACTAAACTCTTCCTGTTCCTGCCTGTCCATAGATGGTATGGTTATAATAATTTTTTCGATATCATTGTCTTCTGCAATTGCCGGTATATGTTTCGTCCCACCTAAAACTTTGACGCCGAATATTTCAAGATCTTGTTTCTTACGATCGTCATCAACGAAAAGAGCGGGTGACATTCCGCATTCTGGATTTCGGAAAATTTGTCGTACAATCATTCTCCCTGCTTGTCAAGCCCCTACAATCATTGTCCGCTTTGCTTCTACACCCTTTTTCCTGTTAACCGTGTTCCAATACTACCGCTACAAGAGTCTCGATCCCCCAATTAAGAAGATATGGAGCATCCAAGTGATTCCCAATGCTCCGAAGTAAATGTCTTATGTAAAAAGTAATTGAACCGCAGCAACCACAACGGCCCATGTAACCTCCTTGATAATCGATTTCAACTCACCGATTGATGCATATGTCCAAGCCTTTCGATACAAGCCGAAAATCCAAGCAAATAAGTGATGGGCAATCTAGATTAAACCGTGGTGCCAGGTACATCCACATTTCGAAGTGTATGAATTGTGTCCATACCAAGTACTACTCGGGATTTCACTATACCTGGCACCACTAGAACTTACACAGGTACTTTTATCTTCGTCTCAGCAACCTTCCGATTCGCCAACCCTACCAACGTATCCCTTAACTCATGCGTCCCCATATCCAATAACTTGTCCAACACATACTGCTGCTCTGTCTCTGTAATTGGCGTCGCTTTCCCAACGTAAATCTTCGGGAATACATACTCACTTTGCCGCTCACTCTCATTCAACAGCTCTTCAAACAACTTTTCACCCGGACGGATACCACTGTATTCAATCTTTATATCATTCTCACTATAACCTGAGAGTCTAATAAGGTTCTTAGCCAAATCGACAATTTTCACCGGTTCGCCCATGTCGAGGACGAATACTTCGCCGCCATTTGCCAATGTACCCGCTTGAATAACAAGCCGTGATGCTTCCGGAATCGTCATGAAGTAACGGGTCATCTCTGGATCGGTTACCGTTACGGGTCCGCCCACTGCAATTTGTTTCTTGAACAATGGAACGACACTTCCTCGTGATCCGAGCACGTTCCCAAATCGGACTGCTGCAAACTTCGTCTCGCTTTTCTTCGCAAGATTTTGAACAATCATCTCAGCAAACCGCTTTGTCGCACCCATGACGTTCGGTGGATTCACCGCTTTGTCGGTGGACACGAGGACGAAATACGGAACGCCGAACATGTGCGCAGCTTCTGCGACGTTCTTTGTACCGAATATATTGTTCTTCACTGCTTCCATCGGGTTCGCTTCCATGAGCGGGACGTGCTTATGGGCTGCGGCGTGATAAATGACGTCTGGTCCGTGTTCGGAAACTATGTCAAAAATCCGTTGGCGGTCTTGGACGTCTGCAATAATTGGAACGAGTTCAGTCGTAGACGAAACTTTTTCACGCAGTTCCCGTTCTATTAAGTAAATGGAGTTTTCACCATGACCAAGCAAAATGATCTTCTTTGGTGTAAACCGATTCACTTGCCGACAAATTTCTGAACCGATTGATCCCCCTGCACCGGTGATCAAAATCGTTTTGTCGGTCAGTTTGCTTGCAATGGCCTCCATGTCCAATTTCACTTCTTCTCTTCCTAGCAAGTCTTCGATTTTGACGTCTTGGATATCCGAGACGGACACTTTCCCCGTCATGAGGTCTTCAATTTTCGGGATGGTTTGCGTTCTAACGCCCGTTCCGACACATACTTTCACGAGGTCTGCCATCTCTTGTTTCCCCATCGATGGAATCGCAATAATGATTTTCTCAATCGCGTTATCTTGAACAAACTCGCGTATGTATTTTGTTCCCCCGGCAATTTTGACACCAAATAATTCAAGTCCGTGCTTGCGCGCATCATCATCGACGAACAGAATCGGGTTCATTCCACAATCAGGGTTTTGGGAAATTTGTCGAACGATCACACTGCCTGCTTGTCCAGCCCCGACAATCATCGTTCGTTTTGCCCCACTCGTCGTTTCATTTTGCATGAACGTATCTCGGAATAAGCGCCACGACAACCTCGATCCTCCAATAAGCAAAATATGAAGCATCCATGTAATGGCTAAAGCTCGTACATAAATATCTTGCTTAATGACAAGCTGGACGAGTGCTACGATAACAATCGTGAACGACACCGCTTTAAAAATCGATTTTAATTCACCAATCGACGCATAGGTCCACGCTTTACGGTACAAGCCATAACGCCAAGCGAAGAAATGATGTGCCAGTTGAATCGTGACGGCACTTACTAACAACATTTTGCTGTAAATAAGTGTCGGTGTCGGTGACAACATGAAATAACCAACATAAATGGAAAATAAGACGATAAAAGAATCAACAAAAACCAACATGGTCAATCTTTTTTTGACTGTTATAGTACTCACGTCCTTTATATGAAAATATTCCCGGTTTTTTTCTACTTTTTCTGCAACTAAATACTAGTATAGCAGTAGATTACGCGTAAAACTACAACCTTTTTCATATATTCACTTTGTTCGAATTATTCACCAACACTAGAACCTTACTGTTTTCATTACACTAAAAGCATCTTGCTGTTAAATCTTCATGCCTACTTGCCACCATTGTCTCCTGCGTACCTCATCCATTTCCAAATGGATTAATTGGCGATCCTGAATTAGGCGTTCATTGTTCTCTAGTAGAACCTCTATTATTTCAGTATGCCTTTTCTTTTCCAACACTTGTAAACCTTTGTCGAATAGGAGCGGTCTTGTCTCAGAATTGTGCACATCTGATCCGTATGTATGGATACAGTTCGCTTCAATGAGACGAAGTGACAAGTTTTGTACCCCTTTTCCAAAGTGACCGGATACACTTCCTGCTGTAATTTGCGCAAGTGCTCCACGCCGTATGAGCCTTTGTAATCGCTCCGGCTTTTCGGCGATTGCTTTGTTCCTTTCAGGATGTGCGATAATCGGTACGTACCCTTCCGCTACAAGCTGTTCTACCACATTCGCCGTATACAACGGTACCGTTTGGGAAGGCAACTCCAGCAGTACATACTTCGTATCTGCAAGGGTTAATAGCTTGCCAGACTTCAAATTGTCTAATAGGTTCTCATGTAGGCGTACTTCATGTCCCGTATGAACGGTAAGTGGTACTCCCTCTTTTGTAAGCAGATTGGACAGTTCCGCTACTTTCGCCTTCGTTACCTCTGCCGAGACATCATAGTGGGGATTGTATGCATGGGGGGTAGCAATGATCTTGGTAATCCCCTCTTGTAAAGCATCCATTACAATTCGCCATGAACCCTCTACTGAATCTGGTCCGTCATCTACTCCCCATAAAATATGAGAATGTATATCGATCATTGGTAGTCCTCCTTTTAAATGGAAAACGAGCAAAAGAGATTTCCCCCTTTTACTCGTCTACCCCATAGTAATTATAGTAATAATGATCTTTCGTCAGTTCAAAATCATTTAAGACCACACCAAAAATATTCGCTTTAGCTTGTAAAAGCGCTTCTTTCGTCTTAACGATATTCGTTTTTTCAGTTTTGCCTGAACGCACAACCACGATAACCCCATCACATTTGTTTGCTAGTACAAGGCCATCTGTAACAGAAAGAATTGGAGGCGTATCAAAAACAATGAGATCATATTGTTCTTTCATCGCTTCAATGAGCGCTTCCATCGCCTTTGAACCTAACAACTCCGCAGGATTAGGCGGTAACGGTCCACATGTGAGGATATCAAGATTCTCTATGTCTATTGCTCGAACTGCTTCTTGAAGCGTCATTTTTTTGGCTAACACATCTGTAAGGCCCATCGTGTTTTGAAGCGCAAATGTATAGTGGACGGAAGGCTTACGCATGTCGGTGTCCACTAGCAATACTTTTTTACCATTTTGAGCAAAGACAATTGCCGTGTTTGCAGAAACAGTCGATTTCCCTTCACCTGGAGCTGAGGAAGTGATGAGAAGTGTCTCAAGTTCTTTATCCGGAAGTGAAAAGTCGATACCTGTGCGAATCGTTCTGAATTGCTCGGAAACAATCGACTTCGGATTGTCATGAGCAATTAGACTACGGGCAGATTTCTGTAAATTTCTCAGTTTGCGTTTATTGAACATATGCTTCTCCCTTACTTCGCTGCGTCTTTCTTCTAGTCGCGGTCGCCATCAGTTCTTCATCTGGTAATCTACTTACGATGCCTAGTAACGGCAATCCGACTATTTCTTCAACATCCTGTTCAGTCTTAACCGTCGTATCCAAATACTCTAAAAGGAAAGCGAGTCCGACACCAATCATTAGTCCAACTACAGCAGCGATCGCTATATTTAATAATTTTTGTGGTTTGACAGGTGTTGGATTTTCACTGTTCACAGCGGATGACAAAATGTTGACGTTATCGACATTCATCAATTGTTTAATTTCATTTTGGAATACTTCTGCTGTTGTATTCGCAATATCTACAGCCCTAAATGATTCGGTATCTTGCACAGTAACGTTTACAACTTGGGAGTTTTGCGCACTGTTTACAGTGATTTTACTTTTCAGCTCAACTGGTGTTGTTTCCAGGTCTAAAATTTCGATGACCTTTGTCAAAATAGCTGGGCTCGTAATAATGACGTTATATGTATTGATGAGCTGTAAATTGGCTTGTATTTCTTGTGTGTTGAATTGGTTTTGTTCATACTTTTGCTGATTGACGAGAATTTGAGTGGAAGCCTGGTAAATCGGCGTTAAGAAAAAATAGCTAACGATAGCGGCTAACCCTATAGCGATCATAACTGTAGTAATAATGAGCACGATTCTCTTTTTTAATGTACTGAACAAGTCTTGAAGACTAATTGTTTCTTCCATGTAAGCTGTTCTCCTTTTCAAAAACTATGACAATAGCAACTCTACAAAAAAGTATAGCATATTTAATACGACATTTTTCGCAAATTCATAAAAATAGTAATAAATAAACCCGAAAGTTGTAAAACTTTGCGGGTTTGTATTATTTATAACCCTGTCACTTTTTTCATAAGTGAATCTTTTCGACTTTTCTTATGTGCATTGTATTGCTCTACAAAACTGTTGGCGTCCGATTTGTCATAGCCGTTTTTTTCGAGATCCTTCTCGACAGCTTTTAAGACACCTGTGAATACGGTGTCTGTCCGCCCTTCTAGTTCAGCGGCTGCACTCGTATATTTATTATAGAAATAGCCATAATCGATTTTCTCGCCATTATCTTTTTTTGAAAGGTATTCGTTTTTCGCGCGACCGACGAGTGCATTTAATTTAGTATCGGCTTGCCCTTCCAACGCATGGAACGCAGGTGTGTACTTTTCTTTAATGGATGAAACCGTCGGCTTTGCTTCCTCGTTGCCCGGTGTAGATGGTTGAGTAGGTTTAGGTGTTGGCTTCGTAGTTGTGCCAGCCGGCTGCGTCGACGTCACTACGTTGCCATCGTTTTTCGTAGTTGATATCGTACTATCTGTTGAACTCGTCGTTTCGTTGTCTTCCGATGTACTGTCGGTTACTGTACTTGCATCTTCAAGTACTTCTCCGTCTTCGTTCAATGTAATTTTCGATCCATCTGGCAATTCAATTTCAAATGTTTCCCCGATGATTTCGTCCACTGACTCGTCAGCTACGTCGTATTCTTTAAATTTCATTATGTAAAGGATGTAGCCTGCCGCACATAGTACAGTAATGCCCAATATAATGGATGCAATTTTAAACTTTTTCTTCATCGTTTTCTCCTTTTAGTCATTCAAATCTTTTGATAGTTTACCATGAACATACACGTAAGTGAACCTCATTTATAATTCCTTTTACTTATTATTCATAATAACTTATAACGACAGTCACATATTTTAATAGATAACCTGTATAAATCTAAAGTCTCTTACCGATTTCATCAAGTTTTTCACCTATGTGTAAATCAGTAAAAGGCAAAAAAAATCTGCGGAGAAAAAATTCTCCGCAGATTTCCCGCTCCATCAACCAAGGCCACTTAAAAATATTTTCTATAAGGTAAAAGGAAAAACTCTACACGACCATTGTACCACAATTTTCTGCAATCTCAAAGCTTTAAATTCTACTTTTTTATTAATAGTGTTCGATGTAAGAAGACAGAGAAATCAGCTCTACTAATATTTTGTGCCGGTCCGAATTTCCCATTACCGATACCTTGTGTAATGTTGTTATATGCAAGTGAATTGATGGCATCTTTCGCAAAGCTACCGCCACTATCCGTAAAATGATTTTTATCACTTAACGGTAGTTTGAAGCCGCGTTGTAAGATCGCTGCCATTTCAGCGCGCGTCAGTTTGCCATTCGGGTCGAATCGTTTTCCTTTGTCTTTCCCTTGGATAATGCCTGCATTTGCGACAGCCGCCACTTCTTTGTAGAACGTCATTGTCGGTGCCATGTCTTGGAAGCCAGGATCTTTGACGTTATCAAGCGGCAAATCGAGTGCTCGCGCAAGTAAGATTGCTGCTTGCTGTCTCGTCAACTCTTGATACGGACCGAATGAACCGTCTGCATATCCGGCGATGACACCATCATTAACGAGTGCAGTAATTTCTTTTTCTGCACGGAACGTCAAACCTGTATCTTTGAACAATGCTTCTTTGTAGTTAGCATTGAATATTGCTTTCACATCGTCAATCATAATGCTACCTGCTGTTTTTAAGCTGTCAGTCGGTTGTGCAATATAGATTTGTTTTAATGAAAGGTCACCTGTTGTGCCCGCTGGTATTGTCGCGGTCACATAGTTCCATCCACGCCATTTCAAACCGTTTTCCGGTGTGAAGTCGATCGTGAATTCTTTGCCAGCAGCGTCCTGAATACGGCCACGGAGCCATGTGTTACCTGCATCTCCATAGACACGTGCGGACAATTTAGCCGGTGATCCTGCTAGTTTGATAGGTTTTTTCGCTACGATGTATGCTGCAGATGTACCCGTTGTCCCTGTAAAGTCATAAGAAAGCTTCACTGCACCGCTTCCTTCAAAAGCTGGCTCTTTCTTATCGTTCATTGAAAGGGATGCCGATGCGTTCGTATAGTCGACTGACCAATTGTCGAGTGAGTCCATATTATCAGCGCGGACATATTCTCCTGTAATCGTCACAGGGATGGTCACCTTTTTACCACCGAGAGTCGCAGTGATCGTTCCGGTGCCGTCTTTGGTTGCTGCAGTGAAGACACCAGCTGCGGAGATTGTTCCAATGTTTGCGGACGCACTCCACGTCACTAACGATGGGTCGAAAATGACTTCGCGATTCTTGCTATCAAATGCTTTCACAGTCATCGTCTTCTTTTCACCTGCGCGCACTTCAACGGATGTGCTCGATGGTTTTACCGTATGAATCGATTCAACGACTTCAAACGGGATGGTTGACGTTGCTGTGTTGTATTTAACGTTGATGGCACCCGTTCCTGCTTTTTGTGCTGTGAAGCTGAGTCCGTTCGGTGTGATTAGCCCTTGTGGAGAGCTGACTGTAATGTCTTTTTTGTCGAATGTGACGGGGTTGTAGTAGTTGTCCATCACGTAATCTACTACAATCGATCCTTTTGTCCCTTTTAAATAGACACCAGGTTTCGCAAGTGTTGCACCGACTGTTGTCGGTGTGCCTGCTGGTGCTGTCGAAACTGCAAATAGGGATGTAGAGACAATTCTTTCGATGCCGTCAGACGGTTTGTTGTACAAGGAGACGTTGTAGTCACCCGGTTTACGGACGGCCATTGTTGTAGAACCGCCACCGTCTAGGTTCAGCGCTTGGTAAGCACCGAGAGAGACAAGATATTCCGCGAACTCTTGCAAGTTCATCCCTTTGCTGTAGCCTGCTTGTCGGCCATCGACTGTGACCATGAATACTTTTGTGCCTGTTTGATCAATGGCAATTGCTGTACGCGGTGCACGTTCTTTTGCACGGCTGCTATTCGGATCAATGCCAAGATCGACACGACCATTTTTGACGAGTTCAGGTCCTGACGTAAGCATGAACGATGCGCCTTTCCATTGCTCGTCGATATCCGTTTTGATGGAGATCGTTTCACCGATACCAATGTCTTTAATGAGTTGCATCGCTTCACCGTGAGCGGATAGGACGAATCCATCTTTCGGGATCGTTGAAGCTTGAGCATCATTGCGTTGACGAATTTTCGTGATAGTCCCTGTGACGGTTTCACCGAAGTTGAGGGCTGTGCCGCCTGTGACGTTTTCAATGACAAGTTCCATACCGAGTGCGTTTGTTTCCGTTGTCGTTTTCGGGAACAATGGCGTGTACAGAATCAAATTGTCATTCGAACGGTGCTTGTCCGTCGATGTAATCGGATAGTCTATGCCGTTATGGTTGAATGATAGATGCAAATTGTACGGCTCAATTTTCCCTTTGCCGTTTTTGTCGATTCCGAATGCGATCGGTTTATTGACGTATTGGTCAGCACCTGTTGCGATAATACCCGCGTTCATGAGTCGGTCACGATAGGCAATCAGGTACATAGGTAGGTAGTTTTGATCGCTAGACCAGAAGAAGGAGCCGTTAATAGCACCTGCGACTTGTTTGCCGGGTCCTGTGTAGGCGTTCGCCTGGACGGTTGTGCGTGATAGTTTGTTTAGCGGCGTTGGATAGCCGACATCCACTGTTGTGTAAGGATTGTTCAAGTCTACGACGAGATTGCGTAGTGCTTGGGGGTACCCGGATATGGTTTTGTTCGTATATTCATAGTGTACGCCTTCGGATATTTTTGTTTTTTCGTCCGTGGCTGCTTGTGTGACGGTTGGAATGGATAGGAAGATCACGAGAAGTAGGATGCTGAGTTTCGATAGGTATGTACGTTTTTGCAATGCTTCATTCCCCTTTGTTGTTATTTGTTGTAAGTCCATTATAATCTGAAACTCTATGATTGCTAGAGTTGTTGGGGATTTTCGTTCTATTTGACTAGGGGTCCCGAAAGGGACGTCAGGGAATAAGAGTTTGTTATGAAGTGGCTTCTTAAATGGATTTTCGCTCCAGGCGGACGCGTTCCGCGGGCACGGCTTCAGCCGCTTCCCTCGCTTCGCTCAGTCCAGGGTCTTCAGCTCGCGCTGTTCCCGCTGGAGTCGCCGCCTTGCGCTTCAATTCTAGTTGTCATTGTAAAAAACAGGAAGAAATAATCATAAGATTTCTCTTCTTTAGACAGAAGTAAAGCAAATTATGATCTTCTCTCTTACATGTGGCTATTAATTTTAAGAAGCTTCACCGAACCACTCGAGTTACTCTAGGTGCATGTTTTAATACCGCGGGTGTTTGAGAATCATAGGAAGTTCTTTTCGCGCCGAATGCAATTTACCAATCTAGATCTCTTATGTTTTAATTGACGGAGCGGGTATCGCTTTTGGAGATATGCGGTGTTCGGAGGAGTTATGCGGCGTTTTTATGATTTTTGCCGTGTTCGGCGAAGGTATGCTGAGATTGGAGGGATTAATGCCGTGTTCTTATGGAGTATGCGGTATTTGCTGGATTGATGCGGTGTTTTATTCATTCGTTACCACTGGAGAGAGGAAAATGCTGTACACAGGTTTATAGATTTGGTCTAATTTCCCGAAAGTGATGCAAAGTGGAGGGCGCGGGCAATTAGATGAGTTCTATTTGACCGTGAGTCGAGAAAATTGGGAGTGACGGGCAATTAGATGGGTCCTATTTGACCGTAAGTCAGGAAAATTAGGAGTGACGGGCAATTAGATGGGTCCTATTTGACCGTAAGTCAGGAAAATTAGGAGTGACGGGCAATTAGATGGGTTCTAATTTACCGCGAGTCGTAGAATTTGCAGATGACGGGCAGATAGATAGGTTTTAATAGTAAAATCACCTATACTTCTCTATTAAAAAGGCGTCGCAATCAGGTTAGGATACAAACCAGATTGCGATCCTTTTATTGTTTATTCAAATGATGAGTTGTCGAAGACTTTGAGCATGTTGTAGATGGTACGGACGGTTTCTGCTCGGGTTCCTGGTGTGTCGCCTTCAAAGTTTGTGCCGGTATAGGCACCCATGACGTTGTAGTAATAGAGACGTTCAATGGCTGTTTTGGAGTAGGCTCCGATTTTATGACTGTCTGTGAAGTCTAGTTCTTTCGTGTATGTGTAAGGTGCTTTCAGTTGCATGGCGCGGTCGATCATGACGGCCATGTCTTCCCTTGTGACAAGCTTGTTCGGTTTGAATGTACCGTCTGCGAACCCTCTAGCGATTGTCGCGTTGTGGGCACGAGATACGCCATCATAGAGTGCGGAGCTTTTGCTAACATCTTTAAAGTTGCTGTCGGCTGCTGGCCAGTCCAGAGCTCTTGCTAAGATGGTAGCAAATTCTGCCCGTGTCACTTGTTGCTCCGGCTTGAATGTGTTGTTGGAAAATCCTTTGATTATGCCGCGATCGACCAAGTTCGTAATTTCCGTGTGTGCATAGTAGTTGTCGGGTACGTCTTTAAAAGTTTGCTGTGCAGCCTCTGTTTGCATAGGTGCAACGACGGCTGGCACGATTGTCGTTGCTGCTACTGCCGCCACAAATAATTTGTTCCGCATACGCCTCTCCTCCTATGTAGTAGAATTTCGACCTATCACTCTATTCAACTCTACCACTTAGAAAGATATTCAAACTTCGTAACACAAAGCTGAATTCAGCCTGCAATCCATACTCTCACACAGAACGGCTTTTGCGAGTAAAAGCGTAGCGTTAGGAGCAACGGTAATACAAAACGCCCCCAGGAAAGCGTCCGACTGAAGCGCAGATCAAATTTACAAAGATATACCCATGAAAAAAACGCCCCATTCTGCTTTACAGAACAGGGCGGTTTTCACTTACTTCACAGCTGCTGTTTTCTTACTTGTCACTGCCAGGAATGCGCCTGTCAGGATGAAGAAATAAAGTGTGAATGTCTTGTCTTCCCAAATGTTGTAGATGAAGCCGCACCAATACACAGCAATGAGCATTGCGAGTAGTGGGATTGCTTTCTCGGATTGCTTGCGTCCTTTCCAGAAGAGGACGAGCATTCCTAGTAGGAAGACCGCAAACAAGATGACGCCGACGACGCCGGTTTGCGTGATCACTTGAATGTATTGATTGTCGGAATAAATATTGAACTGCACATCATAATGGCTGTAGTACGGTGATGAGTAGACTTTCGATGCTGAATCACCGAATGTCCCAAAACCAGTACCGATGACCGGGTAATCCTTAAAAATCTCAAAGCCCTTATAGACGATGAATAGACGGCCGGTCGTTTTACTCTTTTCGAACGTGTCTGTGTTGAATGTTTCTTTAATACGCGTCGACTCGACGGCAAAGCTTTCGCCTGGTTCAGCCGGGCCTGTCCGTTCCACGTCACCAACAGTTGTGTTAGAGCTAACCCAATGCGCTGTTTTCGTTACTGGAACTGTGATTAAAATGAATCCGAGTCCGAGTGCAACAGCGGTTTTCAGAACAAACTTCCAATTTCTTGTGAAGAGGAAGTAAATTGCGAGTGCGATTGCAAAGGCAATCCATGTGCCACGGCTGTATGTTAGGATCCATGTTCCCGCTAGAACGACAAGGATGATGTTAAGCACCCATTGCCATTTTGACTTCGGCAGCATTGTTTTTAGGTAGTAAATGAGCAAACCTGTAAACGTGAAATAGACGGCAAGCACGTTAGGATTGTTGACGAGCCCGTAAATTCGGCTTCGATTGTTTGCTGAGAGTTGGCGATTGACCCAGCTTTCAGGCATGAGTGCTGTTCGTAAGCTCATTTTTTCAACTAACCCTTGGACGATGAGCACGACGGTGACGAACAACGTGACGTACAAGAAGTTCAAAATGTCCTGTTTGGTAATATCGAGTCTTTTGACGATATATAATAGGAGGAACATAATGACGAACGCACGGATTTGGAAAATGATTGCTGTTGTCATGACGTCGGACAAAAATGCCGAGATGACGCCTAGTAGGATAAATGCGATAAATGCCCATTCGAATACTTCAAAACGGAAGATGGATTTCCAATCTTTGCGAGCATCCCAGACAACGCGTAGGAATGCGAAGACGATGATCAAGTCACCGATCAGTTTGAGTGCTGGATTCACTTCGATTAAGAATGAACGTAACGGGAAATAGATTAATAAGAACAAGATGCCTTGTTTTGGTTTAAGGAGTGCTGCAAGTGCAAGTAAAAGTGTAATCGCATAGGCGATCAGTGTATTTGGGATGACGAGTGCCACTGCGAGTAGCAGGATTCCGAGTAGGGGCACGGCCATTTCTTTTAGGCGTAAGTTGAAATTCATGGAATAACCCTTTCTATAGTTCTTTCACGTTACGATTATAACACAGTGGTTGGACTTGTCGGGAGTTTATTTTTGGATGTGTTGATTACCCAATAGATTACAGAAATTCCGTTGACTTGCGTTTCGGCGCACGCTTTCCGCGGGTGCAGGAATATGAGCGGCATTATTGAAAGAAAATCTGCCCGAAACGGGAATAACTATAAAACTACAGTACTTCCTATGTATAGACGTTTTAACTTGTGAAAGGATTCATGAGAAAGAGGAGCGGGTGTCCGCTCCTCTTATTCTATAGAGTCTTTATTGAAGAATGTTTCTGTCAGTTGCTCATACCAGCGTTTGTATACGGGGTGATCGAAGGTAGCCATTCGTTCGACCATGTTGGTGCCTTGGTAGAACATCATGCCTTTTTCGTCGAGGCCGTACCGTTTGGATATATCCATGTAGAGGTCAAATGCTTCTACGCCTTGTTCGGCTTTGTCCATATGGTAGGAGTCGATTTCAATTGTGATGCCTGTACCGTAAATTTGCGCGTTCAAAAATGCCCGATGAAGACGTTCTTCTTTATTCGGCGTAGTGGCTCTGAATGCATTCGGTTGAAGGAATGCAGCATCGAATCCATAGTCTTTCCATTTGTAAAAGTTTGTTGAAGTGGCATGAGGCGAATAAATAAAGAATTTGTCATGCTTTTTCAACAAGCTTGAGATAGACGAGATGATTACTTCGTCATCGACGGTACGGACCGTTTCACTCAGCCAATAAAAGCCTTTGAAGTTGATGTTGTCGTATTGTCCATTTTCAAATTCCTTCAGCACTTCTTTAACATACCAGTTGGCCAGATCATATCGTGCGTAGACATCACTACCAACTTCATCCCCGTTCAGATTGATGATGGCTTCGTTCCGTTTTGGATAAGGGATGGCTACGTACACATCGACTTTGCGATTTGCCCATTTTGCGGCAGTGTTCAAGTTTTGGATCGCTCCGTCTGCGTTAAATGTACGGTCGATGTATGTTTTCCAGTCTTCATAATTTGCATGATTCGATGGTCCGTCTACGAATTGATCGCTATTTTCATTGTAACGTAATCCAAGAATGACAAACGTCTCGAACATATCTTGTTGAATACCATTGACAGGCTTTGTTTTTAAGTAATGGCTGAAAAATTGTGGGGTGAAATTCTCAATTTCTTTAAAGCCATTATAAATGAGCGCTCCACTTTTCAAGTTCGTTTTATCCGCAGATGCGATTGTTTGCGAATACTCGACGAATTCATTACTTTGTGGGTGGATTGTTCCTTCAGGGTAATATGCAACCTTTTCAACTGCATCATCTACAGATGAAACAACGTCAATGACTTCTCCAGCATTTCGTACTTCATACGCAACAGGCTGTTGGTACACTCTTGAAAGAAATGCACTGAATTGTGCACGAGTCACAGTTTCCTTTGGTCGGAACGAACCATCGTTATAACCTGTCGTCACGTCATGAAAAGCAATGGCGTCAATGAACCGATAATACGGATCTTCAATTGGCACATCCGAGAATTCGCTGTACCCTTTTCCTTCATATGCATAGGCTGTTGCGAGCATTTTGGACATTTCGTCTCTCGTTAAAGGGGCATCAGGGTTGAACTGCCCTTTATCGAGTGACAACCAATAGTTTTCAAGCGCGATCATTATTTCATTGTATCCAGGTGATGTTGGCAGCAAATCTTCAACAGGTGTCGGCCTGTCTTCTAGCGAATACAGATCAAGTGCTCTCGTCATCATGACTGCCGCGTCTTTTCTTGAAATCGCATAACCAGGTCGGAAATTGCCATCCGCGAACCCGCGGATGACATTATTTTGTGCTACGAATTGAATATCTTTATATGCCCAATACTTATAAGTTACATCCTTAAATGTAGAAGCTTGTGCTGTCGTTGCCGTCACAATAAAGAGGCACACCATGGCGATGAGGACACTGAGTTGTTTCAAATACTTTTTCATTCCACTTCTCCTTCTGTCTGTTGAAGACAAAGAGGCAAATCATTTTCCCTCTACTAATACTTGCATCTTTACTTATGAATGTACGGTGTCGCAATGTATCCTGTGATCGTTTTCCCATTGTGTAGTGTTTTCACTGGATACCATACAAAATGGTTGTTTGATACTGGATTTTCGTCATAGACGGGTCCTCCAAGAATGGTGTAAGTGTTTCCTGATGTAACTGTCACAATCGAATCTTTTGCTGTGCTCGGCTTGGAGCGAAGACCTTTTCCGGTGTAGTTCACGGTATCTCCATTTGCAAGAAGTTCAGCCGACTTTGTTCCTTCACCTTTCATTGCAAAGGTCTTTTTATTGAATTGGATATTCGCTGTTGTGGATCCGTCATATGTGAAATCATCACTTGTCATGTCAATCGCTGTAATGTTTGTCGTCAACATACCATTGCTTATGTTGCGATAGACTTTTTCTTGGTAAGCGTTCGGATTTCTTTCCCCCGTCGCGCTATAAAATGGACTATTGACCGGTTTTGTTCCGTTGTAAGCCATCACCGCAAAGTACCAATGCTCGAGTGTGGAACGGTCTTTCGTTCCGATGCTCGGTAGGTCCAGCCGTTTGAAGTTTTCAGCAAGAAGTTGGATACCTGCTTCGATATTGTACGTAATGTCGTACTTAAGCTTTTCCACGTCAAATCCTGGTCGATTTGTAATTTGCATAAGTCCGATACCGCCATCTTCACTAATTAGCGGCTCGCCGTTGTTTAGGAAATGCGTCCAATCACTTTCTACTGTAACGATTGCCTTTGCAATTTCAGGTGGGATGTCCGAATTACGTGCCGCTTTTGTGACGAGACAGTTGAGTGTTTGCTTGTCCGGGTTCACGTTAGACGCCGGATTGTAGCCACATGCATATACGGTTAAACGAAGTGCTTCGTTCGTTGCTCTCGCAAGAAATGCAGAGAATTGCGCGCGTGTAACGGGTTCATTCGGACGGAATTCCGTTTCTGAATACCCTTGTGTCACACCTGCCGCGATGACTTTCGAGATGTACGCGTATCCTGCAGAGCTGACAGGAACGTCTTTGAACGTCATCGGTTCTTCGTCTTTCATTTTAAAAGCGCGTGAAAGGAAAATCGCCATTTCACCACGCGTCACGATCTTATCCGGTCCGAATGTACCATCCGTGTATCCTTGGATAATGCCGGCATCGTTTGCAGACTGGATCGCTCCCGAGGCAAAACTTTGACTGCTCACATCTTTAAAAATCGTTTGTTTCTTTTCCGTTGGCAAGCCAAGAGCTCGCGCAATCATAACTGCAGCTGCTGCGCGCGTCACTTCTTCCGTCGGGCCAAAACGATTACCTTCGTAGCCTTTGATAACGCCTTGTTCGGTCAAGTAGTGAATATGTTCGTAAAACGGATACGAGGTGCTGACATCTGTAAAAGACTCCGCTTTTGCAGAACCTATGAAGCTTGTCATGAAAACCGTGGCAATTACAAAGAAAGATAGGTATTTTTTCATCTAAAATTCCTCCTTACTATTAGACTACTATAGTTGGATATGTTTGAAAAGATGTATTTGGAAATCAACTGGTATAGATTCACGGAAACTCGTAATCTAGTTTTTAAAATTCCCACAAAAAAAGCCTCCCCAAGGTTAGACGCTCGGGAAGGCTGAATCGTTTCATGAATTAGTTAATAAACTCAATTTCTGCCAAGAAGTTATAAATGATTTTTGCCATTTGCGCACGGTTCGCATCTGCGTTTGGACGGAATGTGTCATCTTGGTAACCATCTAGTAAACCTGCTTGGTAAACGCGCTCAACGTGATTACGTGAAGCAGCACCGATTTGCTTGTTGTCTTTGAAAGCAGTCAACGCTTTTTTCTTATCAAAAGTGACTTTATCTGCACCGACATAGTCGATTGCACGGCTGATCATGATTGCCGCTTGGTCACGTGTAATTTCTTCGTACGGACGGAAAGTACCGTCTTTGTACCCTGTAACGATTCCCGCTTCAACAACAGCAGAAATCTCACCATTTTGGTTAAATGCTTGCTTTGTTGAAACATCTTTGAAAGATGTTCCTGCAGGATCCACCGCAACAATTCCTAGTCCACGAGAAAGAATTGCCGCAAATTCACCGCGTGTAATTTTTAGCGTCGGTGCAAATGTTGTGTCAGTTTTTCCGTTAACAACCATGCGGGAAGCTAATTTGTCAACATACTCGCCAGCCCAGCTTGTTCCACCTGTTAGATCAGCGAAAGACTTAGAGTACTCGATCAACGTGTACACGGAGTTAGTAGAACGGTATAGGTTTGCTGATTTGTCACCCGATACATATGTAGGGACAGCTGTCACTTTACCGTTTGCATCCACTGTCACACCAACTGTTGTCAGTGGGTTCAATGTAGAAGCCGCTGGCAATGAACGTTTAATTGGTGTTGGGAATACGCTTAATGTAACAGATTTATCATTAGGCGCTACAAGTTTCACTTCAAAGTCAATTGCATCTGCAAGTACTTTGTATGCTGCTTTGTCTTTTAGTGGGTTGTCCACTTTAGTAACAGAAACGACAAGACTTAATTCAGCTGAAGCAACGTCAAGATCTGTTGCCGCTGCAGAAAGGTCAAATGCATTCACTGGCAATTCGTAAGAAACCGTACCGAATTGAAGTGTTACGACGGCTTTGCTGTTTTTGTTATCGAGTGCATTTAGGATCGTTCCCGGAACATTCACGTCCGTTGCACCAGCTGGTACTTTAATAATTAGCTCTTCAACTTTAGTAGCATTGTTGATAGCATCGATTACTGCTTGTGGATTGGTAGCGATGGTTGAACCGTCAACTTCCACTGCTGTGTCACCTGTTGGTGGTGTTGTTGGTGGAACTGCTCCGCCACCGCCGCCAGTGCCGCCGCCATTGTAACCTGGAGGATTGACGATTAAATTATATTCTTTTGCAAGTGCAACGAATGCTGTTTTCGCTTCTGGTTGAACATTTGCTCCAGTAACGATAGAGTCAAGAGTTGTACCAACATTATCTACATCAACTGAGTCCCAAATTGCAATTGTTAAAGCCGCATATTTCTCTTTTGATTTAGCCGTATCTTTCAAAGCTTTAATGAATTTATCTTTATAAGAGCCTGTTCCTTCCATGTTAGAAAGGAGGTTTGCTTGAACATCAACAAGATAACTTACAAATAGTTCATTTGATAATGTGTCATTATCAAATGCTTTTTTAATATTGGCATCAGTTGCCACTGAGTTGAAGTTTTCGAATTCCTCTTTAAGTTTAAAACCTGTTGTAGAAGCTGCTAATAGCTCGACTAATCCTCCCACAACTTCTCTTGCTGCCTCTTCTCTTGATGGGTTACTTTTTACTTCAGCAGATAATAGCTTATCTGTCTCAATTTCAACTCGCGAAGGCGTTAGATAGCCTTTAATTGCACTGTGAGCATCGCGTAAAGCTTTTTGATGTGTATTTGCATCAAGTTTGTCAAAAGCTAAATTTAGATTATCAATTAGTTTTGTTACATCTGTATTACTTGCAGCTTTCGCGTCCTCTGCATTTAGTCCTACAGCAAGAACAGGTGTCAATGCTACTGTTCCGATCATGACTGATTTCAACACTTTGCTTTTTTTGCTATTATTCGTCATTTTCTCACCTCTATAATTATTTCAACTTCTACCTAGTTTAATATAACTAGTACCTAAATACAACTAAACTCTTAAAACAGTAATAGATTAACTACTACTTTTATCACTTAGTTCTTAGCGAATTTGACTAGTTTGAGAAATATCATTACTAAAATTTATTATTGAAAATAAAAAACACTCTTCAATATGGCTTATACACAATGCCATTTGAAAGTGTTAGCAATAAATAATGGGACCCGAGCAACGTGTTTCCGCACATTGCTCGGTACTCTTTTGAATGAGAAGTTCAAAAGAGATCTTACATAAAATTTATCATTAAATCTAATACTTGTCAACAAGTTTTTAGTTTTTTTAAATTCTTTTGTAGAGTTGTAATAATTACTTTAGTGAACTTAGTGTTCGTCAACTAGAATTGAAGATAACCGGAAGAAATAATCATGAAATAGACAAGAAAAACTCCATTAACGTAGATAATCTTCTATGACCACTAGCTTATTTTGTTTTTCATGATAGCTTACTACGAGAGTAAAAACACCTTCACGTCAATGGTTATTAACGGTAGGTGTTTTCATTTCTAGCTTTCTGAGTTCATTTCGAAAGAGCTAATTTACTCAGTAATCATTTTAAGAGTATCCAATGCACGATACAACATCACTGCTGCTTCAGCACGCGTAGCGTTGTTTTTCGGATTGAAGTTGCCGCTTTCAGTTCCTTTTACGACGCCAAGTGCATTTGCTTTGTACACGGAGTCGATTGCAAATGCACCGATGAATCCGTGGTCTTTGAAGTTCGCAGGTGTTTCAAGGCCATTTAACTTCTCTTTGTCCTTGAATTCGATTGCACGAATGACCATTGCAGCAATTTCTTCACGCTTAATTGGTGCGTCAGGATTGAACTTGCCGTCAGCTGTACCATTGACGATACCAGCACGTGCAGCCGCTTCCACGCCTGCGAACGCCCATTTTTTGCTCGTATTGACATCGCTGAACGTACCCTCATAGTCCTTCATCGGAAGGTCGAGTGCACGTGCAAGCAATACTGCAAATTCTGCACGGGAAATTTGTGCATTTGGTGCGAATTCAGTTTCTGTTTTTCCTTGGATAATGCCCATTGCAGCAAGTTTGTTGATTTCTTTAGCTGCGAATGTGTTAGTAATATCCGTAAAAACAGGTGGTTTAATTGGTTCTGGTGTTGGTTCCGGACTTGGGTTCACTGGTGGAAGAATTGGACCTGGTACGAAATCAATTGGAATTTCGATTTGGTAGTCTGTAAAGTTCATAGCCCCATCCCACGCTCTAACTGAAAGTGAATCTTTGTCTGTTACTTTTCCATCAATGATGAATTGCTCGTCTGAAGTTAATAGGACATCATCCGAAATCACTTCTTCGTTTAGGATGACTTCCCAATAAGCAGCTCCAGTTCCGTTTTCATTATCCACGAATTCTGAAATAGAAATAGTATTCTTTGCTTTTTCAAAAGAAACTTTTGCTGTTGGCGCAACTGTATCGATTTTCACTGGGAACTTAATTGATTGCCATTCTGCACCTTCAAAATCGATGACACCACTTATTTCGATAAAATACTCTCCATCTTCTGCAATCTCGCCTTCAATTGTTCCATCCCAACCATATTCCGGATCGTATGTGAACGGTGGTGTAGTTGCACTAGAAATGTAATGTTTTCTCAAATAAGAATCTGTTTCGATTAAACGAATCTCATTTCCTTCACTATCTAGAATCGCAACTTTAAATTCTTTTGCGTTTCGGAAGAGAGAGAACACTGGAATGACTTTGTCTCGTATTCCATCGTCATTCGGTGAGAAACCAAAACGACTCGTATCAACCTCTTCAGTCTCAAAGTCTTGTGCACCGTCAATGAAATAACCTTGCTCGTCTGCAAGCGCTGTGTAGCCCCAATAAGTCATACTATCCCACGCGAAGTAGTCGAATATTGGTGCGTCATCCCAGCTACCGTTAAATCCGAAGAATGGTACCGTTAGCGGAACATTACCTGTTATTTCTTCTTCAGCATCTGTTAACGTAACAAAGCCATCAACGAAGAAGCCATTCGTATAAATGAAACTGAAGAGATCGGCGATAAACGAAACATCTACTGATATCGTGATGTCCGCAGTGCCGTTCGCTGGAATTGTAACGGATCCAGGAGCTACAACCTCAATATCCTCTTCACCTAATACAAATTGTCCGTAGTCCGGATTGTTTGGCAGGTTCACAAATAGTCCGCCACCTGCATCTTCTGGCACGTCCATTTGAACTTGCGTGTTCACAATATACGTTTTTTCTTCGTCAGAGAAGTTTTTCGCCGTTAGCGTAAATGTGAATTGGTTATCGACAATTTCTTTTAACGCAACTTTCGCTTCTCCAGTTACACTATTCGTCACGACTACATCTGTACTCAATGCATTTGCAAGTTGCATTAACCCTGCCCCTTGACGACGTGGTGAGACAAATTCACCCGGGTTGAGTTCTACAGGCTTTGCAGTGTTCATCAATAGGTTTTTAGCTAATTGAACGCGCTCAATCGGAGTTACATCAAATTCACTGTCCACACGTTCAAAAATCAATGCAGTTCCGCCTGCAACGTGTGGTGCAGCCATTGAAGTTCCGCTCATTAACCCGTATTTATTATCATTGAGTGTAGAGAAAATGTTTCCACCTGGAGCTGTAATTTCAGGTTTGAAATCAAGATTAGGCGTTGGTCCCCATGATGTAAAGTCACTCATCATACCTTCTTTTGGATTTGCTGCATCGAGAAATTGACCGTCAAATTCAACCGTAACTACTTTACCTGCGTCAATTTCTGCTTTCATCGCTAGTCCATCTGTTTGAAGTGCAGACATATACGGAATAACGATTGCTGGATCGGATACCATGTTAATCGTACCAGCTGTATTGTTATAAATAATTACACCTGCCGCGCCAGCCGCCTGTGCATTCAATCCCTTTTCGGTAAATGCAATTGCACCTCGAGAGATCAATGCAAATTTATCTGTAAAATCTTTACCTTCGAAGTCTTCGGGTTGTCCTAATCCCGCTTCAACGACTTCAAATGTAGTTGTCTCCAACAACGATGGATCTACATCATTTGCTAATAAATAGATTGCGCGTCCACCTGCTTCTCCATCTACATGATAAGCGAAGCTGTATGCTGTCACCTTACTGTTTTCAAGTGAAGCCACCCCTAATGATTCATGTGTAACACTCGGTGAACCCGTTAAACCGTAGTCTTGGTTTTCAGCGTATGGATAGAATGTACCTGAACCATACAAATTGGAATTCCCAGCAGAAATAGATACGAGCACACCATTTTCGGTTGCTCTCTTTACTGCTTGCTGCTCAGGACTTTCGCTATTTACGAATCCTGCTGTTGAGCCTAGAGACATATTAATGACGTCTGCTTCAAGCTTAATGGAGTCGTCAATTGCTTTAATGTAAATATCACCATACGTGTATGGATTTTCAGGATCGTTACCAAATACTTTTAGTGCTAATAGTTGCGCTTCTGGTGCTACCCCTTTAATACCGCCTGCTTCTTCATCACCATTTGCTCCAACAGTTCCAGCAACGTGCATACCATGCATGGATCCATCTGGCAGATCTGAAATTACATCATCTTCATCCATGTAGTTATAACCAAACGGAACTTTAGCAGTATAGTACATTCCATTTTTAATAGAACCATTTTCTAATAGAGTAGCAACTTTCTCCTCCGTAATAGCCCCTGTTGACTCATCTGTTAAAACCATATCACGATGAGTAGGATCAATACCGGAATCGATAACCCCAACGACTAATCCTTCCCCTCGATATCCATAGTCATTCCAAACCCGTTGAGCTTGGACCAACTCTTTGGAGTGAACCATTTCTGGCTTTTCCTCAGGTCTTCGGTATTCCGTAGACTCGTATACTGCTTTAACGCCTGCAAGATTGGCAATCATCTCTACAGATTTAGCGTCTACTTCTGCTGAAAAACCATTGAAGACAGTTGTAAAGTTTTCAAGATACTTAATTGTAGGGGCGACTTTTGCAGCTTTTGCTTGCACTGTCGCTTGGTCAGCTTCTACTGTAGCTTCTAATTGATTTCTTTCTGTCGTTGACAACTCCTTATAAAGGAGACCCCTTTTTGTTGCTCTTTCAATAGTAGGCGCTTTTTCAAGCTCCACGATAATTCGAACGCGTTCGTTCGGATTCGTTGGACTGATTAACCGATCTGGAAGTTTATGATCTGGCCTGTCCAATTGAATTGTCTGATTTACACCCTTTCCACCAATTGTTGTACCCGCCATGCCAAAAGCCATTGAACTCAATGACAGCATGAATACGAGCGTCAGCAAAAGTACCCTTTTTACTCTCACCGCTAACATTCCTCCCCTTAAATGTTTTTTTCACGCTAATCAAAATAGCGTTACATTATTAATATAGCATAAATACTTAGAAGTTAGTTGTTAAATATTACAATCATTTAAACATTTTCACAAACATCGAAATTACAGTAAGAAACAGGTCGATTTGGCTAGTATTCCAACAATAGTTCTGTCAATTGGCTAGCAGGTGAAAGAATATCAGTCTTAGAAAAATCAATAAAAACCTCTCAAGTTATTTCTAACTTGAGAGGTTTTAGCACCCGTTTTATTACTCTTTAATTAACGTCAATGTATCCAGTGCACGATACAACATGACTGCTGCTTCCGCACGTGTTGCGTTGTTTTTCGGATTGAAGCTTCCGTTTTCAGTTCCTTTTACAACGCCAAGTGCGTTTGCTTTGTACACGGAATCGATTGCGAATGCACCGATGGATCCGTGGTCTTTAAAGTTCGCAGGCGTGTCAAGGCCATTTAATTTTTCTTTGTCCTTGAATTCGATTGCGCGAATCACCATTGCAGCGATTTCTTCACGCTTGATTGGTGCGTCAGGATTGAATTTCCCATCAGCTGTACCATTGATAATTCCTGCACGAGCAGCTGCTTCAACGCCAGCAAACGCCCATTTCTTGCTTGTATTGACGTCGCTGAACGTACCTTCATAATCTTTCAATTCAAGGTCTAGTGCTCTAGCAAGCAATACTGCAAATTCTGCACGAGAGATTTGCGCGTTTGGAGCGAATTCTGTTTCTGTTTTTCCTTGAATGATGCCCATTGCAGCAAGTTTGTTGATTTCTTTAGCTGCAAATGTGTTTGTAATGTCCGTGAAAACAGGTGGTGTAACTCCTGGAACTTCAGGATCTGGTTTTTCTTCAGGTTTTGGATCTACCGGTGGAGTAATTGGATCTGGTACAACAACCGGAGCTGTAACAGTTATTTTCACTTCAATTGGTTCAAAGTTAAGGTATTTAACTGTAACTGTCGTACTTCCTGAAGCAAGTGCTGTAATTTCACCACCTACAACTGATACAACTTCTTCATTAGCAACTTCATACGTTGCTTCATTCGTTACATCTTTTACGATACTCTCTTTACCAGCTTCTGTTGTAGTTTCTGTTACTTTAATTTGACGTTTGTTACCAATAGCTAAAGTATAATCAGATTTGTCAACTGATAAAGTGACTTCAGTACCCTTACCATCTTCTGTTAATAATGCTTCTCCTTTGTTGCCTGCCGCATCTTCAACAATAATAGAGACTTCTACATTATCAGATTCCAAACCTAGTGTACCTGAAGGTAATTCAATATCAAATGACCCGTCTTGATTTAGTAGGAATGGTACTGCCTCTCCTGCTACATCATTTTTCGTAATAACATATGAAGCAGATAGTTTCTCATTTAGATCGTAATCTAAACCATATAAAGCTAGTTCTTCGATATATTCAATATATTTATCCGTTACTTTTCCAATAATATTAGCTTCACTTATAGAACCTTCTATTACCGGCTTTGTTGTTTTTACAAAAATCGGACCAGCGTAATCTCCAATTTCTGCTGGATTACCTGAAACGGTTTCAGCAGTGAAATCGACTGTATATAATCCGTCAGGAATCGTTGTGAGACCTGATCCATCCCAAGGACGATATTGTCCTTTGATCGGAAGTTGATAAGATCCTGCTCCTAGAGATTGACCGGCATGTAAATATCCGATATAGCCATCACTAAATTCTCCACCTTCAGGATTCATAATATCCCATAATTCAATAACGTTAAATCCTACGTCTCCTGTGATTGTGAAATACAGCATCGCTTCATCATTAAAGCCGTCCCCATCAAAACTTAGATCTGTTTCTGTAATATCCATATCTTTCACTTCGACTGGTGCCTCACCGCCAAAGTCAGCAGCAAATGGCAAGGATACACTAGCTTCTGCCCCGTTAGAAATATGGATATAACCAAGGATTTCATCTCCAGGACTTGACTCTGTTGAAGATCCGGTTAATGTGACATCCAATAAAAGCTCGCCGTCTAAAGTGAATGAAGGTTGGTTAACTGTCACTTTTGCATCGCCGAATGACTTTGTAACATCGACAGTTACATTGTAATTTCCGCCATTTCCAGCGATATCTTTGACTAAGATTTGCTTAGTGACCGATAAGTCTTCTTCAAGAGATTGAGGACCAAACGTTACTGTGCCTTTTAAGTTCTCAACTGATTCCCCATCATTGTTCGCTGTATCGATTGCATATGCAAGGATTTCTGGATGCGCAGCTGCGTATGCTTGCACGCGACCTGCTCCTTGAGCGAACACGTCATATTTAGTAGTATCAAGAAGTTTAGCAGTGTTTGATAACGCAACCTTCACATCAAATGCGTTCCACGTCGGATTCGCTTGTTTAACAAGTGCCGCGATTCCCGCGATGTGTGGGGTCGCCATCGATGTACCTGTTTTGCGTGTATAAGCTTGTTCATAAGTAGCTTCTGGGAAGTCCGCTTTATACATTGGAATTGTTGACATGATATTTGTTCCTGGTGCACTTACATCAGGTTTAATGTCAAAGTTCGGTGAGGATGGACCACGTGAACTTGAGTCGTTGACATCATCACCAGTAGTCATTGTATGATTAAAATCACCAAAAGTTACTGTGCCTGTAGATTCCGCTAGCGCTGCACGAATTGCATCACCATCTGTTTGAGACATGTCAAATGCAGGGATGAATTCAAATGCATCACCAAGGAAAACATTTGATTTATCTGGTGCATTTGTACCTCCAGCAAAGTTGTGAACGATAATTGCAACTGCACCGTTCTCTTTTGCATACTCAATTTTGTCAACAAAAGCAATTTGACCACGTGATACTAACGCAACTTTCCCGTCAACATCCAGCCCTTCGTAGTCCGACATTGCTCCAATTCCAGGAACTGCAACTAGTTCAAACTCACCCTCGAGTTGAGCTGCGAGTGATTGACCGAAAGTAGTTCCCATTAAATCGATTGTTTTCGAGAAATTAAAATCCCCTGCATTTACTGTTACTGCACCAGCAAAATGCGCTTCAGGATTTGTCGTATTTCCAACTGCAATCCCTAAACGAGATGTCGCAGGTGTCCCCATCGTTCCGCGGTTAGGTCCAGAGTTCCCAGTTGCTATGACGGAAATTGTGCCAGCAATCATTGCATTGTTAATAGCGAATGAAGCCCCATCTGTTTCAGAGTTTGCTCCACCACCTAATGATAAGTTGATAACATCTATTTCTTGCTCTACAGCATAATCAATTGCCGCAATAATTCCACTAGTGGATCCACTTCCATAAGCTCCAAGAACGCGGTATGCATATAGATCTACTTTTGGCGCAATCCCTTTAATACCATACTCATTCGCACCAATAGCTGCGATTGTTCCTGCTACGTGTGTTCCGTGAGAAGTGTAGAAAGAACTGCCCCGATCATTGAATTCCGGGCGATGATTCGGACGATCTAATGGTGATGTTTCTGAAGCATCGTCTTCTGCACGTGGACGTGCATAATCGTTTCCAGTATGCAGAACGAAGTTTTTACCGCCTTTATAAATCCCTTCAAAGTCAGGGTGATCAGCGTCAATACCTGTATCAAGAACCGCTACTTTAATTCCCTGTCCTTCATAACCTTCCGCCCACAGTGGTTCAATGCCTAAAAAATCAATGCTTGTTGCCATTGCAGCATCTACTTGGCCACTATCCGCAACAGCATTACTTTCTTCAAAAGCATAAACTGTTGCATCAGGTTCTACTAATGTAACACCTTTTACTAACAGAATCTTCTCGAGATCATCTGCTTTAACTGACGTTGAAAATCCGTTTAATACCGTATTGTAAGAAAAATCTATTTCATGCGAGATGTTTAAACTAGCCATTTCTTTTTGAACCAAATTTTGTTGTTTGACGACTTTTTGTTTCACTTCTCTTGCGTCTTTTGCAGAGAAACTCTTTCCTGCAAGCTCAGTAATCCCCTTTTTAAGCGCTACAGGATTTTCAGATAAATGTACGATTACATTTACTCTTTCATCACCTGATAGCCCTTGCAAGTCCTTATGGAGAATTGGTCCCCCATTTGCCAAGTTTAACTGCTCAGCAATAGCAGCCTTCAATTGCATTGTACTTTCGCTTTGACTCCCCGATTTGAACGGGTTCGCCTGTTCTGCATTAGCATTAACCGTGAACGGCAATACTAATGAGAGAACGAGAATGAAAGCTATCATGCTTCTGAAGACCCTTAAAAGATTATTGTTCTTCAATTCCCATTTCCCCTTTCCCTTTTTACACGCTTGTCCAACTAGCGTGTCAATATTAATATAGCACATTAAAGTAAAAATCTTCATATCCATTTTTAAATGTTTCTTATAATACTGTTAAAATACTACTATTATGGTAGTTGTTATTTTAGAATAATTGACTGTTCAATGCCTTCAAACGCTTATAAAACCAACACTTTAATTCAAAATGCCTATGATTAATAATCAGAATAATTTAAACCTATCGTGACTTTACAATCATTTTACAATTCTTCAACTCTCTCTCCTCCTTATCACTTAAATCGTATTACCAATTCACAAACAAACTACCAGACAAGTGTATGTTTACTATGTTGCGTATATTCATCTTGTCGAAAAGTAGGTAAAGAAAAAGCCGACTTCGTCGACTTTTCTTGGTTTATGAAGCAAGTTGCTCAAATGAAGTTTGTTGTTGTCCCCAAATTTTTGTGACCCATTCCGGATGGTCAATAAAAGGATTGCGGTTGCCTTGCCATCTGTAAATTGTATTGTTGCGTTTCATTTCAAACTCATCGACTGGATCTTGTAGGTGCCATTGAAGAAGGACAGATAGTTTTCCGTGATACGGAGCGCTACCGTTGTTCAGTTTTTCATTTAACTCCAAATCTACTTTGTCGCCTTTTTCATACCGAGTTGCCATGTAAAATAGCATTCTAGCGACATCGCCTTTCACGTGATCTGGTGCTTCCCATGAATTCGACGTGCGTTTGCAACCGTCGCAATTGTTCACAGGGCTTCCGCCGTTATCGAAATCCAAATTCCCTCTTGCGCTATTCACTTGGACATCTGTCGGTCGTAGGTGATGAATGTCTGTTCCTGGACCCTGCGACGTGCCAAAATCTCCATGCGACTTCGCCCAGACGTGTTCTCGGTTCCAGTCACCTACATTACCGCCATTTTTGTTTTTAGATCTTGAATGACCGGAATAAAAGAGAATGACATTATTTGCGTTATTCGGGTCTTCGTCTGTTTCACGTAGCGCTTCCCACACTTGGCTATATGATAGTTGTGTATGTCCGCTAATAATTTCATGAAGTGCATCTTTCAATGCTTGCCCTTCTTTCCCGCGAGCGTTTTTGTAGTAGTCGTCGCCAGGCACAGCTTCAGCATTTACCGTTACAGTGAAGCTTGCTGTCGCTGTCTTCTCCCCATCCGTTGCTGTTACACCGACAATGTGGGAGCCTTCTTCCAACGTCAGGGTCAATGTAGATCCATTAACTGTACCTTTTGTTGCTGTAAAAGAAAGTTCATCTCCGTCAGGATCGGTGAAGTATTCGTTAAGCACTACTGAAATCGTTTCACCGACCGTTACTGTTCTATTTGGCATTGGTTTTGCAATCGGCGCATTGTTTTCAGGAGTGAAAGGAGGAACCCCAATGGGCTCCCCTTTCGAGTTGTAGAACTTAATGTTTTCTGGATTTGCACCGTTCATGAATTCTACTTCTTGAATGTACTCAGCGCCGCGCACTTCGGATACATTCGTGCCGTCAATGATTAATTTCAACGCATTATTCCCTTTAAAGTCCACAATCCCTCCAGCTTCAGTAGGTTTCACTGTCACTGGTGTTGTCGCAAATCCTGCACCGTGGAATTCCGCGTATGCACCTGTGAAGAGGACGCCTTCCGTAATAACGGATGTCTCATCTAGTGACACCGCTACACTCGGCTTTCCAATCTTCAAAAGTTTCGTTTTGAGGTTCGTGAAGTTGTACGTTACGTCAGCCTCAATTGGTGCTGGCGTCTCTACTTTGTTAAAGTCCACTTGAACTAACACTGGATCGTGGTCACTCGCTCGTCCTGCCATGTCAGTAAAGTCTGCGTTAATGTGTAAAATATCAACTTCAGTTTTTGCTGCGAGTTCATTGGAAACGAGAATATGATCGAGTACTTGTGAGTTTCCTTGGTAGACATACGTATAACGGTCGGACGTCTCGACTTTGTTAATCATATTCGTCATGTAGTTACCTTCGTGAATTTTCAACGCTTCCGCAAATTGGAAATCATTGAAGTCTCCTAGTGATACAATGTTTGCTTCTGGATTTTTCATTTTCACATCTGCAACGAAATCGTAGACGATTTGAGCGATTTTCTTACGTTGTACTTCACTACCGTAAACAGGAGGTTGCTTTGAACCGAATAGCGGCGTATCCCCTGATTTGGAGTTCCAGTGGTTGGCGATGACGATGACGTTTTCACCTTGGAAGTCGAATTGAGCTGCCAATGGTTTACGGCTACGATCGAATGCTGCGTTCGTCGGATCGATTCGTCCTGGGTTATGCGTCAGTTTGCCATTTTCGTAACCGACAGCAGTTGTTGCATCACCTTGAGGGCTGCCTTCTGTCAATGAAACACGTGCAGGGTTGTATAAGAAGCCAACACGGATGTTTGCATTAGGTTGACCACCGTCTTCGTTGTTAACAGGGTCAATGTTGACGTATTTGTATCGGACACCACCAGCGTCTACAATTGCCTGGATTAATCGCTCATAGCTTTCATTCGCTTGAGGTCCTCCTGCGTCAGGGCCGTTATTGTCTTGAACTTCTGTAACACCGACAATATCAGGACTTTGCATGTCTACTGCAAATGCTCTCGCCAGTTTTTGTGCTTTTTCCGTTGAAGTTGTCTTCGTATTATTGGAGAAGTTTTCTAGGTTATAAGATGCAATTGTCAATTTATCGTCCGCTTTAACAATTGTCGTCTGCTCAGGAGTTGCTTCTCCTTTTACGTGTGCAGCCTGCATATCCGTTAACGACGTGTAAATTTTGTAGTTCTGGAATGAATAGCCGACGACACCTGTTAGAGGCCCTTCGAATTTATCACCCGTAGCTACTTCAAAATTTCTTGCCTCTCCATTTGGCTCTAAACGGAACTGGATGCGGTTTGCATTGGCATTGTCTTTTTCTAATAGAACACCCCCATGCAATGAGTTCGTTGGCGCACTTTCCAGTACAGTAACGATATCTCCATGTTCTTGTGGAGCGACTGCTTTCACATTCCCGACTTCAACGCGCATGCCTTCAATACTTTCCCAGAAATCAAGTGCGTCTACTTCCGGATTAAAGATTGCTAGATTATCGCTATCGATATGCTCCGTTGGTAAGTTTGTTTCATCGATAATGATTGGTGCAGGTAATTCTACGTTCTTTTGAAGTACCGTTACATTTCCACCTTGGTCATCACGAACATTGATTTGCGTAACTTTCATATCCGTTTGTTGACGATCTGAAAATCCATCAATCGCATATTCACTCACTTTACCCTTAACGGATACTAGATCCCCGACAGTAATTGGCCAAGAATTTTTTCCACTGTACAGTATTATCGCTTCCGAAGTGTTCGGATTATCATCAGCTTGAGCATCTGGCGTTTGGATATGGTAGTAATGTGAACCACTTAGCGTAAAGTGGTAAGTGACGATACCTTCGATCCCTTCAACGTTTTGACCGTCAAATGGAGACGTATGGCTTTCGCCTTGAATATCGTGAATGCGAATGGCATCGGTAATGTTGTAATCGTATGTGACGACATCACTATAACGACCATCTGTTGTTTTGACGACCGCTTTTAAGGTTGTACTTTCGGTAATGTCAATCGGCTCTGCATACGTTGCACCATTTTCGATTGGATTTGTTGTATCCAACGTATAGAGGATTTCGGCATCCAACGTACTTGTTGTCAATGTTACTGTTGTGCCGCCAACAAATGTTCCACTACCTGGCGTAGCGATAACCGGGTGGACTGCTGTACTGTCTAGAATAATATCTTGGACAGAACGTGGAATGACTTGATACGTATTATCGAACTGTTGAACAATACCTGTTACTGAGTCATATAAGCTTCCAACTTCTAAGCCAAGCGATTTGGACTCATCCCGTACAATGAATTCAGAAGTTCCATCGGTAGCTGTATAATTTGCCCATCCATTTCCATCTTGGACAGACAGAATTTCAATATTTTCTGTTTTGACAAGAAGGGATTCATTGTCTTCATTTACTTCAGCACCCGTAATGACTTTTGGTGCTGGCTCTCCGACTACTGTTGGTTCGCCAACGATTGTAGCACCATCTAATTGTAGAAGCCCTCGGTAATCAGCTATTTTACCAGTAAGTGTAACTTCTTCGCCGATACTGATGTTTAAACTCGTTGGGCGAACTGCAATACCGCCTGTAGCATCTTGAACGGAGATTGTATTGTTTAATTTTGCTGCTACTATCCCCTTGATCGTCACAGTCGAATCAATACTTTTTGTACGAGCTTCAGCAATAGGTATGGCTGCAGGATTTTCAGGCTCGGGATTAGGATTGTCATCTGCCGCAAACTTAATTGCTGTAGGACTTTTTAGGCCCGGACCACTAAAATACTTTTCCAAGCTTCCAGACACATCTACTTTTTTATCAAGTAATCCGGGATTAGATTTCAAGCCCCAATCTCCACGATAGGCAGTAGTTAGTTGGACAAACAACATTTTAGTAGTGTCGGTTTCACCAGGTGTATCTGCTAGGGCAAAGTTGTTGTCATCAGGAAATCCTGTTCTAATTACACTAGTATTACTTTTAGTGTAACCAACTATATACCCTCGGACAGTAGCTTTACCTGTGTTGTTTGCTATCGCCTCAGCAACACTTATAAAATCATTTGCTTTAACAATAGGGACATTCGGTAAGAATAAACTCAGTATGAGTATAAATACTAAACCAATGTTTAGTATTCTTTTGGGCTTCTTAGTCTTCATTTCTTCTACTCCAATCGATACTTGTATTTTTATTCTAAAATGCAATCCACTCGATTAGTATTATTCAATTATTATTTCGCCATCAACTTCAATTCCGTTAAAATTGAAAATTGATCCTTCAAGATTCGTTAAGATTAGGTTGCCTGTTACTTTGATATTTGAAAAAGAGAGTGTTTCTGCGGCTGTTCCGTTGAATGTCAAATTACCTCGGACGACAGCATTGCCTAACGTCAACATTTCCGTAATATCAACCGTGACATTTCCGTTATATATTTTTGGTTCATCCACTGTGCCTGAGAAGTCATCCCCATTATAATCCCCGCCAGGATACTCGCCTGGATCTTCCCCTGCAATGTCTACAATTCTTCCTTCAATTTGAGGATCTACAGTTCCTAATGAAATAAGATGATCTCGGAAGTTCTCCCAATCTGAAAGGCCAAGATCTGTTACTCTTCCATCTGCATAAGCCGCTTTAAAGACATCAAAACCGTCTCCACCTTTAGCTGTGAAAGCATTTGTAGCGATTGTGTACATTTCATTATCCGCAATTTCTATGAATAAATCATTACCAGCATCGTATTCAACAGAAACAACTCGCTCACCAACTGGCTTGGAGGAGTCAAACTTCACTCGTGCACCTGATACATGCAGGAATCCTCCATTTTCACCTGGATAACTTCGTAAGCTCGTTTCAAAAGCTTGTTTAATTTCGCTACCTGATAGCCTCATAGTCGCTAGCGTGTTTCCAAACGGTAAAACGGTAATCACTTCACCTACTGTAATAGGACCTTGGTTAATACCTGCACGAATTCCCCCACCGTTTTGCATTGCCATAATGACACGTGTATCGTATAGCTTTGCTTTCGCTAGCATACCGTCCGTGATAACGTTACCTAGAGGTGTTTCATTTTTACGGACATTGTCAAACTCACCACGTGGATTCAACAATTCTTTTACAGCGATTGCGCCTATTTCTTCATTTTTTATAGCAGCAATCTTATCAGCGTAATCTTCTTTCAAGATTTTTGCTGCTTCTGAATCTGCTTCTTTATCACCAACTTTTACTAACTCACCATTATGTTCAACAACAACACCGTTATTATTAAAAGCAACATCTAGTGTTCCAAGATAGTCTCCATACTGACCTGCTTGGACAATGATTGTCGGTTGTTTTTTATTACCAATAAGAACTGGTTCTTTTAGCGTTGTATGACTATGTCCACCGACAATGATATCAATGCCTTCAACTTGCTTAGCTAATTCAAGGTCGTTGTCTACGGCAGGATTATCATCATAGCCGATGTGTGTAATTGCAACGATTTTGTTAACACCCATTTTTTCAAATTCTGCTACCATTTTTTCAGCTTCTGCTATATAGTCGGAAAAAGTAATTGCTCCTGGATTTGAAATGTCCGCAGTATCAGCAGTCGTTAATCCAAAAATTCCCACTTTTTCACCTTTGACTTCTTTAATAATGCCAGTATAAATATTTCCCTTTGCTTCTTTTGATGCGTTTACAATTTTCGTATTAAACAATCCATTAAATGAAGCATCTTTTGAAAAGTCAACGTTTGATGATACAAATGGGAAATTAGCTCCTTTAATAAAGTCTACTAATGCTTTATGTCCTTCAGGAGAACCACCTAGGTCAAATTCGTGATTTCCGAATGTCATAGCATCTACTTTCATTAGATTCATAAATCGCAGATCAGCTTGTCCTAAAAACTCATTGAAATATAATGTTCCGGAAAATACATCACCTGCGTCGAGTAGTAACGCATCCGGTTTTTGTGTACGGACTTCTTTTACTGCAGTTACTCTTTTCGCTACATTGTCCAAATGTGCATGTGTGTCATTAAAGTGCATGAGCGATAGTACAAAATTTTCATCTTTCTCTGGCGGCAGTGGATTTGCTACATATTGATTGACCACAACTGTAATGACAAGTTCTTTTGCCATGTTGCCTGCTTTATCTTTCGCACTGTAGGTAACAGTATACGTATCAGGTTTTAACGTGTTCACTCGGTCAACAACTTTGTTAGCGCTGTCACGAATGATAACCTCAACTTTTACATCACCGTCTTTATCGTCTGTTGCTGTTACAATTGGAAGTGTGAAATGCGCACCGAAAATTAAGCTAAAATTCGTTGCTCCATCGTAATGCAAAACAGGTGCAACCGTATCTGCTAACTCGTTAGATAGATAGTCTTTTCCACGATAAATAAATAATGCAAACTCTCCTCGTGTCACCGACTGCGTTGCACCAAACATTGTTGCACTTTTCCCTTTCGTCAGGCCGTGTTTTACTAGTGCATTGACATAGGGTGCCCAATTTGCATTGACATCTTTAAATTTTGTCGTCGTTCCAACTTCTGTCTCTAGTTTAAGAGCTTTAGATAAAATCTTTGCCAGTTCTGTCCTTGTAATCTCATCATCCGGTGCAAATGTCGTTTTACTTTTCCCCGAAAGTACTCCAGCATGGTAGAGTGCGTTCACAGCACCTAGCTGCCGATCATTCACATCCGTAAAAAATGAGCTTTGTGCATTGCTCGTATTTAGACCAAGTGCTTTTGCAATCATTACGGCAGCATCACCACGGGTTAATGTATCAGAAATACCAAAATACCCATTCCCTGTACCTTTCGTAATCCCCTTTGCTGCTAAGTAGGACAGAGCATCCGAATAAAGAATTGTTGAGTCCTTATAATCCGCTGCTGCAGGCGCGACTGCCGACGCTACTAATGCCGCAGTAGCTGACATCGCAATCAAACTACGATACTTCTTTGTCTTCGACATAATTCCTTGAGCCCCCATCATTAGTATTGAACACCAATGTTTCCGATGATTCCCATTGATTGTATCAAACTTTAGTAGGATTATCTACACAACAATTTAAATTATTTGTAAACTACATGTAAAACTTTTGTTTGATGTTGTCGAACAGGTCTTATTTTTCTTACTCATCTAATTCATAAGACTTATGTAGATTTTGCACGAAAATAAATTGTGTCGGTGTCTGTGCTGGAAACATTCACGTTAATTCAACCAATTTGTATGGTTATGCAATGATTGGTACTATATTTAAAGTGTATAATTTAGTAGATTCATTTTTATACAATTGTTGTGAGTTAACTGAAATCATTGTTACGCAGGCACTCTACACTTCCACTCAGGTACCCATTTCGAGGAAGTGTCTATAAGAAATATAAGAAAAAGCCCTTAGACCAAATTTTCGATCTAAGGGCTTATATAATTTATACTTCAACACAATCAAAAATTAGGTTGTAGTATAATTGACTATTATCAGTCGAATTAGAAATTGATCGTTATTTTTTCAAAGTAACTTTCAATTCTTTAGTAGCTGTTCCAACTTTAACTTTCACAGTGATTACAGCTTCGTTTACTCCCTCAGCAAGTACAGCTTTAGCGTTATAAGTACCGTTTCCAGTAATTTTTACACTGCCTGCTTTTTCAGGAACGATTGTCAAGATGCTTGCTGTATTAACAGATGCAACGGATTTATTACCGTATTGGTCAACTGTTGCAACGTTTAGAGGTGTTTGAGATCCATCCTCTTCAAGAATATCAGATGCAACTGTGTAAGTTCCACCTTCAACGATTGCTTCAGTAATTCCTTTAGCAGCGTTATAGTTTGAACCAGCATCTGCTACTGTGAAGAAGAAGTCTTCAACTAGTTTGTCATCTTTTGATACAACAAATTTTTGTTCAAGTACTTTACCTGTTGTTTCAATTGTTACACGTAGAGTGAATTCTGTGTCAATAGCACCATTAGTATTTGTATTTAGGTCAGCAACTTTTACAGTGATTTTGTCCTCATTAACAGTTGCAGTTCCTTTTCCACCTGTAAGTTTAACAGTGTATTCACTTGGATCAAGTGCAACTCTTCCACCATTCAATAAACCATTTACAGTAAATTCTTTAGCACCAGCTGCTTCTGCTGTATCTGCAGCTTGAACTTTACCAAGTGGTGCGATTTCATAATCGCTATACTCAGTTCCATCTGTTACACGAACTTGTTGTTGAACTGCAGAGTTTGCAACTTCTTTAAGTTCGTTGTTTGCATCAGTAATTGAACTGTCTTTCAAGTAAAGAACAATATTAGAAGTACCGTTTTTAGTTTTTGCAGTTACAACATTAGTTGAAGTGTTAACTGAAATGTATTCATTGTTCTCAGAAACTGGTTTAATTCCAATAGAGTATTTTGCACCAGCAGCAGTCCAAGTAGTGTTAGTCATTGTACGGCCGTATTGGTCTTCAACGTTTACTTTAGAGAAATCAATTGCTTCTGAACTTTGTTCAGCTTTAACGATTAATGGATCTTTAAGTCCACGTACAGCAACAGGTTTTGCTTGTGCTGTTAGTTTATAAGTTACTGTTGCAATTTTGTGAGTTGCTGTAGAAACAGTTGCAGTCACATAGTTATCTGCTGTTCCAGTTGCTTTTCCAAGGTTATAGTAAACTTGACCATCTTTCACTGTCAATTTAGTTTTGTCAGCAGAGACAAGTGCATTACCGTTTACTTTAATACCTTTTGTTCCATGTGTTAACAGATCTTTATCTGTAATTACATTGCCTTCTTTATCAAGAACAGTGATTGGTAAAAGAACATCTTCATTAATGATTGCATGTTCAGGTGTGCTTACAGATACTGAGTCTGTAGTTTTTGTTTCAGAAACACTCACTGTGTGTTTGAAAGTTTTACCATCCATTGTAGTGATGAATAATAGTTCAGCAGAACCTGCTCTGAATTGAACATCGTTAGCTGCGTCAACTTTAGCGAAATCTAAAACATATTTCTTTTTACCATTGATTGTTGCAGTTTTGATTTTATCTCCGCTGTTCAACTTAAGAACCAATGGGTTTGTGTTAGTAACGATTACTCCAGCAGCTTCTGTTGTAGCATCTCCAGGAGTTAGTGCATTACCGTATTGGTCTTTCAAGTTAACTACTAAGTAAGCAGAATCTGCTTTAGTAGCGTCTGTCAATTCAACTTTTTCGCCTTTAGCATTGTAAAGACCGTCTACAGTGATATCTGCAACTGCTGAAGCTGCTGATAATTTAACTGTTGCTGTTGTTGTAGTTCCAGAATTAGCATGAACTAATACAACTGGTACTAAATCGCCAACTCTTTTACCAGCTAAGCCAGAAATTGTGATTTTACCTTTGTTTGCACTAACAGTGTTTGCATTAGTAGTTACTGGAGTTGTTTCGGTAATATCTGTACCGTATTGGTCTTTTACAACATAACCAACAGTTGCAGTTGTATCAGTATCTTCTACTGGAATCAAACCGCCAACAGGATTTTTAGATAAAACTGCTACATCACTTAGAACTTGGATAGAAGCAATTTTTTGTGCTTCAATCTTAACAGATGCAGTTAAATCTTTTTCAGCTAAACCAGATACAGTTACTGTGTAATCAGCAGCTTGGAAGTTTCCTGCGCCAACTAACTGAACTGATTTTTTATCTTCTGCCCATTTAAGTGTAACATTTTGCTTGAAAGTTCCACGAAGCAATTCGATTTTAGCTTTTTCTGTATCTACAGCTTTATTGAATGTTACTTCAATAGTTTTAGCGTTGATTGCTTTAGCAGAAGATAAAGCTACTTCGCCAACTACTCCACCTTCAGCACGGAACATGAATAGAGCGAATTCACCACGTGTTAGGTTTTCAGTTGGAGCGAAAGTTGTTTCTGTTTTACCAAGAGTGATACCAGCTTCTTTAAGAGCAGAAACATAACCGATCCAGTTATTGTTTACGTCTGTGAAGTTAGCATTTTCTTTAGCAGTTAGCTTGTAAGCGTTAGCAAGCATTTTCGCCATTTCTTGACGAGTGATGTATGCAGCTGGGTCGAATGCTGTAGCCGTTTTACCGCTAGCGATTCCAGCTTCAACGATTGCGTTTACAGAACCTGCAACGCGTGCGTTAACGTCTTGGAAACCTGCATCTGGAGCTTTTGCAGTGTCAAGTTTAAGCGCGTTAGCGATCATGACCGCAGCGTCACCACGTGAAATGTTGTTAGAAGTACCGAAAGTCGTTTCAGTAGTTCCGTTAGCGATACCGTTTTCTACTAGGTAGTTAACAGCGTCTTGGTAAGCTTTGCTTACGTCTGTGAAGTTAGGTGTTGCTGCTGAAGCAACTGGTGCGATTGCTGATGCAACTAGTGTTGCAGTTGCAGCCGTAGCTACAAACTTTTTGTAGGCTTTTGGTTGATGAGCCATGTGTAGAATTCCTCCCTATTATGTGATAACAATTTATTAAAGCTATCATATGAATCTAGTGATGTTCCTAGATTCACTATGAATTATACCAACTATGTGCACAATAATCTACTTTTTATTTCAATTAAGTCATAAATCCTATGATTACTAGATTTAAAAGACTAATTTTAATAGAAGTAGGGCAATATGCACAGCCGGTCCTTTCGCTCTTTTACAATTATAGCAAACTTCAAATATAATACAAGAAAAATGAGTGATATGTTCTGAACAATTCCTAACTTCAGATAGAATGGGCGTTTAAATAGCTTTAGTGGGTGGTAGATTTTGCGCGGAAAGTGCATTTTGCTTGTAAATTTTATATTTTAAAAAGAACTCACACTCTATTCCAAAATAAAAAACCGTACGATCCGTTATGGGTCCGTACGGTTTTTCAATTCACTGATTAACTTCCTTCTATTACAAAGGGCTATTTTTTGAATCGCCTAGTACATATACTTCAAATCCTGCAGCTTGCCATTTTTCACGATCGATTGCTTGTTTCGTATCGATGATGATTTTGTGTTGCATGATGCCAGCAAGTTTTTCTGGGTCCAGTTGCTTGAAGTCGTCGTGGTTTGTCAGGATGACGGCTGCGACGGCGCCGGTTAGGGCTTCTTCTAAGCTTTGTGTTTGGACTTCGATATTGTTTGTTTTGATGTGTGGATCGTAGGCGATGACGTTTAGGCTTTTCTTTTGGGCTTCTTCGATGATGTTCAGGGACGGGCTTTCGCGCATGTCGTCGATGTTGCCTTTGAATGCGAGACCGAGTACCGCCACTTTTGCATCATATGTGTCAATGCCTTTTGCTTCTAGAATTTTGCATAACATGTCAACTGTGTATGCTGGCATGCCGTCGTTTGTGTTTCGTGATAGGTTAATGATTTTTGCGATTTCCGGGTTCAGTTCAACGAGGAACCACGGGTCAACAGCGATACAGTGTCCGCCTACACCCGGTCCCGGCTGATGGATGTTTACTCTAGGGTGGAAGTTCGCAAGGCGGATTGCTTCCCACACGTTGACACCGATTGTTGCACTAAGTTTCGCCAATTCGTTTGCGAGTGCAATGTTGACGTCACGGTAGGTGTTTTCCATCACTTTGACGAGTTCGGCTGTTGTGTCATCCGTTTCGTGCATTTGTCCTTTGACGAATGAACGGTACAAGTCAGATGTCATTCGCGCGGATTCCTCGTTTACGCCTCCGATGATGCGGTCGTTGGAAACCAATTCTTCGAAAACACGTCCTGGAATTACGCGCTCTGGTGAATGGGAGACAAAAATGTCTGTCCCGATTTCTAGACCAGTCGGAATCAGTTCAGGGATGACGACATCTTGGACGGTACGTGGTGGCACCGTCGATTCAAGAATGACGAGGTTCCCTTTTTCCACGAATGGCGCGATCGCTTTGGACGCGCTTCGGATGTATTCCAAGTTCGCTGTTTTGTCTTCTTTGATTGGTGACGGTACGGCAATGATGAAGACGTCTGCTTTTACGGGTGTTGTCGAGACAGTGAACGCTTTTGAATCGATTGCTTGGTCGAGTCGTTCTTGCAATCCGTTCTCTTCGATATGAAGTCTTTTGTTGCGAATATGGTCGACGACGCTTTCATTGACATCAACGCCGTGTACTTGGTGTCCGTGGTTGGCAAACATAACTGCAGTCGGTAGGCCAATATACCCTAAGCCGACGATGCAAATTGACTTTTTCATAAACAATGACTCCTAACTATTTTTTAGTGGCTTCTGCAAGCGTGTTGATTAACCAATCTATTAGATGCAAGACTATTCAATTTTACTTATACCCTCGATGAACACCGGATTTCCGCGCCAGGCGGACGCGTTCCGCGGGCACGGCTTCAGCCGAGCGAACTGCGAAGGGTGAGCTTTGCCGTATTTCTGTGCTTTTCAGAAATAAAGGCAGCCTCGGTGAACCGCTGCTCCTAACGCTACGCTTTTACTCGCAAAAGCTGTTCTGCGTGACAGCTTTCGCCGCCTTCTGCTCCAATCCTGATGAGCGCTTTTTAAGTTAAGAGCAATAAGTGGTCGGCAAAAGATAGTTGGCTGGAGTGCAGGCGCCGAAGTGCAAAGATGTGCTCCCAACGCTACGCTTTTGCTCGCAAAAGCCGTTCTACGTTACGGCTTTTCCTGCGGGAATATAGCACGAATGGTGAGACCCCGCAGGGAGCAAAGCGGACGAGGAGGCTCACCCGTGCCCCGCGGAAAGCGTGCGCCGGAACGCAAGCCAACGAATTCAAAGAAGTATACTTGTAAATAAGTGACTATCAACAGAACTATTGTTCCTATTCAGTTACTTCTATTAAATAATATGCGCAGCAGGAACTTCGGTAGATTCATCTGTCGCTTGATGCGCTTTGGATCGCTTGCGAGACGGTAGAGCCATTCGGTTCCTGTGTTGCGGAAAGCGGCTGGTGCGCGTTTGACGGTTCCTGAGAAGACGTCGAAGCTGCCGCCGACGCCTTGGAATACTAGGACGTTTTTCAGCTTGTCCATGTTGCGTCGGATCCATAATTCTTGTTTCGGGCTGCCGAGTGCGACGAAGATGATTTTTGCGCCGCTGTCGTTGATGCGCTGAATGAGTGCTTCTTCATCTTGTTCATACCCGTCTGTCGTGCCGGCAATCCTAATTGCAGGATGTTGTTGTTGAATATTTTTTGCTGCTTGTTGAACGACTTCTTGTTTTGCGCCGTATAAATAGACGGGATGTTGTTCGTCTGCGGCGAATTTAAGGAGTCTTGCCATCATGTCGACACCTGTGACGCGTGAAGTGATTGCTCCTTTTTTCAGCTTGGACGCAAGCAAAATGCCGACGCCGTCAGCGATTTGGAACGTTGAACCGTTGATGAGGCTTTTCACTTCAGGGTTCTTTTGCGCGGTCATCACTTTTTCAGGGTTGACGGCGATAATTGTGGATTGGAGGTTTCCTTCCATCCGTGTTCTGATTTCTGAGATGATGCCTTCATATGTAAGTGGCGACACGTGGACGCCTAGGTACGTTTCTTTCATAATTATAGACCTCGATTCGTTCGCTTTCAATTGTATTAGTATAGCAGATACCCAAAGCGGTTGCATAGCTATCCGAAACAAGATAAAATCTTGATAGGACAAGCATTCCACACAGATGTGGATGTTGTGCGTTTTTTCGCATGGTTGCCGGGCTGTTTTGAGGAAGTGTGTTGGTGGTAGTAACTAACGGGACAGACCCGATTGTGTTGAGGAGGATATTCATTGAAAATAGTGATTTCAGGCTTTTATGGGCTTGGTAATACAGGTGACGAGGCCATTTTAAAGGCGATTGTTGATAATTTGCGTGCTGAACTTGATGAGCCGGAGTTGACGGTGTTTTCCCTTTCGCCAGAGAAGACGGCGAAGGAGCATGGCGTCAAGTCGGTGTATCGTGGGTGGCGCCATGAGAATAAAGAGAAAGTGAAAGCGTTGCGGAATGCGGACTTGCTTATTTCAGGCGGCGGCGGTCTTTTACAAGATACGTACCCGACGAAGTTTTTGTTCGGGCCTCTGCCGTATTATTTGCTCATCGTGCTGCTTGCCAAGTTGTGCGGGACGAAGGTGATGTTCTTCTCGCAAGGGATTGGGCCGGTGACGAGCAAATGGGGCAAGTTCCTTATGCGTATGCTTGCCAATAAAGCGGATTTTGTTACAGTGCGAGATGCGTATTCAAAAGAGTATTTACATAATTTGAAGGTGACGAAGCCGGAGACGGTCGTGACGGCGGATATCGTGTTTGCGTTTAAACCGACAGAAGATCATGTTGCTTATGCATCACTTGGTTTGAAAGGTGATGAACGGCTTGTTGCGGTGGCGCCGCGTCCGTGGTTTGAGCATGAGGATGAATATATTGAGAAGTTAGCGTGGGTGCTTGATGAATTGATCGTTCAACGCGGGGTAATGCCGGTGTTCGTGCCGATGGAGCCACCGTATGATACGAATGTGTCGAAGAAAGTGATGGCGAAGATGAAGCATCCGGACAAGACGCGTTTGCTTGGTGATTCGTTTACGCCGAATGAGTTTTATAATTTTATCTCGAAAACGGAATTGACGATTGCGTTGCGGTTACATGCACTGATTTTCGCCGCCCTTTCCAATGTTCCGCATATCGGGTTGAGTTACGATCAGAAGGTTGAGAGCTTCTTGAAACGTTCAGGGATGTGGGACCGTTCCTTCCCATTGGGCGATTTCACAAAAGAGGGTTTGCTTGAAAATGCGTTGCATGTGCTCGACAATCAAGCGGAGACGAAAGAGATGATTGCGCCGAAAGTGGATGTGTTACGTCAGGAAGCTTTGCGCAATGTGGACTTATTACGAGAACGCTTTTTAGATGGAGGACGTTGAATTTGAAAATTTTATTAGCGACTGCTTATGATTACCCTCATTTAGGAGGTTTGTCGGTTCACTTGACGACGCTGAAGGCGGGTTTAGAATCACGTGGCCATTCGGTTGATATTGTGTCGTTTTCTGATGTGCCGAAGTGGAAACGTGATGGGGTTGTACGCGGACCGGCGTTTGTGTTGAATAAAGTGAAAAAAGGTTCGGGTTATGTATGGACGTTGAAGCGCCGAAAAGATGAGTTGGAAGCGTTGATTAAAGAGAAGGTTGCGAGCAGCACGTATGACATTGTGAACGCGCAAGATGCATATACGGCGTTGGCTGCACTTGAGTCGGATGTCCCTGTCGTCAGTACGGTGCATGGGTATTTGACATTTGAAGGGATTTCCAAAGGGACAGTTGTTGAAGGGTCTCCTGAAGCGGATGAATTGATGGAAGCGGAGCGTAAGTCGTATATGGCGACGCGTGAAGTGATTACGGTTGATACACGCATTAAGGAATATATTGAAAAAGAGACCGGCGTCATCGGGAATATGATTAAGAATTTCATTGACGTAGAGTCGTTTAAGCCTGAGATTGAGCGTCGGAATGAATTCCGTGCGAAATATGGTTTTGATCAAGAGGATCAGATCTTTTTCGTGCCGCGTCGTTTGACGAAGAAAAATGGCGTTATCTATCCGATTTTGTCGTTGCCTGCAGTGCTTGAGAAGTTTCCTAGGGCACGTGTCGTGTTTGCGGGGACGGGCGAGATGTTGGAGACGATGAAGGAGAAGGCATCTGCGCTTGGTGTGGCGGATCGCGTGACGATGGTCGGCGCGGTGGACCATGCGGATATGATTGAGTATTATGCGCTGAGCAACGTAGCGCTTGTGCCGTCGATCTATTCTGCTGGAGTTGAGGAAGCGACGTCGATTTCTGCGTTGGAAGCGATGGGATCCGGCGTGCCGTTGATTGCTTGTGCGGTTGGTGGATTGAAGGAGATTATTGAGGATGGGACAGATGGATTGCTTGTTGAGGAGCAAAACGTTGAGGCGTTGAGCGATGCGATGATCCGTTTGTTGGAAGATCCTGCGTTTGGGCAGCAGTTGGCGGATACGGCGCGTGCGAAAATTGTCGCGGAGTATTCTCATTTTGCGGCTGCTGAGAAGTACGAATCGATTTATAACAAGGCGTTAGCGCAAAAATAATGGATGATGTGATTGCCCCCTGCCCTGGCCGGGGGCTTTCTGCATTTTTGAGGGCTTGTGACCGAGTGTGTTGGTGCGTTCGGTACAGTTGTCCATTGAAGAGGTTAGGTGGTTGTGGCGATGAGTAAGTTGAAAAAGGCGGCTTTGTGGACGGCATTGCTTGCGCTTGTATTGAAGGTTTCGGGATTTGTTCGTGAATCGATTGTGGCGAAGCAATTTGGCGCTTCAGCGGAGACGGATGGGTATTTTTTGGCATTCGGGTTCATTACGTTAGTGGTGGCAATGATTTCGACAGGATTTAATAATGTGTTTTTGCCGATGTATACGAAGAGTCGAGCGGCGAATCCCAATCATGATGACCGAAATGCGAATGCATTGTTGAACTGGACGATGATTTTGTTCGTGTTTGTCAGTTTGTTCGGGTGGTTTTTCGCGGAGTGGTTCGTGCCGTTGATGTATCCGGATATGTTGCCGGAAACGGAGCCATACGCGGTACAGATTACGCAGACGTTTTTTGCTTTTATTACGATGATTGCGTTGAGCGGTTTGCTTGATTCGTATTTGCAGTCTCGGCGGATTTTTGTGCCTTCTCAGCTAGCGAAGTTGTTGGCGACGTTTATGTCTGCGTTGTTCGCAATTTTGTTCAGTGATGTGTGGGGCATTTATTCGTTAGTGTATGGATTTGTTGCAGGGACTGTGATGGGTGTTATTATTCAGGTCGTTGCGCTTGCGCGATCGGATTATAAGTGGCAACCGGTGTTTCATATGGAGAAGACGTTTGCGAAGGCGTTTCTTGTGTTGATTATTCCTTCGTTGTTGAATTCGGTTGTCGGGCAGGTGAATTTATTCGTGAACCGAGCATTTGCATCGGGTACTGAAGCGGCGGCTGTGACGTATTTGAATAACTCGTCGTTGATTGTGAGCATACCGAATGCGATTTACGCGACGACGTTGGCTGCGATTATTTTCACGTTGATGAGTGAGCAGACGGAGCAGTTGGCGAAGTTTAAAGATACGGTGTTCCGCGGGATGGAGATTTCGTTAGTGACGTTGTTGCCGATTGCAATTGGGTTGTTAGTTGTCGGTGATGCGGTTGTTTCGTTCATTTATGAGCGCGGCAAGTTTACGGCTGTTGATGCAGAGAAGACATATATTGCGCTGTTGTTATATTTGCCTATTATTGTGTTCCAAGGAATGCAGCTCATTTTGTCGAAGTCAATGTATTCGCGCGGCAAGACGGCGGTTGTGTTCCGGATTAGTGTGACGACGATTGGGATCAACTTTTTGATGAACTGGTTGTTGGTGGATAAATACGGCTATCCTGCCTTGGCGATTTCGGCATCCGTTGTGAGTGTGTATTATTTTGTGGTGTCGATGATTGTCGTGTATAAGGATTTAGGGATGGCTGAGTTGAAGCGGGTCGGCCGGATGAGCGCTCGCGTTGTCGGCCCTGCGATTGTGATGGGGCTCGTTGTGTGGGGCGCGAAAGTTGTGTTGCATGCAGGCGATTGGTATTCGCTAATTGAGTTGGCGGTGCTTGTGCCGATTGGGGTCGTTGTGTATGTGCCGATGATTCGGTTGTTTTATCGGGAAGGGTTTAATCGATTTGTTGGGTTGTTGCGGAGGGGATAGGTGGAGATTTCCTTTGTTATGCGGAGTTCCTGCTAAGTATGCGGAGTTGCTGCTAAGTATGCGGCGTTTAGCGAATTTATGCCGCGTTTGCGGGATTTATGCCTCGTTTGCGTGATTTATGCCTCGTTCTGAAGAGTTTTGCCGCGTTTGAGGCATTTATGCTGTTTTTGCGGAGATTATGCGGCGTTTGGATTTCTAGTATCGCGGGGATCTGCTTTTTACTGTATGACTCCTGTCGCGCCTAATGGGGTTTGACAATTTAATGGGTTGGTTTTAGGGAATTGTGATTTGCCTGGGTTATGCTGCGTTTGGCGGAGTTATGCCGCATTTGAGGAGTTTATGCCGATTTCTGACGAGTTATGCCGCGTTTGCGAGAAGAATGCCGTGTTTGGAGAAGTTATGCGGTGTTTGGATTTCTTGTATCGCGGGGATTTTCTTTTTACTGTACGACACCAGTCGCGCCTAATGGGTTTTGACACTTTAACGGGTTTGTTTTAGGGGACTGTGATTTGCCTGGATTATGCGGCGTTCTGGGGGATTATGCGGCGTTTGAGGAGTTAATGCCGCGTTCTGACGAGTTATGCAGCGTTTGTGAGAAGAATGCCGTGTTTGGAGAAGTTATGCGGTGTTTGGATTTCTTGTATCGCGGGGATCTGCTTTTTACTGTAAGACTCCTGTCGCGCCTAATGGGTTTTGACACTTTACTGGTTTGGTTATAGGTAGGATTGCATTGTTAAAAGGCACTTTCTGTTCGGGTTTGAACAGAAAGTGCCTTTTGGTGTTTAGTGTGTGTTTAGTTCGTTTAGGAGGTCGCCGCGGATCCAGCCGAATTCGATGTGGTTGCCGGTTGCGTCTTTGAGGACGGCGTCTGCGTATACTTTGTACCAGATGTAGCCGTCTGAACCTTTTTGTTGTTCGACGATGGCGACTGGGTAGCCGCTTTGACCGCTGCGTCCTAGGTCTTTTGCTGCGAACGAGAATAGGAGCGTGTCGTATGAGACGAGTGGTGCTGTCCGGACGTTTAACGATGTGCTGACGTTTGTCATTGCTAGACGGTAACGCTGAATGTCTCTGCTGCCCATCGCTTTGTCTGTACGCCACATGTGGCCAGCGATTTTTGCGCCCCATGTTGGATCGGATGCGTAATGGACGTTGAAGCCTGATGTTTTATTGCCAGGTACTGCGCCTTTCGCATACGGTCGGCCTGGAATGCCGTAGTTTTTGTTCGCATATTCCAAGACGAAGGCTTCAACGCTTCGTTGTGGTGTTGCGTACATTTCACCGGCTTCCGGAGTGCTGTCGAATACTTTGATGCCGAATAAGTTGTTTTTCTTTTGTGCGTTTCCGCTCATGCCGAAGTCACTTTCGTGCATCGCTGTTGACAGGATGAACAATCCGTTGACACGGTGTTGGGCTTCCATTTCTTTAATGTATGCACCGAGTCCGATGAGCTTGGATTTGACCGTTGCGTTTGCGTATCTTGCTTGGCCGGTGTTTTGTTTTTCCGTCAAGATTTGCATGATGAATGCGTCAATTTCTTCCGTTGTGTAGGACGTTGTAGAACGGATTGATTGGAATTGGAAGTACGGGTAATGCGTACCCGCCACTTTTCCGTATCCGTCATAGAAATGGACGCCGTCTTTTGAATAATACCTTGTGCCGATCGTCATGAACGATGGAACTGGACCGATGCTGTACGCACCGTAACGATGTGTTAAATAGTTGTACGTGTAGTGCAGCAATTCGTTGTTGCTGTTTCCGATGTAGTAATCTTTGGATGATGAAATCGCGACGGGAACGAAGTCGATTTGACTATGTTTTACGTAGCCGACTGTGTCTGCGACTTGGACTTTCACGTAGTTTTCCGCGTATTCCAGTACGCCGATTTCACGTCCTGCTTCGATGTACGTCAATTGTGTGCCGAATGATGGGCTTGAGTAAATGACGGTGTTATTGCCGAGTGGCCCTTGGGCAAATGCCATGCCACTTTTAATGCGCAATAGTTCTTTGCCTTTGTAAATGCCTTCCGCTTTCGGATTGGCGTTTAATGCTTGCACCGCTTCAGCATACGTATTGTATTTTTTGTCGAGCAGTTTCATAGAACCGTTTTCAACGATTGAGAGCTGGAACTTCTCCGGATCTGCAATGGGTGGTTCTGGCTTTGTCGGTTCTTCAGGTTCTCCTGGATTTTCCGGTTCTACCGGTTTTTCGTGCGCTGTTTTGAAGGCTAGGAACCTACTAAGTACAGCAGCGACTTGGTCACGTTTTGAGATGCCAGCCGGATCAAATGTAATGATTTTACGTGTCGGATCGACATACGTTCCATTCATGATGCCAGCAGCGAAAACTTTCTTCGCAGCGCCAACTCCTTCTGCAGAAGCGAAGCTGTTTTGATCAGTCAGCAAGATTTCATCCGCCACCACTTCGATGTTCAAAAAGGTGATTGCTCTCGCTGTTGTGACAGCCATCTCTTCCCTTGTCATCAATTTCGTAGGCATGAATCGACCATCCAATGTCCCTTTCATAATGCCGCTTTTTTGGATGGCACCAATTTCGCCGGCAATGGCGGATGATGGATTCACATCTGTGAAGTTTGGTGTTTCTGCTTGCAGTTTTAGTGTTCGTGCTAGGAATGCGGCAAAGTCACCACGGTTAACGTCCGCTTTCGGATAGATTTTGCCGTCTGTAAATCCTTTGATAATACCGAGTGAAATCATTTCACGGACTTCTTTTTCCAATGTCAGTCCTGTCAGTTCATCTGCTGCTTTCGTCGTTGCTGGAGACAGCTGTATCAGCATCATGAGGATGACGAGCAGTGATGCGAGTTTGCGTTTCATGGTTTTCCCCCTATAAATAAGGCATTCTCTTTCTTCTACGTTGAATAATTTGATTCTACGTGTCTACTAGCATACTAATTATACGCTACTTGTAATTCAACTGTTGCTTTCTTCTCTCTACTTATCGGTCTCGTAGACGTTATTTTAATAAGCGCGATCATTCTGCTTGGATGGCGATTAATTTGCATCACTCGTTTCTACGTTTAGTGGGCTGATGATTTTTATGCTTTGCTAACTATTCAACAGTAGCGTTTTATCGGTCTCGTAGAATATCAATTCAGTCGACTGTTCACTTTGCGTGAATGGCACTGTAAACCGCTGCTGTGAAGTCCGCGCGTGTAACGCTTTTTGTGAATTCGTACGTTGGCGTTTGGAAGATGCCGGTTTTGTCGAAATGTTTGAGTGCTTGAATGGCGTTTTTTGCCCAATACGTCGGCGGAATGTCTGCGTAATCAGATGCGATTTGGACTTCCCCGCCTGCTTTCGCTTGCAGTTTAAATGCTCGGTCGACGATGACAGCCAGTTGTGTGCGTGTCAATGTATCTTGTAAACCGAAGTGTCCGTTCTCGTAGCCTCTTAAAATCCCTGCTTCGTTCATCGCCGCGATATGGACGGCAAACTGATGATTTTTATCGACATCCGCAAATACGACATCGGTTGTCGGTGTCAATTGCAGGACGCGGTTCAAGATTGCCGCTGCTTGCCCACGTGTAATCGTGTCTTCAGGTTTGAATTCATCGTTCGGGAAGCCGTTGATGATGCCTTGTCCGCTTAAAGCGGTAATTGCTTCGTGTGCGGGATGTTGTGTGTTGACGTCGACGAATGATTTCACGGGTTCCGTCGGCGTGCTATTGCCTAGTAACCGTTTTGCGCCGACGTATTTTGGCCCCCAGTACGGATGTCCGGCTAATTTGGCGACAGCGACTCCCCGCTTTTCGTTTTCAGCGGAGATGAACGTGTTGTCGCCTAAGTAGATCCCTGTATGCGAAATGCCCGGTTTGTATGTGTCTTTGAAAAATACTAAGTCGCCTCGTTGCAAGTTTTGTTGGTCTACTGGCGTGCCATAGTTAAATTGCCCTTCTGATGTACGCGGTAGCTTTTTGCCAAATTTGTCATACACATAGACGATAAAACCGGAACAGTCGAAGCCTTCTTCAGGTGTATTGCCCGCAAATTTGTATTTTGTTCCTTCGAAGCTTTTTGCGAAGTCTGCGACGCTTATTGCGGACGCTTTAGCCGGTAGTGTGCTGAACAAGGTCGCGATCACAAAAAACAACAGTACTGTTTGAAGTTTTTTCATGGGGGTGCATCCTCATTTCCGTAGGTTATTGCTTGAACGCGTCTTCTTGAACACGCGCGAGGAAGACGGCGAAGTCCGCGCGGTTCATGTAGTCGTTCGGTTTGAATGTTTTGTCGCTGTAGCCGGTCGTCACGTTCGCGGCGACGAGGGCGTTGATGGCGTTGTAGGCTGCCATGGACGGGTGACAATCAACGAAACGATTTTTCGTGTCGGCTTGTAGGGCGAACGCTTGGGCAATGAAGATCGCCATTTCACCACGTGTCACTTTTTGGTCCGGTTTGAAGGTGCCATCTTTGAATCCTGAAATGATTTTCGCTTCTTTTAGTTGCGCGATGTAGCTCGCTGCGAATGAAGAAGGTGAAACGTCTTTGAATGATGTTTTATTCGTCGTTTCGTTGTAGCCTAATGCACGTCCGATGATCGCTGCGGCTTCCGCTCGCGTAATTTGTTCGTACGGGCGCAATGTGCCATCGGGGAAGCCTTTAATTTGTTGCTTGTTTGTTAGGAAGCCGATCGGACCCGCAAACCGCTGGGTGTTGTTGACGTCTTTAAATGCCGGTTGTTGCAAGGATAAGTAGATTTTCTCGGTAAAGTTCGTGCCTTGCTCGGTTTTCGTTGTGACGCGTGCTTCAACCGTTCCTGCAACACCATACAGTGTCCACTGGCCTTTGTCCGTTTGGATGATGCCATTTCCTGTTACTGTAACTGCTTTTGGACCGGTGTATTGTAACGTCAGTTGGCCGGCTTGGCGATTTTGTGTGAATGAAATGGTGTTTTGGAAGGCTTGTTTGTATTCGACAAGTCCGTGTCCGAAAACGTCGTCTCTTCCTTTTGCCCCGAGATCTTTCGCTGAATGCGCGAGGAGTGCGCGCAATTCGACGTTCGTCATGTTCGGGAAACGTTCCTTATAGAGCGCAAGGACGCCGGTGACATGCGCGGCTGCCATCGATGTACCGGTTAGTTGTGTATAACCGTCCGCTTTGCCGTCTTCGAAATCCCATTTCATCGGGTATGTACTGAAGATTTTATGGCCAGGTGCAGCGATTTCGACTTCTTTTCCTGACGCGCTTCTTGGGAGCTTTGTCAGATCCGCTTTAACGGCGGAGACGGCGATGACGGAATCGTATTTTGCTGGATACATGACGACACCGCTCGCTTCATCACCATTGTTCCCTGCTGCTGCGACGATGAGGATGCCGCTGTCGTATGCACGTTTTAATGCTTGGCGTAGTGCAGGATCGTCTTTGTCGGTCGTGATGCTTAAGTTCAGGATGTCAATTTTGTTTTTAATGGCCCAATCAATGCCGTCGATGAGGCTCGTTGTCGTCCCGATGCCGAATGCGTTCAATGATTTGATGCTGTAAAGATCGACGGACGGTGCGATGCCGATGAGTCCGGTTTGATTGGCGAGTGCAGCGATGATGCCCGCAACGTGTGTACCGTGGCCGTTGTCATCGTCGTACGGTGTGCCGATTGCGCATTCAACTTCGATTGCACAGTAGCCGTCTTTCACTTTGATGTCACGGTGTTTGACATCGATTCCTGAGTCGAGTACGCCGACTTTCACGCCCTTCCCTGAATATGGGGATATCGTGTTCCGTGCGGTGTTAATGAGTGCACTGGAAGGGATGTCTTTTTCGCCTTCTTTTTTGTATTCGCTATCTCGTTGGATAATCGTGTTATTGAATGTTTGTTTGATAAGGTGTTGTTCGTCATCTGTTAATTGTGCCGAAATGATTTGGAATTCCGGGTACGTTTTTTGGATGGAGATCCCGTTTTCGTGCATGAATTTAATGAGTTCGGTTTGGTTTTCGCTGATGAGCAAGTACTTGTCTGTTTGTGCTGTTGCATGCGCTGGGAGCTGCATTGTAATGAGGAAAGCCATTACGAACGCAAATGCTCCGATGAATTTTTTCATTGCGGTCACCGTCCTGTTTGCAATTTACCTATAAAAGAAGCCCTCTAGAAAAGAGATTCCAGTAGGGCTGTTTGGCTATTACTTTTTAGAAGGTTTTGCATTGTATTTTGTGTAGTAAGGCATAACGTCATCGCGTCCTTCGAAGTGATACAAGTAGTCAAGTGAGCCAAGGTAGACGGCTTTTGCCATTGTTTCACGGTGTGAAGGAGATTTAATGTATGCTGCGTCTGTTTTATTGTCAATAAAGCCGACTTCAATCAATGTTGCTGGCATGGAGTTTTCACGTAGAACATGCAGTGATTTGCTTTGTACTTTACGGTTTGGTAAGTTCCATGCTTCGAGCATTCTGTTTTGGATGTATGTTGCAAGTGCTCTCGATTCTGTAACGTTCGCATTTCTTGCTGCAGAATAATAGTACGTTTCAAGCCCGGATGCTTTTCCGTTAAATGCATTGGCATGGACACTTATGAACATGTCTGCTTGCTGTTTTTTTGCGAAGCTTACGCGCTCCTGCAATTCAAGGAATACGTCTGTTTCTCTTGTTAGTTTAATATTGATCGGTGTGCCTTGGAAATATTTTTTTGCGCGTTTAGAAATATCTAATACGACATCTTTTTCACGCATGCCATTGCCTGCTGCACCTGGATCTTTTCCGCCATGGCCTGGGTCAAGGACAATTGTGATTTCGTTTAGTGGCTTCTTGCCGACGATAACATCTTCAATGACATCTATCGGGTCTTTAATGTTGCTAATGTGTGGCTGATCAGTTGTTAAGAAATTGCCGTGAATGAAACCGTAGTCGTTACCGATTTTTGTGTATACCCATTCGCCGACTTTGTATTGAACGTCAATCGGGTATCCTCTGAATAACTTTTTAGTGACCGAGTAGTTTGTTGAAGGGCCTGTACGCATGTTGAGTACATCGTCGTCCCCTACTTCAACGTACATTTCGGATGAAGCTAAGTCATTTGCTTTCACTCTGAATTCCGCGTTGACTGCTCTTGCTAGGAACACTGCGAAGTCTCCACGTTTCATGAGGTCTTCTGTTCCGAAGTTCCCATTGCCTGTCCCAGCGGAAATCCCTTTTGCGAGGAATTCTTGTGCTGCGGCGTGTGTCGTATCGGATTTATATCCGAATGCACGGCTGATGAGTAAGGCCATTTCTCCACGTTTTAATTGCTTGTCCGGCTTGTATGTATACGTGCCGTCTGCTTCTTTGTAACCGAAGATGATGCCGCGATTGACGGATTCTTCGATGTAACCGGATGCAAAGTGATCCATGTGTACATCAGAGAAGCGCGTTTCAACGGGCGTACCTGTTAATTGAATTGCTCGTCCAATCATAGCAGCTGCATGTGCTCGTGTCATCGGTGCATCTGGTTCATACCGGTTGAAAATATCCGCGGTTGTAATATTACCCTGTTCTAAATACGTAATCTCTTTGTAAGCTCTATGTGTAGATGTTATGTCCACAAATCCGGAAGCAGCTGAGGCAGGTTTGACCGTGAAAAGTTCGAATGAAAAAATCAATACGAACGACAACAGAAATAAAACACTTTTTTTCATTGAATAACTGTACTCCTTTGTGGAAAAATGTTTCTTTTAGTCTAGCATACCGCTTTACATATTAATATGTTTCATTCGTACTAATTTCAATTTTTTTGGGATTTCGTGTCTAAACGCGGTAGGAAGTGGGTAGTGGTTTTTGCGGGATTAGGTCATTTTTAGGTGATTGGTAATGGGAATTGGTGGTTTATTAATAAGAAAGACCTACACCTGTCGAATTGGTGTAGGTCTTTGTCGAATCGTCTTATTTTGTTTTGTAGCCGTTTTGTTGGACTGCTAGTGAGACGTCAATGATGCGTCCTTCTACTGTTGGAGCCAAGTCCGCTTTTAATGTTTTTACGTACTCGATGAAGTTTTCATAGTCTACGAAACCAGGTTCTGATACGCGACCTGCTTTGTACGCATTGCCGAGTGCTTCAAAACCGTCACCGCCTTTAGCAGTGAATGTGTTTGTTGCTACGAAATACGTTTTAGCGTTATCAAGATCGACGTATTTGTCGCCTTCAAGTACTTGTACGGATTGGACACGCTCACCTTTTGCTTTCGTGCTGTCGTACGTGAATTTCATGCCGGAAACGTGTAAGAATCCGCCGTTTTCTTTCAAACCTTTACCGCCTTCGATTGCGTCAGCCGCTACACCGTGTTCAAGGGTTTTCTTAATTTCTTCCCCAGTCAATTCCATGATTGCTAAAGCATTTCCGAAAGGCATGACTTTAAGAACGTCCCCTGTCGTAATGTCTCCTTCTTCGATGGATGTACGGATTCCACCACCATTTTGAATTGCGATGGACGTTTTAGCGTTAATAGATTTCGCTTTCCATAGCATTGCATCCGTCATGACGTTACCGAGGTTTGTTTCGTTGTGACGCACGCTGGACACACCAGAGTTTTCGGAGTCACGTTTTCCGTCAAGAAGGACTGTCGCTTTTACGCCGATGGATGCATTTTTAATTTCGTTCACTTTTTCTGTGTATGGTGCAAGTACTTTCGCTACGGCAGGATCTGCTTTCACTGTGAAGTCTTTTGAAGTCGGATCTGTGACGATTAACTCCCCTGCGTGTGCATAAATTTGACCTTTGGAGTTGAACTTGACGTCCAATGTGCCGAGTACTTTGCCGTATTCTTGTGCTTGAACGATGATTGTTGGCGCTGCTGTTGTGCCGTTAATGACTTCAGGTGCTTTAATTTTCGAGTGTGTATGGCCGCCGACGATGATGTCGATGCCTTTCACTTTTTCCGCGAGTTCTTTGTCATTGTCCCAGACGAGTGAATCGTCGAACCCGATATGTGTGACGGCAATGATTTTGTTAATGCCTTTGTCTTCAAATGCTTTGACCGTCGCTTGCGCACGCTCAATATACTTCTCAAATTCAACTTTTCCAGTGCTCGCGATGGATGGTGTTTCTTCCGTCGTCAAGCCGAAGACGCCGACTTTTTGACCGTTGACATCCATGACGACGCCGTCATAAATATGTCCGTCTTTATGGTTTTCAGTAACGCCGCGCGTTTGCATGCCTTTGAACAGCTCGTCCTTCGAGAAGTCAATGTTTGCGCCGAGCATCGGGAATTTCGCCGCTTTAATGAACTCTTGTAGCTTCTGGTGCCCTTCTTTAGAGCTGCCTAGGTCAAATTCATGGTTTCCGAATGTCATTGCGTCAAATTTCAATTCGTTCATCATTGCCACATCTGCTTTACCGTAGAATGCGTTAAAGTACAGATCCCCAGAGAACGCATCCCCTGCATGAAGAAGGAGGTTGTTTTTATGTTGAGCACGTAGTTCTTTAACGACTGTCGAAATGTACGGGAATGGCTCCAGGTAACCGTGATGGTCGTTCATATGCATGACCATTAAGTCGATGAAGCCAAGATTTTCTTGTGAACGGAAGAGGAATAGCGCGATTTCGCCGCGTGTTACGTGGTCATACGCACCGAATTTCGTGTCATCCTTCCCTTGTGTAATGCCTGCTTTGACGAGTGCTTCGACGTATTTCGAGAAGTTCGAGTTGACGTCTTTGAATTTTGTCGTTTTCACTTTGTCGTCGATGGCAAGGTTTGCAGCGTTTGCAAGCACCTTCGCCATTTGGTTACGTGTTAACAATTCATCTGAACCGAATTCAGTGGCGTTCAAGCCGTCGATGATGCCTGCTTCAACGAGAGCGTTAACCGCCCATTTTGCACGTGCCGGCACGTCTTTGAATCCAGCGTCTTTGTATGTTTTATTTTTATCGAATCCAAGTGCGTTGGCAATTAATACCGCTGCGTCAGCACGTTTAATGGAATCGGTTGTCCCGAAAACATCTTTGTTATACCCCTTTGTGATGTCGTGTTGGACAAGAAAATCAACCGCTGTTGCGTAGGATTTGGAGACGTCCTTGAATCCTGTCGTCGTTGCCGTGTCAGCAGACGCTGCAGGCACCATGACTGCTGCCGCTACAGCTGAAGCGACTACTGATGTTGCAAGAAATTTTTTGCTTTGATTAAACTTGTACAAATTTCTTCCCCCTTTGAATCGATTTGGTGAGTCATTCTTATTCTACCATCTTAGTGAGAGAGCTTCCAAGAGATTTAGTGGAATATACGAAATCTTAACAGTTTTGTTTTGGTTTTTTGGGGGGTGCGGCGGTTATGCGGCGTTTGGCGGAGTTATGCCGCGTTTGGCTGAGGTTATGCCGCGTTTGAGGCGATTATGCGGTGTTTGGGGAGATTATGCGGTGTTTGGGGGATTTATGCGGCGTTTGACGAATTTATGCGGCAAATGGATTGGGGGTTGGTTGTTTCGCGGGGAGTTTTGTGGGGCGGATGATCTGTGTCGCGCTGAATGGGTTTTGACAAATTATAGGGGTATTTTGAGGGATTTGGATTGTAGGAGGTTATGCGGAATTTGGCGGCGGTTATGCCGCGTTTGGCGAAGTTATGCCGCGTTTGAGGCGATTATGCGGTGTTTGGGGAGATTATGCTGTGTTCGGGGGATTTATGCGGCGTTTGACGAATTTATGAGGCGAATGGATTGGGGGTTGGTTGTTTCGCGGGGGATTTTGAGTGGACGATGAGTTTTGTCGCGCTGAATGGGTTTTGACAAATAATAGGGTTGGTTTAGAGGGGGTTGTGTGGTGTGAGCGGTTATGCCGCGTTTGAGGCGTTTTTGTGGTGTTTGGGGAATTTATGCTGTGTTTAATTTTTAGGGGTCGGACTCGCTGCTTTGAGCGAGTCCGGGTTGTTGTTTAGTTTGTTGAGAAGAGGTGGACCCAGTAGGTGGTGCCGGTTGGGTCGGTTGCGTAGCCGGATCCGATGTTTTTGAATTTGGGTTGGAGAATGTTTGCGCGGTGTCCGGGTGATTGCATCCATCCGTCGACGACTGTGTCAGGTGATTTGTAGCCTTTTGCGATGTTTTCGCCGTATGATGTCCAGTTGTAGTTGAAGTGGTCGAGCATGTTCCCTACAGATCCGTATGTAGGTGAAACGTGCGCAAAGTAGTTTTTGGTTGCCATATCTTCGGCTTTCTTTTTGGCGATTGCAGATAGGTTTTTGTCGTGCTGTAATGTTGCTAGATTTTGTTGTTGACGGTTTTTATTGACCAAATTAATTGTTTGGTCGCTCACTGTTTGTGCTGACTCGGTGTTCGGTGGTGCTGGGATTGAGTAGGTTTTATCGATGTAACGCTTTTGTGTTGCATCATAGTAGATTTCACCGGTTTGCAGCTTTGCTTGGAATTCGTTTGCACGTTGGATGAAGGCAGCCATTTGCACTCGAGTGACGGGTTCATTTGGAAGAAATGAAGTGCCCTCTTTTGTTTTTGTGATGCCTACTTCCGCGATTGCTGTGATGTAGGGATGGAAGCCGTATGATTTCGGGACGTCTTTGAATTGGATGAGGTCGTTGTCATCGAGCGTGATGTTGTATGCGCGTGCGATGATTTTGGCCATTTGCCCCCTTGTTAATGAGTCATTTGGTTTGAAGGCTGTTCCATTATGGAAAATCTCTCGTTGTGTAAGTGCTTGTATGTGGTTGTAGAATGTATTTGTTTTGACAACGTCTTTGAAGGACGGTGTGAAGTCGGCTGTTGGTTTTGCTTGGATGGCGAGCGCGACGATTTTCGCTGATTGGGCGCGGGTAATTAATTCATTCGGTTCGTAGTTGCCGTTCGCGTACCCGTTGATGATGCCTTTATTGGACATTTTATTGATTGCATCGTATGCCCAGTGGCTTTGCGGGACGTCTTTGAATGTTGCAGCTTGTACGGGTTGGATGACTGCTGTGAGAAATAACATTAGGGTAAGGATGGCTGTTGCGATGGTTTTATTCATAAAGAAACTCTCCTTTGTTAGAAATGGATCTCTTATTTCTAAACATCGGAGAGTTTTGTAGTTGTTTTTACAGGGCGATAGTTGTCATTTTACTTGGGCTGTTTTGAGTTTTCGTTTTTTCCATAGGTCTTCCGCCGCTCCTGAGCCGAGGATGACACCGATGATGATGAGTAGGAAGCCGATGAGATGGCGTCCTGTGATGATTTCGCCTAGGAAGAGGGCTGAGCCTGTTAGTGAAAAGAGCGTGTTTAGGTTCATGAAGATGGCGGCTTTAGCTGGACCGACTTTTCCTAGTGAGTAGTTGTAGAGCATGTGTCCGACGGCTGTTCCGATGATGCCGCTTGCTGCGAATGCTGCCCAGAATGTTGGCGGAACAGTAGCGAATTTTGCAATTTCACCGGGTTCCTGAATGAAGCTGATGACGATGAGCAGGAGGCTGCCTGTTGTTAACATGTACGCGGTGAGTAGCCTTGGGTCAAGCGTTCTTGCTGCCTTCGCGATTACCAAAAACGAGAGCACTTGGGCAAGGATCGATAGGAATACGAATGTGTCGCCGAGTTTGAGGCCGTTGAGTCCTTCTCCGCCTGCGAGGACGACGGAGCCGATGCCGATGAAGCCTGCGATTGCGCCGAGCCATTGGATTTTGGTTGGGTAGTTGCGCAGGATGAGTGCTGTGAATATGGCGGTTAGGACGGGGCCTGTTCCGAGTATGAGTCCGGCGTTTGTGCCGGTTGTTCTAAAGAGTCCCATGTTGAGGAAGTAGTGGTGCATGACGACGTTGAGTGCTGCGCCGCCGATGATGTATGGCCATTCTTGTTTGGTTGGCAGGCGTACGAGTTTGAATGTGCTCAGGATGATGAAGACGGCGATTCCTGCGGTGAGGATGCGGAATGCGGTCATTGTGACGGGGTCCATGATGGTGAGCATGTATTTGAGTAGGGGGAGGTTGAGTCCCCAGATGAGCATTGTGGTTGTGAGGAGTGCGTATAGTTTCCACATGGATTGTGCGCCTTCTTTCTGTTGTTTGTGGGATTTAGTTTAGCATAGATTTTTGGTTTTTTGGGGGTTTTGCTGGGATTTGAGGCGGTTATGCGGTGTTTGGTGGAGTTATGCGGCGATTCGCGAGGTTATGCGGCGTTTGGCAGAGTTATGCCGCGTTCTGTGAAAGTATGCGGCGTTTGCGGGAATTATGCCGCGTTTCGCGAGGTTATGCGGCGTTTGGAGGAATTTATGCCGCGTTTCGAGAGGTTATGCGGAGTTTGGAGGAAGGTTGCTGCGTTTGAGGAATTTTTGCGGTGTGCGGGAAAGAGTTTTTCTGTTTCGTGGAGGTTCCTGAGTGATGGAGGTTACTTGTCGCGCCTTATGGGTTTTGACAAATTAATGGCTTCGTTTAATGGTCATTTGGAATAAAATATTCTGTTGAACTAGAACAGGTAATGGCTTATAACGGCATAAAATATACGTTGTACGATAGGATTGGGGGAATTATGTATGAAATTTTATTCTCCACTAACAAGAATGTTTGTTCGCTACAATTAACATAGAATGGTATAATAAAATTTACAGCGACATAGTTGGATGGAAGGTTGGCACTCCCGTGAAAGGGGGTGATAAAATGGGGACATACTAGGCTATAAGTGTATTAATTCAGTTTTTTGTAGCTATTGCTACTGCTGTCACAACTGTAGTAGCAATTATTGTATTGTTTACCACTAGAAACAAATAACCCCATCCAATACACTGGCCAAAGTGGGATGGGGTTACTTTATGCTCTACTAGCCAACCGCACTTCTTGCGGATGTTCGCTGTAATTGACTGAGCGTTGTCCGACGCTCGGTCTTTTTTAGTATATGTTAAGTGTAGCATATTTATAGTGTTATCTCATTTTTATTACCTTTTAGTCATCCGTGTTGAGTTATGGACGAGTACGCAAAGTTCCGCGAAAGGTTTCTGAGTGTTGAAGTTTTGTGTCGCGCCTGATGGGTTTTGACAAATTAAGGGCTTGTTTGAGATGGATGGATTGGTTGGCGTTATGCGGTGTTTGGAGGAAGTTTGCTGCGTTTGCAGAGGTTATGCGGTGTTTGAAGGAAATATGCCGCGTTTTTGGGAGTAATGCGGTGTTTGGATGATCATTGATATTGATTAGAAAAGCGGGGCTGTTGGCCCCGCTTTTGGTTTAGAATTTGAAGGCTTTTCGCTGGATGGCGAGGGAGCCGATGATGTAGGCGATTAGGGAGAGTACGATTGGTACGGTTACGGTGTGTACTCCGAGTAAATTGCCGTTTGTTGTGTTGTAGAAGTGGATCGCGATGTAGCTGGCGATGCCGGTGAGCATGCTGAGTATAGCGCCGTATTTGTTGCCGTATTTCCAGTAGAGGCCTAGGACGATTGGCCAGATGAAGGCGGCTTCAAGTCCTCCGAATGCGAATAGGTTCAAGAAAATGAGTAGGTCGGGTGGCTGCAGGGCTAGGAGGAAGACGATGATTCCTAGGAGGCCTGTGATTCCGATACTCAGTTGTTTTACTTGTTTTTCGGGTGCTTCAGGTTTGATGAAGTTCAGGTATACGTCTTTGACGATGGCTGAGCTTACTAGTAATAAAAGCGAGTCCACGGTTGACATGATTGCTGCCATAGGTGCCGCGAGCACTATGCCCGCTAGCCACGGGGGCAATACTTCCAACGCGATTAACGGAATGACCTTATCCCCTACCTCGATGCCCGGCATGACGGGGCGGGCGAAGACGCCGATGAGGTGCATGTTGAGCATGATGAAGCCGGTGACGATTGTGCCGATGACGAGTGCCCGGTGCATGGCGCGTGAGCTTTTGTAGCTCATGGCACGGATGGCCATTTGTGGGAGTCCGACGACGCCGACGCCGACGAGTATCCAGAATGAGGATATGTAGGCGGGTGTGAGGGTGCCTTCTGCTCCGTATGGTGTGACGAGTCTCGGGTTTTCGTTGAGTAAGTCTTGCATGATGGCCGGGATTCCCCCGCCGGCAATGATGACGCCGATGAGGAGAATGAGTGTTCCGACGACCATGATGGCTCCTTGGACGGCGTCTGTGAGTGCGACTGCGCGAAATCCGCCGATGGTCACGTAGACGAGGACGGAGATGGCGAAGATGAAGAGCGCCGATGTGTATTGGAGGCCGGTTAGCGATTCGATGAGCCGTGCGCCGCCGACCCATTGTGCGGTCATGGCGGAAAATAGGAAGATGATGATGGCTAGGGCTGATAGAATCGCGACGGCCGAGCTATTATAGCGGGCTTTTAGAAAGTCGATCATCGTGACGGCGTTGTATTTTCGTGCTAGGATAGCGAATTTTTTTCCTAGGATGAGCAAGACGAAGTAACCGGTGACGACTTGGCTCATAGCAAGCAGGATCCATCCGAAACCGACTGTGTAGGCGGTTCCGGGGCCTCCGAGGAAGCTGGATGCGCTGCCGTATGTGGCGACCATTGTCATGGCGAGGACGAAGCCGCCGAGTTCGCGTCCGCCAAGGAAGTATTCTTGGAGGAATCCGCCATTTGTGCTCATTTGTTTGGACGCGATGAAGCCGATGGCGAAGATCGCGATCAGGAAGATGATGAGCGGGATGATGACTTGGCTATTCATAGTTTCGGTGAATCCTCCTTTGGCTGGGTTTCGGTAGGCTCTGCGTCGAGCGGGATTTCTTTTAGAAAGTATTTTGTGATGACGATGACGAGTGCGGACATCAGGATGAAGCCGATGACGCAGCTGTAGAAAAACCAGTTGGGCAGGCCGAATGTGTATGTGTATTCTTCGGGTGGGCGGTTGCCGAGTCCGTAGGCGAATCCGAACCACCAGATGAAGTTGAAGATGGCGAGTGCAATGCCGATTTTTGCTTCGTGGTGAGCGATTTTGAAGCGCGGATCGGGTTTGTAGGTGTTTTTTTGTTGGTCGGCTTGCATGGTAGATGCTCCTTTCTTTTTTTGTTGGTTGAGTGATTTTGTTTTCTTGGGTTGATTATACAGGATTTTTATTGGTTATGCGGGGGTTTTTGGGATTATGCGGTGTTTGGCTGGAGTTATGCGGTAGTTCGTGGAGTTATGCGGCGTTTTGCGGGAGTATGCCGTGTTTGGAAGAAGTATGCGGTTTTTGAGGGAGTTTTGCCGCGTTTGGCAGAGTTATGCTGAGTTTTGGAGAGGTATGCGGGGATTGTTGGGTTCGCGGGGTGCTTGTTGTGCTTTGGAATAGTGGTCGCGAATGGATGCACTTGATCATCAAGGGGTTGGGTTGAGGTGGATTGCTGGAGTTCGGGTGGTTATGCGGCTTTTGGAAGAAGTATGCCGCGTTTAGCGGGATTATGCGGAGTTTGGGAGAAGTATGCGGCGTTTGAGGGAGTTTTGCCGCGTTTGGCAGAGTTATGCTGAGTTCTGGAGAGGTATTCGGGGATTGTTGGGTTCGCGGGGTGTTTGTTGTGCTTTGGCGTAGTGGTCGCGAATGGATGCACTTAACCATCAAGGGGTTGGCTGGAGGCGGATTGCTGGAGTTTGGGTGGTTATGCCGCGTTTGGTGGGATTATGCGGTGTTTTGGAGAAGTATGCGGTGTTTTGGAGAAGTATGCGGCGTTTGGCTGGAGTATGCCGCGTTCTCCGAAATTATGCGGCGTTTGGCAGAGTTATGCTGAGTTCTGGAGAGGTATTCGGGGGTTGTGAAGTGAAAGACCGCTTGAGGGCGAGTTTGCTACTTGCTTTCAAGCGGTCTTTTTCATGGATGGTTGATTTTGCTAGTTGGTTGTTTATTTTGGGTAGTAGTCCATTACGATTTCGTCTTCGAGCATTTCGTCCGTGACTATGAAGCCGACTTTTTTGTAGAATTCGATGGCTCCTGGGTTTTCGGGCCAGACGGATAGGCGGATGCGTTCGCAGTTGGCTTTCTCGGAAAGCATGTCGATGGCTGCTTGCATTGCGTGTTTGCCGTAGCCTTTTCCTTGGAATTGCTCGCCAATCATGAAGCGTGGAATCCAATAGCGATCGTATGGTTCATTGTCGGGAATGTCCTCTATTGCGAGTAGGCCGATGACGGTTCTGTCGTGACAGATTGCATACGGTGTAAAGTTTGGATCGACGTATGCCCATGCGATGGTGTTGACGTTTTTTGCGACGAATTCTTGTTGGGATTCTCCTACGTTTAGCTGAACGCAGTCTCTAATGTTTTGTTGTGTGACTTTTTCTAGTGTGATGTTCAATTGCATCCCCCTCTTCAAGCTGTTTATTCGACGGGAATTGGTGACTTCCCTTCTTTTCGTAAAATATAGTGGGCCGCCCGTTTTTCACCTCGAAGCTGCAGATTGGATTTGGCGAGCAATGTTTGAGCAACGTGGCGGCTTGGTAGCTGTAGGAAATAGCGAAGTTGCCGATTCGTGATTTGCGGGTTGATGAGCATGAACCACTCTTTTATTGTTTGCTCATGTTCGCTTTTACTTGTGTGGCCGCACTGCTTGCAATTCCACTTCCTCTTTTCCCAACGCATTCCGATTTTATTGCATGCTGGACAAAAGACGCCCGTTGAGATGTCTTGAGGATTTATGTTGTAAATCTTCAGTAGCGGGAATGGGTTGTAGGTTTTGTGTTGGTTATTGAATTTCATTGCCAAGTGCTGTATTGCGGGTTTGTCAAGGATGTGTTCGGTGATCGGTTGTGCAGCTAGGTAGTCGGCGGCTTCGTAAGTAAATAAAATTTTCACTGGGAGCTGCGAGTTTTCGAAGGCGAGTTCGTTGGTGTGTGTGAAGATGATGAGGCTTTCGATGGGGATCTGGATGTTGTGTTGGGCGAGCCAATTCTTCAAATATTTTGTTTTTCGCTGGACTTCTTCGATTGGGTTTTTCAGTACTTTTCGGTCACCGTTTCGATAGACTTTGATGAATTGGGTTGGATTTTCGGTAATGACTGTTTTGTTGGCGAAGTTTTTCACTTCAATGATGGTGATGGCGCTCGGTGTGATTAGCAGTGAGTCGATTTGAAAATAGTTTCCGTTGGTGTGCAAGTAGAGATCGTGCAACAGTGCGTATGGATAGTCGGGTTCGAAGTCGAGCATGGCTTTGTCAAATTCGAGTTCCCCTTTGTATCCTGCTTCGCAGTTGTATAGTTCTTTTTGTACGGCATGCTTTTTTTCGTGGTGGTTGGGAAGTCGCTTGTCCAAGGCGATTAACCCTTGTAAGTCGTTTGGCATTGTTCGGTTTTTGTATAGCATTTTTTCACCTCTTGTTTAGTGTAGCTTGCTTTGTTCGGGATGGGAATGGTTTGGTGCAAGTTCTTATTTTGGTGTAAAAAGACACAATTTGATGTGATTGGTTGATGTTATGCGTTTTTCGGGGTGTTTATGCGTTGTTTTGGCGGGATTTTTGAGGAGCAATTTTGGAAAATGAGTTGGGTGGAGGGTGATATGCGGCGTTGTTGAGAAGTATGCTGCGTTTGAGGCGGCTTTGCTGTGTTTGGTGGAGTTATGCGGCGTTTTGAAGGAGTTTGCCGCGTTTGAGGCGTTTATGCGGCGATTGACGGAGTTATGCGGCGTTCTTAGTTTTTATGAGGTTTTCTTTTTTCGCGGGTGGATTTTTTGGGGGATGGATTTTGTCGCGCTTAATGCTTTTGACAAATTCAGGGGTTGGTTGGCGGGGATTTGTAGTTTTGAGGTTATGCGGTGTTTGAGGGAGTTTTGCGGCGTTTTGAAGGAGTTTGCCGTGTTTGAGGTGGTTTTGCGCCGTTTGGTGGAGTTATGCGGTGTTTGGAGAAAGTTTGCCGTGTTTGAGGGAGTTATGCGGCGGTCTTTGTTTTTATGAGGTTTTCTTTTTCCGCGGGTGGATTTTTGAGGGCGGATGGATTTTGTCGCGCTGAATGCTTTTTACAAATTAAGGGGTTAATTGACGGAGATTTTTAGTTTTGAGGTTATGCTTGTTTGAGGCGGTTTTGCTGCGTTTGGCGGAGTTATGCGGTGTTTGGAGGAAGTTTGCCGTGTTTGAGGGAGTTATGCGGCGTTCTTTGTTTTTATGAGGTTTTCTTTTTCCGCGGGTGGATTTTTGAGGGGGATGGATTTTGTCGCGCTTAATGCTTTTGACAAATTAAGGGGTTGGTTGGCGGGGATTTGTAGTTTTGAGGTTATGCGGTGTTTATGGGTTTTTGTGGATACTTGAATTGGGATGGGAATAACCGCCTGATTTTTGTTCAGGCGGTTATTGTGCAGTATTGGTAGATGGCGGCGGTGGCTAGGCAGTCGCCGATTGCGTCGTGTGCGTCGTGTTCGAGTTGTAGGTAGTTGGCAAGTGTGCCTAGTTTATGATTGGGTGTTTCGGTGATGGTTTTGCGTGCTAGTTTGACAGTATCGATGACTGTGTATTGTGGGATTGAGATGCCTTCATGGTTATTGAGGGCATATAGAAAACCCATGTCAAAGGGAGCGTTATGCGCTACGATGGGTAAATGATCTATGAATTCGATGAGTTCGTGTATTTTATTTTCAATTGTTGGTGCCCATTGAACCATTTCATTTGAGATGCCGGTAAGTCGCGTAATTTTGTGTGGTATGTGACGTTCCGGGTTGATAAACGTGCTAAAGATTTCGGTTTGTTGGTGATCGATGTACTTGAGTGCTCCAATTTGAATGATTCGGTCTGCACCAGCTCGGAATCCAGTCGTTTCAAAATCGAGCACGACGTAATTACGAACGGATTTCGTCGTTGTTTTATAGTTTCTTTGTTGGGTAGCTCTTCGTGCGCTCCAGTTTTGGATGTTCTGCTTATGCTGTAATAGTTCGGACGCTTTTTTGCTCATCTTCGAGGCACATCCTTTTCCGATTCAATGATTTTTCATCTATTTCTCTATTACACGATTCTATCTTTTATAAACTAGGCGATGCAAGAGGTTTTGTGAAAAGTTCAACAGGAGAATGGCTATCCTTTTAAATAATTAAGGGATTTTTTAGCTTGTCATCAATGAAACCGCGTGAGGCACTATCCGTACAGTGCATCACGCGGCTCTTAATAATGTTTAGTCGTTAATAACAACGAAGCTGCCTGGTTGTTTTGTTTCAAATTCGAGATTGCCTTTTTTGTATTTGGCTTTTAGTTTTTTGTTCGTTGAAAGATCCAGTACGGCTACTTTTTTGGAACTTACTTTCGTTGTGTCGATTGGTAGTGTAATTTCGATTTCTTCGTCAAGTTTGTTGAGAGCTTGTTTCGTATCTCCTGTGCCTTTATAGAAGGCGAGTGTGAAGATGTCGGAGATGGCGTTTTTGATTTCACTACCGTCTGCTTGGCTGATGACGATGGTGAGGTCGCCTTTTGTTTGTTTGCGTAGTTCTTCGATTGCGTCGTCTTCAAATGTGAAGGTTGCACCAGCGATTTGGAGGACAACGTCTTTCTCGGATTTCTCGATTTTTTTCAGTAGTGCTTGTTCGATGACGATGTGTTTTTCATCGGTAAATTCGGTGATGTCGATGATGATTTGTTTTGCTTTTTTGTTGTTCAAGTATTGCGCGATGCTTTCTTCTGTGACAGTGATTGTGTCCGGCCCTGCTGGTGCTTGGACGGTAACGTTGACTGTTGCGGTGAAGTCCGCGTATTTGACGGTGATTTGTGTTGTGCCTTGTTGCTGGCCAGTGACGATGCCCCGTGTTACGGAGGCGATTGTCGGGTCAGCTACTGTGTAGGATGCTTGTTCAGAGACATCCGTAATTGTTGTGCTGCCGTCGATGTGCTCTGTTGTCGCAACGACAGTAAGGTTGTCCTCTTGCCCTACTTCCAGTGTGAGTTCGTTTTTATTAATTGCATAGGTTACGGTTTCTTGCGCAGGTTGCTTCACTTCCAAGTAGACGAGTGTTATGTCGCCATTTGGGAGTGTAACCCGAACTTGGGTTTTGCCTGGTGCGTGTGCTGTGACTAGTCCTTTTTGAACCGTTGCAAGTGTGTTATTGACGACGTTGAAACGCGTTTGTGCAGTTGCGTCTCTTTCGGTTGTTTCACCTTCAGGAGTGACCGTTGTTTCGGTGACGCGAAGTTGCTCCTGCTGGCCGACTTCCATTGTCAATTCCTTTTTGTTCAGTGTGTATGTGACGACATCTTGTGGGACGTCCTCCACTGTCAAGTAGACGTATAGTGTTTCTTTGTCTGGAATTGTGATGCGCACTTGTGATTGGCCAGGTGCTACTGCTGTGACGAGACCTTTTTTGACAGTTGCGACAGTGTTATCGATCACTTTGTAGCTCGCAAAGCCGGTAATGTCTTTTTCTGTTACGTCCCCTTCAGGTGTGACGGTTGTTTCTGTCACGTACAGTTGTTCTTGTTGACCGACACCGATGTTGAGGTGTGTTTTATTGACAGAATATGTGACCGTGTTTTGCGGAAGGTCTTTCACTTCCAAATAGACGTACATTGGGTCGCGATTCGGAATCAAAATACGCACTTGGGTTTTGCCTGCTTGTTTTGCTGTGACGAGTCCTTTGTGGACCGTTGCGTACGTGTTGTTGACGACGTTGTAGCGAAGGTGTCCTGTGACGTCCTTTTCGCTTACTGTGCCGTCCGGTTTTACAGTTGTTTCAGTGACGTAAAGTTGTTCTTGTTGGCCAACGCCTAGGACCATTTGCGTTTTGTTCACTGTATACGTGACGGTTTCTTCGCCGGTTGGTTGTTCTGTTACTTCAACCGTTACGGCAGCGGTGAAATCGTTGTATGTGACAGTGATTTCGGTTGTTCCGGCTGCGACTGCAGTGACGGTGCCGTTTTGGACGGTTGCGACCGTTTCGTCAGCTGATGTGAAGGTTGCGTTTGCTGTGACGTCTTTGTCCGTTGTTGTGCCGTCCGGTTTTGTTGTTGTTTCTGTTAGTGTCAGTTGTGCTGTGTCGCCAGTTTGCAGGGCGAGTGCTTGTTCGTTTAGTGTGTACGTGATTTGGTCGTCCACTTGGTCGCCAGCGTTGTAGATGACGGCTTCGGCTTTATTGCCAGCTGCGTCTTCGTACATGACGATGACGGTGTGATTGGCTTTGTCCAGATTCGGCAGTTCGAATGTGTATGTGCCGTCTTGTGCTAACGTAACTGGACCGGATGCAACGACTTCTTCTCCGTTTTTCACTTCGTATGTTGCGTGTAGTTTCGTGTTAATGTCGTAGCCCAAGTTGTAGTTGACGAGTTCTTGTTGGTAGATGATGTAGGCGTCATCGATTGCGCCTGTTGCTGTTGTGCCTTCGATTGTTCCTGTGACAGTACCTGCTGTCGATTTGACGACGACTGGCCCGACGTAGTCACCGATGACTGGTGGGTTGCCGGATACGGTTTGGCCAGAGAAATCAATTGTATAGAGGCCGTCAGGAATTGTTGTTGCGCCTGTTCCATCCCACGGGTTGTATTGGCCGCGGATTGGTAGCTGGTAGGAACCTGCACCTAAGCTCGAACCTGCATGCAAGTAGCCGATGTAGCCGTCTTCATACGTACCGCCTGTCGGGTTCATGATGTCCCAGATTTCGACGAAGTTAAGACCGACGTCACCTGTGATGGTGAAATAAAGCATTGCTTCGTCTTTCACGCCGTCACCGTTGAAGCTAAGGTCTGTTTCCGTGATGGACATGTCTTTTACTTCAGCTGCTGCTTCCCCGCCGAAATCAGCTGCGAAAGGTAACGATGCGACGGTGCTGCCACCTGTGATGTGGATGTAGCCGAGCATTTCATCGCCAGGTTTTGCGTTCGTGTTGGCGGATGCTGTGAGCGTGACGTTGAGCAGTTGTTCGCCTGCTAGTGTGAACGTCGGTTTGTCGATGGTGACGGTTGCATCCGCGAACCCTTTTGTCACTTCGACGGTTGCGTTGTATGTGCCGCCATTGCCGTTCTCGTTTTTGACGAGGATCTGCTTGTTGACAGAGATCGCTTGTTTAAGTGATTGTGGGCCGAATGTGACGGTCCCTTTTAGGTTTTCGACTGTTTCACCGTCGTTGTTTGCCGTGTCCATGCTGTACGCAAGGATTTCCGGGTGTGCAGCTTGGTAGGCTTGTACGCGGCCGGCTCCTTGTGCGAATACGTCGTACTTGCTAGTGTCCAAGACTTTTGCTGTGTTGGACAGGGCAACTTTGACGTCAAAGGCGTTCCATGTCGGATTCGCTTGCTTGACTAATGCCGCGATTCCCGCAATGTGAGGTGTAGCCATGGAAGTACCTGTTTTGCGCGTGTAGGCGTGTTCGTAGGTTGCTTCCGGGAAGTCTGCTTTGTACATCGGAATTGCTGACATGATGTTGGTGCCGGGTGCTGTGACGTCGGGTTTGATGTCGAAGTTCGGTGTGGATGGGCCACGGGAACTTGAGTTGTTGACGTCGTCGCCGGTTGTGAGTGTGTTGTCAAAGTTGCTGAATGTGATGGTGCCTTCTGCTTGTGTTAATGCCGCTCGGATTGCGTCTCCGTCGGTTTGGGACATGTCGAATGTCGGGATGAATTCGAATGCGTCACCGAGGAATGTGCCGGACGGGCCTGGTGCGTTTGAGCCGCCTGCAAAGTTGTGGACGATGACTGCGACTGCTCCGTTATCTTTTGCAGCTGCGATTTTGTCGACAAATGGGATTTCGCCGCGGGAGACGAGTGCGACTTTTCCATTGACGTCGAGTCCTGCGTAGTCGGATGATTTTCCTACGCCTGGGACTGCGATGAGGCTATATTCGCCGTTCAGTTGTGTGGCAAGGTCTTGGCCAAATGTTGTGCCCATCAGGTTCAGTGTTTTGGAGAGGTTGTAGTCTCCGATTGTGATGGCTGCGTCACCGAAATAGCGTGCTTCCGGATTTGTTGTGTTACCGACTGCGATGCCGAGGCGGGATGTGGCGGGTGTGCCCATTGTGCCGCGGTTCGGGCCTGAGTTTCCTGTTGCGATTACTGAGATTGTGCCTGCGAGCATGGCGTTGTTAATGGCGAATGATGCGCCGTCCGTTTCGGAGTTTGCGCCACCGCCGAGTGATAGGTTGATGACGTCAATGCCTTCGATGACGGCTGTGTCGATTGCTTTGATGATGCCGGATGTGGAGCCGCTGCCGTATGCGCCGAGTACGCGGTATGCGTAGAGGTCGATTTTTGGTGCGATTCCTTTGATGCCGTATTCGTTGTTGCCGATTGCGGCGATGGTTCCTGCTACGTGTGTGCCGTGTGATGTGTAGAAGGAGCTGCCGCGTTCGTTGAATTCAGGGCGGTGATCCGGTCGATCGAGTGGTGATGTTTCGGATGCGTCGTCCGCTGCTCGTGGGCGAGCGTAGTCCGTTCCTGTGTGTGGGACGAAGTTTTTGCCGCCTTTGTAGATGCCTTGGAATTCAGGGTGATCCGGGTCGATGCCTGTGTCGAGGACGGCGACTTTGATGCCTTGTCCTTCGTAGCCTTCTGCCCATAGTGCTTCGATGCCTAGGAAGCCGATGCTTGTGTCCATGGCTGGTGTTGCTTGTTTATTTGGTGCTTTCTCTTGAAGTTTATTGTCTGATGGAGTTGGTTTTTTCAAGTTTGTTTTGGCTGGTTTGCTTGTTTCAAATGCTGTGACGGTTGTGTCGGGTTCGATCAGCGTGACGCCTGAGACTTCGAGTAGTTTTTCGAGGTCGTCGGCTTTGATAGTGCCTGACATGCCGTTAAGTACTGTGTCGTATGTGTAGCCTTCGTTGAATTTTATGCCTTTGGTGACCATTTCTTTTTTGGCACGGATTTGTTGGTTTTTGACTTTTTGTTTGGTTTGTTTTTCTTCCGTGGCGCTAAATGGTTTGCCGTTGAGTTTTTTGATGCCTTTTTCGAGTGCTACCGAGCGTTCAGAGAAGTGGATGATGACTGGGATTTGTTCGTTCCCTGAAAGTTTTTGGAGTTGCTCGTGTAGTGTTGCTTCGCCGCCGATTAGGTTGAGTTGTTCGGCGATGACGGCTTTTTGTTGCAGTGTGCTTTCGTCAGAGAGTTTGTCTTTGAAAGCTTTGGTGTTGTGTGCTGTTTCGCTCGTTTGTGTGCCGCTTGGCAGGTCCGTGTTGGCGGATGCTGCAAATGGTGTGGCGAGTGAGAGCACGAGTATGAATGCTAGTAGTGCGCTTAGCATTTTCGTGAAATTTTGTTTCTTCACAGTACCATTTCCCCCTTGTGAGTTTAGTAGTGTTCTCTCACAACATAGCATAGCGAAAGTAGATTGAAAATAGCGATTGTTGTTGCACTATGCGATATTTCAGAAAAATCGTTCGAAGGTGTTGGTTTTTTTAGTGTGCTGGTAGTTCGTTGGTGGGAGGAATTTTGTGGCATTTGTGAGGATGCTACTAGTGGTTGGGTTTGGTGGTGTTTTTGCGGGCGTTATGCGGCGTTTGGCGGGATTATGCGGTGTTACAGGGAATTATGCGATGTTTTGGGATAGTTTGCGGAGTTTGAGGAAGTTATGCCGCGTTTGGGCATTTTATGCGGTTTTCTTTGTCCGCGGGTGGAGTTCTGTTGGCAGGATTGATGGTCGCGCTGAATGCTTTTGACTAATTAAGGGGTTGGTTAGAGGGAGTGGCGTTATGCGGCATTTGGCGCGGTTATGCGGCGTTTCAGGGAATTATGCGGTGTTTTGGGAAAGTTT